>CAIMVD010000186.1 GCA_903844815.1 uncultured Bacteroidota bacterium | reverse complement strand
TTGCGTGGAGAGAATTTAAGAAAAAATCGGTAATATTGTCAGTCATTCAAGTTCTCTGAACCTTCATCCCTGAGGGGGGTCAATATGACCGGAAAAGGGGGTCAACATCACCGGAATATCCAATGTTTAATCCAATCTTGTTCGTAGGGTTTTCCATTAATATATTTTTCTCTTAATGAAGAGTCAAATGAAGTTTGATTAGCATAGTATTCATGAAGTTGTGAATACTTTTTACTTTCTTTCGTTTTAATACTTTCTATGAAGAATTCAGAGCCTTCCGGGTTTATTTTGACTTTATAAGACTTGTTAAGGTAGTAAATTTCGTTACTGATTACGGAGTATTCGATTGCTTTCTCACTTAAAAGAAATAACCGATCAAAATCAATTAAAGACTCTACAAAAGTCTGATTCGGAATGTTTGGAAATTCAAACTGCAAAATCATTTCATCTAGAATGTAGGAAAGTGTTCTCCTGAATAGGGGGCCATATTTCTCCCAGTACCTAGCTTGGTTCTTATCTAGTTTGTTTGTTCTAAACTGATTATGAATTCGAGAAGCAATATCTGATTGAAATAAAGTAAAGTAAATGAAGAAGGGATTATCTATCCGAGTTATATTTTTTTTAAACTCTGAGTTATAAAATGAAAAAAGATATTGAGAAATTTCGTTTGCAGCAGGTCCTTGATATATACCAGGATTATATTTTTCCCTTAAATAATTCTCAATTTCAATTCGCAATCCAATTCTGGATTTTTGATTTGGGGCAAAAATATTGAGTGATCCAATTTCAATTGAATTTGGATAAACCCCGTCTTGATTAATTAGCTGAAATTCCATTCTTTAGGTCCAAAACATTGCTCGTAATTAGCAAATAAAGGTATGTTTTTTTGAAGAACGATTTGCTGGTGATAAAAAAAAGTAACGGAATGTTAATTTTGAGAAATAAGCTCTTTTGGTATATGGTTTAAACTCAAAACATTCCAGGTATTATCCATTACCTGGCTCTTAAATGCATCCGTAATCTTCAGATATTTCTTCAAATCTTTTTCTTTTTTTGGTGCCCCCATATCCTGTAAGGCCTTTATGTTTACCCCAAGCATAATGCTATTGGTAATAAATGTTTTTCTGGCAGTATGGAAGGTAATTGACTCATGGAGAGGAAGTGATTCTTCTGTAGTTTCACTTCCTATCACACTTTTTTTTATCACCAGCCGGTTAAATTCTGTTTTTGGGAGCTGTTTCGAAGCAATAATTCCACAGGCCTCTTTCAAATATTCGTTTATATTCTGAATGGACATTTTAGGAAGGGGATCTTCATCTTCTTCATACTTTTTGAGTATTTTAAGAGCGAAATCATTAAGAGGGAGAGTTTTAACATACCCTGTTTTTACTTGAGTTTTAGTTAAGAGTTTATTGTTTATATGCTCTCGCTTAAGAGAGATTACATCACTATACCGGAGTCCGGTAAATGATGCAAAACAATATAGATCCTTCACTTTATTTAATCGGTGGCTTTCAAAGTTATAATCCATGAGTACCAGAAGCTCATCCATACTTAAGAATACAACCTCTCTTTCGGGTTCATCAACTTTAAGCTTATCATAGATCTTGCCCTGATAATAGTTACGTTCTTCTGCCCAATGCAGAAATGTTGAAAGTACCCTGGTAATCTTGGCATAGTACCCAACCTGCTTCCTTTCGGTTATGAACGTATATTTTTTTAGCTTATCAATAAACTTAACATCAATATTGTCCCAGGTTAAAGTATACTTTGTAGATTCCTGAAATCGGGTTATATAGTTTTTAACAGTGGTATATCCCTTTATTGTGCGCTCAGCTTTATCTGATTTGTTAGATTCAATAAAATCGCTGAAAACTTCCATAACGGAAGTTGATTTAAGCACAGAGGATACTTCGGGCGTATTGAGAAGATTTGTCAACTCAAACTCCGAAGGTTTCCTTCTTTCCTTGGTAACTTTATTAAACAGCAATCTGGCCTGGGATTCAACTTCATCGATAAATGCGTTCATTTTTGAGTTTTCTTCATAAGCTTTTGTATTCTGAGAAGACAACCTTAGGCGTTGTGATTTTTTATTCCAATCACGAATTCTTACTTTTCCCAGCTTCATTCTATAGGCTTTATAGTTGCTGTAGATCGAAGCTAAAAGAGTAACCTTTCCATGTTTATCAAGCTTTTCAGATTTAAGATAAAATTGAATTTCTGTCATTTTTGAGCGTTTTATATCAAACTATATAAACCAAAAGTAGGTGCAAATTAGGTGCAAACTTATACTCAAATGTAATAAAATGAAATCCAATAAACAAAATACAAATTGATAATATGCTGTTTTTCAAGTATATTAAAATAATGAAGTCAAATGCAGTAAAATAGATTCAAGTCCCGCTCCGGGTACAGTGCCCTCCGAAGCCTTGGCGAAGAAGGACTGAAAAAAGAGCGAGTGTGAGAGCGAGAGCGAGCACACTCGCTTCTTTTTCCTCAAAACTCACTCTCACACTCACACTTTATAATACAGGGTTGCAACTTTTAAATTCTGAAAATTAGATTTTTTGTAAGAGTGGCAAACATATGGATATTGAGATTTGAATTAAACTTAATCTCTCAAGCAGCCTATTGGAATTACAAGCACCCCATCCGGCCTTCTGTAGGCAACCTGGCCGCCTGTTATTACCATAAGAAAAGTTGGTTGATACATCTTTTCAGTATCGACCTTTTGACTGAGTTTAATCAGGTTTGCAGCAGCTTCTTCAATCTGCTTATTTCCCAGTTTTACTTCAACAGGAGCCCACCTACCATCATTAAGTTTAATGATAAGATCGGATTCAAGGTCTGATTTATCCCTATAATGAAATACTCCTCCATCAATAGCCTGCGAATATACCCGCAAATCTCGGGTACACAATGATTCAAATAAAAAGCCAAATGTCTCAAAATCACGCAATATCCCTGTAGCATTTGTTCTCAATGCAGCTGTCGCAATTGAGGGATCAACAAATTGGCGTTTGTTTGCGGTACGGATGGCAGTTTTTGAACGGAGTGAAGGTTGCCAGGCAGGAACATCTTCAATAACAAATATACGACGCAGTGCATTAAGATAGACGTTCAACGTTTTGTCTGTAATAGAAGCCTCATTAACCTGCATATCATCCATTATAGTTTTGGATGTTGCCAGAGTAGAAATATTGCGAGCTAATGATTGTAGCAATAAACGAACTCTCTCAGTATCCTTCTCAACACCATCAACACTTTGTATGTCTAAATTAATTACAGCATCAACATAGTTCATCGCAGTTCGTGGAGACTGTTTTTCAGATATTACAGCAGCCGGCCATCCTCCTCTGCAAATAGAATGTGCTATCTGCTCTATAGACAAAGTACTTTTTGCAGCAATATCTGTATCTCCCTCGAAAAGATCTCTAATGGACACTTTGCCATTAGATTCATTAGACTCAAACAGGCTCATAGGTCGCATAAGCATCCGTGCAATTCTGCCAGTACCCGAATGAATCGTTTCACCGTCACTTGGCGTTACTGAGCCAGTAAGGATAAACTGACCCATCAGAGCTCGTTTATCAACAGCAAATCGTACAGCATCCCAAATAACTGGGGCCATTTGCCACTCATCCAAAAGCAATGGAGGTTCCCCTTCCAGCAGAAGTGATGGTTTGGTATCTGCCATTGCCAAATAACCGGGCCCCTCATCAGGATCTTGCATATATACGACACTGTTTGCTATTTGTAATGATGATTGTGTTTTGCCGCACCATTTTGCACCTTCCACAAGAACAGCTCCGGTCGATTCAAGCAAGCTTCTAAGAAGTTTGTCACTAATACGGGATATGTAATTCTTAGTTTTCAATATTCTAACAATACATCCACAAAGATATTTATTTTAAATCAATTTAATTACAAAATCCGTATTTTGGCAGCATTTTATTCCGTGTTTTAGCAGCATTTTATTCCGTGTATTGGAAGCATTAATTCCGTGTTTTAGGGGCATATGCTTCCAAAATAAAGTGATTCAACCTGAATTGGAAGTACACATCTGAAAATTTCTACTAATTCAAGGGATGAGATGTATTGTGATTTTAAGGCAAACTGGTTGCAACTTTTGTCCGTTCGGGGTACTGAAAAAGAGCGAGAGCGAGAGCGAGAGCGGGGAAATCCGACTCAAAATTCACTCTCGCTTCTTTTTTTCCTCACTCCCGCTCTCACACTCACACTTTTTGACAAGGGGTTACAACTTCTAAACGTTATTAATCCAGGTTCTGCCACATTCGCATTCACTTTCACCTACCCGGTGTCTATCATAAGCAACTAACTGTTATTAAGACAATTGTTTGGGGAATTAGTGGACTTAGAATTAATCATAAATGAGTTTAATGTCCATTATTTATATAATTAACAATCACCATTATTACTTCTCCTGAGATATTAACGCGTTCCTATTTACAATCTTTGCCCTTTTTACCTTAATCAAAGCAAATGTTCCATTGGTACTGCGCTACAGACTTAACGCGTTCCTATTTACAATCATGTTCTTTTTTACTTTCGATAGCGTGTATAAACCACCTTCCATTGGCTGAAGAAGTAACGCATTACTCATTACTATAAAGGTTGACCGGCTCCTGGGTCGCCTACTATTACGTATCCTTTGAAGATCCCGATTGCGCAGAACATAATCACAGTACTATCCCAATCTTATTTTTTAATCCCCCAGCGCCTTCACCAAACAATCCTTCAGATCCGTGTAATACTGGATATTTATCTTCGTAATCATGTCATCCGACAAGTCATTTAACTGCTTCCTGGCATTCAACGGTACGAGTATGGTAGTGGCTCCCTTCTCAACTGCCAGCTCGGCAAGATTAACAGCATTGTAAACATTATCGAGAGAACCTCCGAGATTCAGCTGACCTACTATCACCAGGCCTCCCTTGGTATTCTTTTCAAGGATGGCACTGCATAGTCCGATCAGTACTGCCATTCCTACTCCATTCCCGGTCTTTGAGGCATCAAATGCCCTTAATTGAACGGAGAACTCATGTGAGCGAGGATCACGGTCACCAATAAGGGTCTTGCTCTTGCTGTAAAGATTCTGCTCGGCATACTTGACAGCCTCCTGAAATTGAGGCGGTGCAGGCTTATTCAGGATCTTTACTCCCGAACCCGGACCTGTTGTTATTTCGATCTTGTAAAGACCAGTGGCATCTTCCTGACCTCCTGTATTAAGGGTCCAGACCTGACCAGGTGGCAATGGGTCTTCGCTGATTGTATTTTCGCTGTGGATTTCTGGTGTTGTTACAAATGTCTCAACCCCGTTCTCCCTAATCCTGTAACTGAAGTGTGTGTTCCGGAATTCTGCCGATCCTATCCTTTTTTGCTGCTCCTTCACTCTTCTTCGGTATTCCATTGCAACCTTAACAGCCCACTCCAATAATTCAGCGGATACAGGGGCATCCGGATTAGGCTGCATAAGTTTTATCAGCCCGTTAAGGGTCTTGTTTACTGCGGTGGTATCCCTCCCACTCAATGCCCCACCATACGTTATCTCCGGAAGTACGGTCGATAGCCTGCTTATATCCCGAAGCCTTGTCCAGCATTCTGCAAGGAAATCACTTACAAGACCGAAATGACCGGTTAAATCACTTTTATTGATCTTGGGGAAATCCCACCCAGGAATATAGGCATGTATCCTGTCCATGAAAGCAGTATCATCCCTCATCTCCTTAGGCATGGGTCCGAACAAATGACTTACCCTTTGCTGATGCTCGACATCTACATCGAAATTTCCTACCATAGCAATGCCTCCGTCGGCCCTGATAGGCTTTGCAACACCCGGCATGTATATTATCGGAGTTGAATCTGCTTCCCAATCGCTTCAGGAAGCATTCTGGCTACCATGCATTTCAACCATATGGCAGGTCCTGTTTTTCTGGAAGGATCATACTTGCCGAAAATCAACAGATTTTGAAGTGATTCCTGTAAAACATCAATGACGTCTAACCACTGGTTCTCATGATCAGGCCAAAGAATAACTTCAGGCTTGATAACAAGGCTGCTGTTATATTGTCCTGCTTGTCTTAATGCAATCAGTACTTTATCGTATATGCTTTGTGTCAATTTTTAAAGACCTTTTAATTCATTTCTCCTTCAGTAACTTCCGGCCCTTTTTTGTTAACCGGTACTTCTGATTCCGGCTTTTTGGCTTGTCGGGTTCTGTTAATTCTAATATTTCATAATCCAACAACGGTTTAATATTTGTATTGAAGTTTTTAGTTTGATTACCGATTTCAAGAAATCCCAGAATTTCCTCTCTTGTTTTCTCTATTGCTAAATATTCGATTAGTTCAATTATCTTAGTTACTGACTTAGTTACCGACTTAGATACCGGCATAGTTACTATTTTCTCTCTAATGTACTCTCTGACATCACTTATATCTTTGATTAACAAATTGTTTATTACCTCAAAGCTCAGACTTCCCAGAAGAATTACATCAACTTCTTCCCTCGTTAACTTAGTTACCGACTTAGTTACCAACCAATCAATATGACAGGGCAAAGTGACCAAAAACAACGTTCTTTCTTCGTTGGTATAAAACACCGGTTCAGGGTTGCCGTTTTTTGCCATTTCATCACGAATAACCGGAATGCCGGTAGCTTTGCCTTCTGTGAGTTTCAATTCCTTTAAAAAATCTCCAATTCTTCTGTTTCGATAATCTCTGGCAATTACCCTTCGCTGTTGCAAATCGGCATTTCTGATTGGTGGCAGAGGTCCGGGATAGCTTAATATTTCGATCCGGTCAGGAAGTATCTGGATTTCGATGGGCTTCTGGTCAGAATAGCTTTTATGGTAAACAGCGTTGCAGATGGCTTCTTCTATAGCATTATAAGGATAATTGCTGGTCGTAATACTTTCAGCCTGTCCGGTCACTTTTTTAGTTTCGGTTTTCAATAATTCAGTCTTTAAGTAGGGTCTGCTGAAAAACTCAGCATATGTTTTTAAGCTCAACTCGTCTTAGCTTCAATAAGAATTGACCGAAGTCAATGTCTCCATGGATTCTTTGAACATAATGATACCGCTTGAGTGAATGTAATCCTGCTGAAATACTATTAATAAGCTTAATAATGAGATACGGGAGTGCTGTCCCGGCCAGTTTGACCAGGTTCAGCACCAAAAAGATGCAGGCAATCCACGATTCACTTGTTCCTTTCAGCCTGGCTCTTATACGGTTTAACCCATACGCATTTTTTGCCTGACCGAACTTACCCTCAATTGGATTGCGCTCTCCCGGACTTACGTGAATCTGCACTGCCGAGGGTCTTCCAAGAGGTTTGGCCAGTAGTTTTATGCCTTTCTCCTTTAATGCAGACCTGTTAGCCCTATTACAGTATATCTGGTCGGCAAGTACCTCACGTGGGTAAAAACCGAACCGCTGGCGAAAGCGTTCAATAGGTCGTACATGCGGCTGATGTATGCTGACAATACGATCTTCTATGCTGTGTTTATGACTGTCGTACATCTCTTTCTGCTGATCATAGAGCGTATTAATCACCATGAGGTACTTTTGATCCCTCTTTCTAAGCGGAAAGGATTTATATGTATCCAATAATCTGTTTACCTGATTTATATCGCGTTTGACAAATCGTAACTGACTACCTATTGCTTTGCGGATTTCTTTATGTGTCTTCTTCTTCTTTTGCGCCGTTTGCAGATATCTCTTCCTTGCTACTTCCCTGTATGTCCTGGGTTTCTTTTCATGTTTAGAAGGATCATAAAGGTTATCTATCATCTCCTCAAGCTTTTCTCTCGAATCTGATAGCAAATCAAGATCTGTAGGATATGCTATGTCCTGTGGACAGGCTGTGGCATCAAAAATTATCCGGCCTTTGTTTTTCCATCAGGTACATCACTATTCTTATCAGTTGATGAGATATTCCCTGATGCTTGTTCCGTAACCGTTTCTTTATGCTCAAATCTGGTTTTAAGTGAAACGATCCTTTCATTGATTGCATTCAGATTGTTCATCCCCAGACGCTTACGGAAATCCACAAACAGTGAGGGATCAAAGGGAGCTTCTGTCGTGAAAGATGAGTAGCCCAGAAAATACTGCATGTACAAATTCTCAGACATCTGGTCAACAGCTTCACGATCATCAAGATTGCACAGGTGCTTTATTATTAATGCGCCAATAACCAAGCGGGGACTCAAAGGCGGTCTACCAGTAGTGCTGATCCCAATATGCTTCTTATAAAGGTTACAAACTTCGTCCCATGGGATTAGATGGGCGAGAACGACCCACCGGTTTTGAGGATTTAATTTTCGATCGAATGGTGTCTCAAAATTGTCAAGAGACAGCTGATTGGGACTGATATACTGCGGTGTAGGTGCACGCTTTTTGGTGGCTCTCTTCATATATCCTTGCACTGGTTTACTCAAATATAAACATTATCATGTTATATATCAACTGTTAACCTTTTTTTCAGCAGACCCTACTTATCTGAAACCATTTACACTTGATAATTATAGGACGATTCTTATCGCAGTATTGGCAGAGAGAAAGTGCGGGTTGAGATAGTGGAATTCGAAAACAATTTTAAAACTTATAAATGTTCTCTTTAATCAGTGCTAAAATGATCTCAAAATCAGTTTGACCTTTGTAGTACAAATGGGCTGATTCCTGATAACGTTGGATAAATGATTTTCTAATCTCAATATCAGGTAGTAATAAGGCAGGATGTTCAGATAAAGGAATGTCTTTGTCGGCACCATGAAAACGCTTATTTTTGTGAGTTAGGTACTCAGTTGTTCCAATAAAACTCAGAACATTCGTATCATTGAGGAGGCAGTATATGTCGTAATAATGCCGGATAAAATTTTTAACCTTAATCGTACCTTCTGAATACTTACGATACTTGTTTACGATTGTTTGAAGTTTTTCAACAAAGGTATACCCAGGAAGATAACAAAGAACTGCTTTAGCTTTATTATCAATGTATTCAAAAGATTGATTCAATGATTTCGCATAATCCAAAACCCATGATGAAATATCAATAGGCATATTTGGTGAAACTGTATCGAATCCAACTTCTAAAAGAATGCCATCTTTTATACCTGCTAATGCCGGGGTATAAGTTGTAAAGTGAAGTCTTATTCCTCCACTACGATATTTATCATTATCATCAAATTCGGTATCACGTTCGACATTAACAATGCCATCAATTTTAATCTCTTGTGCTAATCTATCATAAAATGCTTTACGAGCTTCCTTTACCTTTGGCTTGTCTTCCTTTCCCTCAATTTCCAATCCATAGTTTGTTTTAATGTGGATGTCAATGTCCTCTGAAAACCGGTTAATCAAACCGAATCCTTTTGACAAAGAAGTACCCCCTTTTAACTCAAACTCTATTCCCTGCTTATTCAACCCATATAATGCATGCATTATCCAATAATCCTTTTCAACCAGTGAGATATCAATTCCCTTCTCGAAGGAAACTATAGATAGCAGTTCTTTAAATTCAGGATC
>CAIMVD010000185.1 GCA_903844815.1 uncultured Bacteroidota bacterium | reverse complement strand
TAGACAAATTGCAGCAAGGAAGGCAGATTCAGGTTGGCCGTTTTCCCGCCCAGGTGGTGGCATGTTTTTTGCCTCCGAGATAATGACTCTTAATACTATATTTTTCGCTACCAGTTGACCTCCAAAAAACACGCCACCCCCTTCGCTGCGGCAACAACACATACCGCGAGGCCGTTGTGTGTAATGCCTGAAAACTCCCCAAAAAGGATAAATTCTCGAAGATATTTTGTAAATTTGCATAATGAAACATAATCCTCAATATATTGACATAGAGATTGATAAGTTGACTAATTCGGTTGAGAATGTTATCACTGGAGACAGTTTCCAGACAGATATTTCCTTGGTTGACAATATAGATTTGAAATCTGTTACTACTAAGAATGGATGGCTCTTTAATTGGAAATCTGAATGTAAACGACCTGACAGAGATGTATATAAATTGACTATTTCCGGAAATCCTGAAATTATTCAAGGATTGATTAGTATTACAGAAAGGGAAGACTATGTTTATATGCACCTGATTGAGAGCGCTCCATTTAACCTTGGACGAAATAAAGTATATATTGGAGTTCCTGGAAATTTAGTGGCATTTGCATGTCGCCTAGCATTTCACAGAGGATTTGAAGGATATGTATCGTTTACCTCAAAAACACAGTTGATTGAGCATTACAAGAATACACTTGGAGCTATTAATGTTGGAGGCCATCTCATGGTTATAAATACCGATGCCGCATTAAAACTAATTGATAAATATTTTAAAAAATAAATATTATGGGACTTATTAGAGAACCTTTAGAAGTGGACTTCTTTTTTGATCCTAAACCGTTGACAAAAGACGATCAAAAAATGATAAGTGATTTCATAAAAGCTGATAAAGCAAAAAGAAAACTTAAAAAAAAATCTAAAAAAGGCACATACACACAACAGCGGGTATAAGCAAAAAGCTTGTCACAATTTTTGCATCGCACCTGGACAGTTTCATCATGATACCATCCTTATCGCCCCTAACCAATTTCGTTAAACCGGGATTGCAAAAATTGCGCCATGGTGTCTTGCACGCCGGGACAACTTCACGGCTAAAGAACCGGGACCAGTAACCGGCGTGACTGCGCCACCAACGCTTTCTGCTCATACCCGCAACCGTTGTGCTTCATGCAAAAAAGAAAATAGACATGAGATTAGATGAAAAATTTGATTTTGATACTATGGATATGCTAACAAAGTTTAAATTATTAACTGCAATCATCAGGAATGTTAGGTTTTAATATTGCGCTTTAGTCACTTCATTTGAATCTGGACTTACATTGAAAATTCTAAAAACTATAGAAAGACAAACAACATGGAGCAAGAAATAAAACTTGGAAAGAAAATATTTATAAGGAATGCAGGGAAAGACGAATATTGGTTACAGGACATTATTTATGCAAATCCTGAAAAGCTCGGACTTGGGAACTTAATTTCAGTTCGAAAAGAGAAAATTCAGTCAAAAGGTGGGCGACTTGATATATTATTAAAAGACCCCACAGACAGCACTATGTATGAAATTGAAGTGATGTTAGGAGAAACAGATCCTTCTCATATAATTCGATCTATTGAATATTGGGATAACGAGAAAAGAAAATATCCACAAAGGCAGCATTTCGCTGTTTTAATTGCAGAATCATTTGATAGACGATATTTTAATGTTATTCAATTACTAAGCTTGACTGTTCCAATGATTGCTATTCAAGCAGACCTTCTTGAAGTAGGTAATGAAAAAATTCTTAGTTTCACTAAAATACTTGACGTATATGTTGAACAAGAGGAAGAAGAAGAGTCAAAACAAGTAACAGAAACAACTTGGAGCGAAAAAGCAGAATGGACTTTGGATACAGCTAAAAAGCATTTTGAAATTTTATCCGAATTTGAGAAGAATATTGAACTTAAATTCACACAAAGCTACATTAGCATTGTGATAAATGGTAAGAATCATTATCAATATGATAAAAGAACAAAGCCAAATTCTGTTGTTTGGTTTAACGTGAAAGAAGAGGAAAAAGTTGATGCCATTAAAAAATTACTAGACGATAAAAATATCGTTTATGGATATAGTAAATACAAAGATTTCAATTTTACCTATGACAAACAATTCCTTGCGAAAAATCAGGATCTGCTTAAGAAAATTCATGAAATTAAGGAAAAAGAATTTGCATCAGAAGAATAGACACGGAAGCACAACATTGTGTAGCCGCCCATTTGCCCTTTCATCGGTTCCGCGTGCGCGAAACCTCGGTGCAAGGGCAAACGTCGGCTACACATGTACGTTAGCGGTCATTGTAAGTACGACACCATAAAATTAAACAGCAACAAAAATGAAACAGAATTTGACACATATTGCAATTGTAGTTGACGACTATGACAAAGCGATAGAATTTTACACGGAAAAATTACATTTCACCTTAATAGAAGATACTGTACTTTCAGACACAAAACGTTGGGTTTTAGTGAGACCAAAAGGTGCAAGTGAGTGTTCTTTATTGTTAGCCAAAGGTGCAAATGAAGAACAAAAAAGCAGAATTGGAAACCAAACAGGCGGACGAGTTTTTCTGTTCTTACATACCGACAATTTTAGAAGAGACTATCAAAACCTGATAGACAAGAGCATTAAAATAGTTAGAGAACCAAGTTTTGAAGACTATGGAATCGTAGCAGTTTTTGAAGATTTATATGGTAACCTTTGGGACTTAATTGAACCAACAATGTCTGAAGAGCAATTTTATTCGACAGGAATTTTAAAAATAAAAGACACCACAAAAATTGATTTTACAATTTCTGAACTTAAAAAACTAAGAAATTTGACACTTTTAGAAAGTGGAAACATTTCATTTGACATTAAACAAGTGAAAAACGAACCGACAAAAATAATTCTTTGGGAATGCTTTAAGGATGAGCAATCATTTAATGACCATTTAAGTTCAAAACATCTTCAAGAATTCATTAAACTTGACTTAGTAGAACTTGAAGATGGTTATACAACAAACAATATTGAATAAATAACGAACCGCTAACAGTGTGTAACCGGCCATTTGCCCTTTCATCGGTTTCGCGCCGCGAAACCGCTTGTCAAGGGCAAACAGGCGGTTACACATGTACGTTAGCATTCATGCGGTGGCAAAATCTTCGGGACAAATTACTTTTAACATGACAGTTACGATCCCATGACAGACCGCACAAATGCTAACCAAAAAGCGGGTTTGCACTAAATCACCATGACTCAATATTCTTTGTATATTTGATTCTATACAAACTCAAATACGAGTTATTGAACAATTGAGTCTTTGATCATAGGAGAGTTAACGAAAATGTCACAAATGAAAAGACTTGGGAATAGATTAACAATTTTAATACTGCTGGTAATCTGCTTGCATACATCGTGTAAAAAACCTGACATTTCTGATGATCTTAATTTATTGACAGAACTTTATGCCAATTCAGTTGATACTCTCATGATAGATACAGATAAGTATTTCCTTGAGGCTTATCTTTACCGAAATTTTATGCCTGGTGCTTTTAAAGAGCGAGGCCTTGTTGCTGTAGTTTATCTAGTACATTCTGACAGTACCTCAATCCCTTCAGAATTAAGTATATCAAAACTTTATATAATTCAAAACCAAACTATTTGGATTTCTACTCCCAGGAAATCCACGGACTCCTTCGTACCAGATTATAAACAAAGTAAAGTAAGCACTGAAGGACCAGAATGGGATACTGAAATTAATGCTGATGTCATTGTCGAGATTTTAAATACTTCAACCAAAGAGAAATATTTCCTTGTTTTAAAAAATCAAGAAATCGAAAGACCAGAATAGTATTAAAGCTTGCCTGTCAGCCAGGACTGAAAACCTTGACAAATTGCAGGTTATCGTGACAAATTCTCTGCATCAGGACAGTTTTAAAATATGCACAAATGCTAACAACGCTGGTAGGTTTAATTGCCTTCGCCAGCCCGGACAAATCTTCAATAACCCCAACGTCTATCACCGTAAATTGCACCCACTTATTAAACTTTTGCACCCTGAGCAATCCTGCATCCGTGACAAAGTCTATGGGGCTGTCGGCCGACGCGCTGTTGTCATGGTTTTTGCATCGCCATCTGCCAACTTTTGCACCGGGAGCAATTCGCACCGTTTATCGGGACTCAGTCATCTTGACAATTTTATCATGACAGCCAACTTATCGCCACTTATTGGGACTGTGCAAAAACACATGCCAACCCTGACACGGACGGCAACTAAATCTACCAGCGGGCCGTTAGCGGTCATTGTAAAAGGACTAACGACAAACAATTAATAAATTACAATATGAATCCAACAGTAGATTGGTTTTTTAGTAAGAAATCAAAATGGCAAGTCGAATATTCTGAACTACGAATGTTTATTCTTGATATTG
>CAIMVD010000184.1 GCA_903844815.1 uncultured Bacteroidota bacterium | reverse complement strand
CTATATTAATTCCCTCATGGGCAGTTTTACAATTGGTGCCGTTACTGCACTCTATTGTGATCCATCGGGAAATATGTGGATAGGAGCAGAACCGGGATATAAAAAGCCCGGTCTGATTAAATATGATGTTCTTAAAAAGGAGTTTTTGCCTGTTACTGCAATAAAGGGGGCCATTCCAAGAACAATGGCGATGGATGAAAAGGGGATTTTATGGATAGGCACAAATGAGGGTGTTAAGGCACTTAAAAACGACTCAATAATTTCAACTGTAACTGCAGAAAACGGGCTTCTGTCAAATTTAATTTCCCTTATCAGGACGGAAAGTGACGGAAGTATTTACATTGGAACCAACAAAGGGCTTAACAGGTACATCCCTGAAACAGGCAGAATCTTCTCTTATGATGCTAAAAGCGGATTTACAGGTATAGAAACGAAGCCAAACGCTGTCTTCGAAAGCGGAAAAGGTGAACTCTGGTTCGGCACGGCATACGGAGCGATACAAATTATACCTGAAAAAATCTCTTCAAAGGTAAATGAACCCCTGACATATATTACAGGGATGAAGGTAAATCTGGAAGACAAACCCATGGCAGATAATATGAAACTCAAACATAATATGAACAACCTTCAGTTTGAGTTTTATAGTATCAGCTTTTCGAACCCCGATGTTGTGAGATACAAGATCAGACTTAAATCGGATGCCAAATGGCAGACCATTACTGATAATACTAAAGAATATTCTTCACTGGCACCCGGCAAATATACTTTTATGGTAGTTGCCTGCAACAGTCAGGGGGTGTGGAGTAAAAACCCTGTCACATTTCATTTTATTATTAAACCGCCATATTACCTCTCGTGGTGGTTTATCCTGATTTCAGCCATTATGTTACTGACTGGTGTAATGTTCTATATTAAAATCAGGGAAAAAAACCTTGTCAGGGAGAAACTTTTGCTGGAAGAAAAGATTGAAGAGAGAACCCAGGAGGTTGTTCAGAAGAGCATGATAATCGAAGAAAAGAACCGGGATATTACAGCAAGCATAAGGTATGCAGAAAGAATCCAGCGGGCAATGCTTCCCCATGTAGACTCTATTCCCGATTCATTTGTATTATACCTCCCAAAAGATATTGTAAGCGGCGATTTCTACTGGACCTACGACAACGGGGAAACCCAGTTTCTTGCAGCCGTAGACTGTACCGGACATGGGGTCCCCGGCGCCTTCATGTCGATTATCGGACATAACTCCCTTAACAAGGTCGTAAAGGAGCTTGGGTTTACGAAACCATCGGCCATCATGGACCAGTTGAATAGTGAGGTAACCTGCGCCTTGTTGCAGCGTCACGAAAAAAGTATTACTGATGGTATGGATCTGGCTCTTATTTCATATAACAGGAAGGCAGTCACTCTTGAATATGCCGGCGCCTATAGTCCTCTCTATATTGTCAGAAAAGGAGAAGTGCATGTTTATAAAGGTGACAGGTTCGGTATCGGGATGTCAACAATAGACAAAAAGAAGCATTTCACGAATCAGGTTATTGAGATCCGGCCCGGCGACATGATTTATATGTGTTCTGATGGTTACGCCGATCAGTTCGGAGGGCCTGATGCCCGGAAATTCAAGTCGGGCAGCGTAAGGAAACTCCTTTCGGAAATATACAGGCTTCCCCTGCCCAAACAAAAAGAAAGGCTCGAAAAAGAGTTAAAGCACTGGATGGGCGACTTTGACCAGGTAGACGATATAATGTTTATCGGTATGAGAGTTCCTGAAGATTAAATTTTAGCTAAGCTCCGGGCATCATAGTTCCACGCTTCCCCTTTTGCAAGGCAGATCATCACCTCTCCGGGTGTTGAGGCAATCTCCCACATGCCCTTATGTTCAAAGCGAAGGAAGTGCCCCTCGATCATGTGATCGAGAAAATCAATAAGGGAACTGTAGAAATTCAGAGTATTAAGAATTATTATGGGTCCTTTGAACAATCCAAGCTGTTTAAGGGTCATGGCCTCAGTAAGTTCTTCAAGAGTTCCTACTCCGCCGGGAAGAGCTACAATTGCATCTGCCATTTCAAACATGGTCTTTTTCCTTTCACCCATATCGGGAGTCAGTATCATCTCCTTAACATCGGAGTGGTCCCAGCCTTCATCTTTCATAAATGAAGGAATCACCCCTGTTATGGTACCTCCATTCTCGAGTACTGCATCGGCCAGTTTGCCCATGAGGCCTATTCCTCCTCCGCCAAAAACAACATTCATCCCGGCGCCTGCCAGAAGTGCCCCCAGTTCCGAGGCTGCATTGGCATATTCAGTTCTTATGCGGCTGCTCGAGGATGCAAAAATGCAAATTGTCATAAGTCATTATTAAAAACGGCCGTAACAGGATTCCCTGACGGCCGCCAATTAAAATTTAAAATCTTTAAAGGAGGGCATTCAGCTTCGCAACAATATTTGCCTTCGGAACTGCGCCAACCTGCTTGTCGGCTACCTTGCCATCCTTGAAGAACAGGATAGTAGGGATGTTCCTTATTCCGAACCTGCCTGCTACTCCCGGGCTACTGTCTACATCGCATTTGGCAACTACCGCTTTCCCGCTGAATTCACCGGCAATCTCTTCAACCATGGGGGCAATCATTCTGCATGGACCACACCATTCAGCCCAGAAATCAACCAGTACCGGTTTGTCTGAATTGATGACTACTTCATCAAAATTGGTATCGTTTACCGCTACTTCCATATCGTTTTTTTTTGTTAAGGTTCTACTTAATCAGCGTTGTAAAGATAGCTAATTTACTTTATATTCAATGCCGGGATAATCGTCGAGAAAAGTTGTTAATTCATTATTAAGCCTCACCCGCATCGACCTTGAAAACATCGGAAGGGAGATTTTATCCTCAGGATCAAGCAAAAGGAATCTCAGCTCCGTGTCGCCTTTATTCTCCTGAACGAGTCTGTTGAGTTCGTTGATCATCTCATGGTTTATATCCTGGACATCTATTTTGAGAGTGACCGATTTGACGAGCTCATCCTTGACACTCGACAGGAGGGTTATTGTTTTAATCTTGAATTCAATTTCATCTTCCTTGAATCTTCTCTTTTGCACCCGGCCTTTTACAAGAAGATAATAGCCATTAATAAAATATTTGCTGTTATCGATATATTCCTTATCGAAAAGCATGAAACGAAACGAATCGGAATAATCCTGTATTGTGAACGAACCGTAGGGTTTGCCGTTCTTGCCAATTCCGTTTCGGGTCTCAGTTACCATTCCGACCACTGTGACGTCCCTGTCGAGATAGTCACGGAGATTCTGGAGATCAGCAAGGGTGGCAGTTGCAAAAGTGTTTATCTCAAGACGGAAGTCGTCGAGTGGATGCGATGAAAGATAGATGCCTATCACCTCTTTTTCCCGGTTCAGTTTCTCGAGTTTTGGCCAGTCGGGACAGGGGGCAGGTTCGGGTTTTACCATTGTGAATCCTCCGGATTCTCCGAAAAGTGACTGCTGGCTGGAGTTCTTTACATTTTTAGCGTTAGTGCCATATCTGATCAGGCTTTCGATAAAACTGGAGCCCTTGGTGTCGAGCGAAAAGTACTGTGCCCTGCTTATCGATTCGAAACAGTCGAAGGCTCCGGCAACTGCCATAGCCTCCAGGTTCTTCTTGTTGAGCGTGTTAAGGTTAGCCCTTTCGGCAAGATCATAAATATCAGAATAGAGGCCATTTTTCTCTCTCTCTTCGATAAGCTGAAGAACAGCGTTTTCTCCTACGCCTTTGATGGCGCCCAGTCCAAACCTGACGTTACCGTCCTTGTTAACGGTGAACTTCAGATTGCTCTCATTGACGTCAGGACCGAGAACTTCCATTCCCATCCTGCGCGTCTCATCCATAAAGATTGTAATCTTCTTTATATCACTGATGTTACGGCTAAGGACTGCAGCCATGTATTCCGACGGGTAATTGGCTTTCAGAAAACCGGTCTGGAATGCTACAAGCGCATAACATGTTGAATGCGACTTATTAAAGGCATATTGTGCGAACGCTTCCCAGTCGGACCATATTTTATTGACTATTGAAGGATCGTGCCCGTTTTTATTACAGCCCTCCTGGAACTGGACCTTCATCTTATCCATGATCTCGATCTTCTTCTTACCCATGGCTTTCCTGAGCGAATCGGCTTCACCCTTTGTAAAACCGGCAAGTTCCTGTGAGAGCAACATCACCTGTTCCTGGTACACGGTGATCCCGTAGGTGTCGGAAAGGAATTTCTCCATCTGCGGGAGGTCATACCCGATTTTTTCAGTTCCGTGTTTCCTCCTGATATACTGAGGAATATATTCCATAGGCCCCGGACGGTAAAGGGCATTCATTGCTATGAGGTCTTCGAACCTGTTGGGCTCAAGATCCTTGAGGTATCTTTTCATCCCGGTCGATTCAAACTGGAAGATCCCGGTAGTCTCACCATTGCTGAACAGTTCAAAGGTCTTTTTGTCGTCGAGGGGCAGATCTTCTATTTTGATATCTATGCCCCTCGATTTTTTTATGTTTTCAAGTGCATCCTTTATAATAGACAAGGTCTTTAATCCGAGGAAGTCCATCTTGAGCAACCCTACCGATTCAACATGGCTGCCATCGTACTGAGTTGCATAAAGGTTGGTATCCTTGGCTATGCAGAGAGGAATGTAGTTATCGAGGGCATCCTTGCCTATAATAATGCCGCAGGCATGAACTCCTGTCTGACGTACCGATCCTTCGAGCACCTCGGCATATTTTAAAGTCTGGGCAATCAGTTTGTTGGAAGAGTTTTTTTCCCTGGCCAGTTCAGGAACTTCTGCGTAAGCCTGCGACAGGGTTATCCCGGGCCTTTCCGGAACAAGTTTTGCAAGCCTGTCGGCATCGGGAAGGGGCAGTTTCTGTACCCGGGCAACATCCCTTATGGCCATCTTGGCAGCCATCGATCCGAAAGTAATGATGTGTGCTACCTTGTCGTGGCCATATTTATTTACAACATACTGTAGCACCGACTCCCTTCCGTCCTCATCAAAGTCGATATCGATATCAGGCATTGAGATACGATCGAGGTTCAGGAATCTTTCGAAGAGGAGTCCGTATTTGATAGGGTCTATATCGGTTATCCTCAGGCAGAATGCTACAGCGGAGCCTGCGGCAGATCCCCTTCCTGGTCCGACTGACACGCCCATTTCCCTGGCAGCGCGAAGAAAGTCCTGTACAATAAGGAAGTACCCGGGGAAACCCATTTTTGCAATCATCTGAAGCTCAAAGTCAAGCCTCTCGGTCTGTTCCTGGTTTGGTTCTCCCCACCTCATCTCAGCACCAGCATACGCAAGGAAACGCAGGTACTCATCCTTATCTGTATATCCTTCGGGGAGATCGAATTCGGGCATAATGGGGTCGGAATCGAGTTCATAAAACTCGACCTTATCCACAAGAGCTGCAACATTATCTATTACTTCAGGATAGTCGCTGAAAATGGCCCGCATCTGCTCTTCGGTTTTTACATATTCCTGTTTTGAGTACCTGAGCCTGTTTGGGTCGTCAATATCCTTTGCCGTATTTATGCAGATAAGCCTGTCGTGGGCTTCCGCATCTTCCGCGTTTATGAAGTGTACATCGTTTGTGGCAATGACCTTTACATTGAACTTTGCCGAAAGCTTCCGGAATCCCTCTATTACTTTCTGTTGAAGAGGGAAGGCCGATCTGTCTGCATCGGGGTCATAGGTTTCATGCCTTTGAACTTCAAGGTAAAAGTCCTCGCCGAAAATGTCGAGATATCCCTTAAGTACTGCCCCGGCAGCTGCCATATTGCCGTTGAGAACCTCCTCCTGTATTTCCCCGGCAATACAAGCGGAAGAGACTATAAGCCCTTCGCTGTATTTCGCCAGCAGTTCCTTGTCGATTCTTGGTTTATAATAGAATCCCTTTATCCAGGCGGTTGAAACCAGCTTGATAAGGTTCTTATAACCCTGCATGTTTTTTGCCAGCAGGATGAGGTGATCGCCAGATCGGTCCTCTTTTCCGCTGATATCTGAAAGAGACCGTTTTGCCACGTAAATCTCGCAACCAATTACAGGCTTTATGCCGTTTTTCTTTGCATAGTTGTGAAATTCCTTGACGCCAAACATGTTGCCATGATCGGTAATTGCAATGGCTTTCATTCCTAGCGACTTCACCCTTTCCATCAGCAGGGGAATATTCGAAGCGCCGTCGAGTATAGAGAACTGGGTATGAACATGTAAGTGCGCAAAATTACTCATCGGCGGGATTTTTATTCTTTGTGATTTGATATGATCACAAAAATAGTTAAATTTGGTATAGATAAGTAATCAATGTCTTTCACCTCCAAAAATTGTATTCTGATTTCATTTCCCCGAAAAAAATGGCACTTCATCTTACTTTTTAGTTCTCTTTTTGTTAAAGTGATTTAAAATTTAAAGGTTTTTAATAATTTATTTAAAATAAAGATAGGAAACTGTTCAAAAGAATATATTTTTGCCAAATGAAGCCAACCTGCCTTTCATACTCTGTCAAAGGGGGCAACTCCTGTTATTATATTTATTTTAAACCTAAACCAAAAGCTATGAGAAGACTTCTATTTCTATTCTTTGTTCTCTGCGGCTTCTTGCTGCCGGCAACTGCCCAGCAGAAGACGGTCTCCGGCACAGTCACCGGTGCTGACGACAAACAACCCATAGTGGGGGCCACGATTGTGGTCAAAGGTACCACAACGGGCGCCACTACCGGTCTGGACGGAAAATTCCAGATATCTGCTCCGTCGGGAGCAACACTTGAATTCAGGTATGTCGGAATGAAGACCGCAGAAGTGGTTCTGGGGGCAGCTTCAGTCTACAACGTAGCCCTTGAATATGACCTGGTTGGAGTTAATGAAGTTGTAGTCGTGGGTTACGGCACACAGATTAAATCGAAAGTCACCGGAAGTATTGCAAAGGTCGACGGAGCCGTTCTTAAGAATGTTCCCGTGCCGACCTTTGAACAGGCTCTACAGGGGAAAACCGCCGGTGTGTTTATTGCATCGGTAAACGGCAAATCGACAGGTACCACCAACATGAGGATCCGCGGTTCATCGTCAATTACCGCAACAAACCAGCCCCTAATCGTTGTCGATGGTATTCCGATAACTACAGAGGCCCTGAACCAGTCGGGTGCAGTCATTAACCCACTCACCTCAATCAACTTCAATGATGTAGAGTCAATTGACATTCTTAAAGATGCTGCTTCTTCCGCAATTTACGGATCAAGGGGCGCTAACGGTGTCGTCATTATAACCACAAAAAAAGGTATCAACGGAGATACCAAACTTAACTTCAATATTCAGACGGGATTTAATGAAGCTTCCAGAAGAAGGGAATTCATGAACACAAGTGAATATATCAGTTATTTCCGTGAAGCTGCAATTAACGGTGACCTTCAGGAAGACTTGTCTTACGGTGATCCTGCAGGAACAAGCGACTACTGGCAGAGGCACGTTGAAACCCGGCTTAAGAGATATTCCGGATGGGCTGCACAGCTCGATGGTGCCGGAAAATATACCGGTTCCGCAGTTAATACCGACTGGCAGGATCTCGCATTCCAGAAGGGGAAAATATTCTCAGCCGACATGTCGGCACAGGGTGGAAACGATAAATTAAAGTATTTCACCAGCATCTCCTATAATAATATGGAGGGCATCCTGGTCTCCAATGGTATTGAAAAGGTATCGGCAAGGCTTAATGTCGACAACAAGGTAAACAAGTATCTCGACCTCGGATTCGCGCTGAGCCTGAACCGGACAAATATTGACCAGGTTTCGGCCGACAACGCTTTTTCAACTCCTATGCAGCTTGTTGCTTTGTCGCCGATCACTCCTTCAAGGGACCAGCAGGGTGAATTATACAATACCCCAACTACGACCTATTACAACCCGCTCATTGATGTTGAGTATGCAACGAGAAATATCATCGAATACAGGTCAATTGCAAACGGATATCTTTCAGTAAATTTCTCGAAGGAACTTAAATGGAGAAATGAAGTGGGCTTTGACCTCTATAACCTGAAGGAGAATGCCAGGTACGGAGAAAAGACTGAATCGGGTACAGGTGTAAACGGTTACGGTTTTGCAAACTATGGACAAACCCAGAACATAACCACCAAATCATATCTCGATTACCTGAAGAATTTTGGCGACATCGGAGTAAGCGCTGTTCTTGGAAGCGAATTACAGTACACAATCATCGATAATGCATGGGCTCAGGGAACTCAGTTCCCTCTCGATGATCTTAAAACTCTTTCAAGCTCAGGTTTAATTACCGGAGCAACTTCATCGTTAACCAAATACAGTTTTCTTTCATATTTCTCAAGGGTAAACCTCGACTACAAGTCAAAATACCTTTTTACAGTATCAGGACGTGTTGATGGTTCATCGAGGTTCGGTAAGAACAACAGGTACGGTTTCTTCCCTGCAGCATCGATTGGGTGGGTACTGACAAAAGAGAATTTCCTCAGCGAAAATTCTACCATCAGCTTCCTGAAGGCAAGGACAAGCTACGGACTTACAGGTAATGCCGGTATCGGCAACTTCGGTCACCTTGGACTTTATGGCGTTGGCAGCTACAACAGTCTTTCCGGCCTTGTCCCTTCACAGATTCCAAACCCGGATCTCGGATGGGAATCTACTTCACAGCTCGATTTTGGTATCGACTATGGATTTTTCAAGAACCGTGTCTCTGGAGAAATAGATTATTATATAAAGAAGACTCATGACCTCCTTCTTAATGTTCCTGTTCCTAACACAACCGGATATTCAAGCCAGATGAAAAACATCGGATCGGTTGAAAATAAAGGATTCGAATTTGTAATCAACACAAATAACCTTACAGGCAAATTCACCTGGAGTTCAAACCTCAACTTTTCGTATAACAAGAATGAGGTTACCAGCCTTGGCGAACAGACAATAATAGATTCCGGTAGTGCCCGTTACATGAACGTTGTTAAAGTTGGCCAGCCTATCGGAGCTTTCTACGGTGCTGAATATGCCGGCGTGGATTCCCAGAACGGAGATGCTCTGTGGTATGTAAACGAACAGGATGCAAACGGAGATGTGACAAATCATACAGCAACAACAAATGATTTTACCGAAGCTAACTTTGTAGTTCTCGGAAAACCTACACCTGATATCATGGGTGCCATCACCAATACTATTGCTTTCAAGGGTGTTTCACTGGCATTTACTTTCCAGGGTGTTACAGGAAATAAGATTCATCTTGTTGGCGACCAGTGGATGGCTGCAAACGGAGTATGGTACGACAACCAGCTTAAATCGCAGCTTGCCAGCTGGAAGAATCCGGGCGACGTTACCGATGTTCCCGAGGCACGACTTGCATGGGACAACGGAGATCAGAGCCGTAACAGCCGTTATCTTTCAAGTGGCGCATATGTTAAACTCCGCAGCCTAATGTTAAGCTATGAGATGCCTAAAAGTATAATCAGCAAGGCTAAACTCGGAAGCATGATGATCTATATCCAGGGTCAGAACCTCCTCACTTTCACAAAGTATACAGGTTGGGACCCGGAAGTATCAACCGATTTTCTTAATGATAACGTGACCTCAGGATGCGATTTCTATTCAGCACCGCAGCCAAGATCAATCGTATTCGGTATTAACATCGGGTTATAATAATTTAAACTGAGATAACAATGAATAAAATACTTACAATATTGTCAGCAGTTGCACTGGTAGGTTTATCGACCGGATGCGACAAATATCTCGATCTGGAGCCTTCTCAGAATATAAGCGAGAACATAGCTCTTACGTCGGATAAAAATGTAAAAAGTGTTCTTCTGGGCGCTTATTCTCAATTTGCCAGTACATATACTTATGGAGGCAACCTGCTCATGAATGCTGAATTGCTCGCCGGCGACGGAGAGATACAATGGGTTGGTACATATATTGATCCGCGCCAGGTTTTCAACAAAACAATGATTGCCTCAAATTCACAGGCTTCTGCACATTGGGCCGACAGCTACAAAGTCATTAACACAGTAAATAATGTTCTGAGCGGTCTGGCTGTTGTTAAGGATGCCGATCGCGAAAGGGTAGAAGGAGAAGCGCTTTTTCTGCGCGGGCTGATGTATTTCGACCTTGTACGTTTCTTTGCCGATCAGTATAAATTTGGCTCGGCAAATACCCAGTACGGTGTTCCACTGGTACTTACTCCTACTCACGGTATTGACGAAACCAGCTTCATAACCCGTAATACTGTTGATGAGGTTTATAACCAGATTATTGCAGACCTTACCAACGCAGCAGCCAAACTTCCTGAAGACAATGACGTTTATGCTTCAACCGGGGCAGCAAATGCCCTTCTGGCCAGGGTATATCTCCAGAAAGGCGATTATGCCAAGGCTAGGGATGCCGCCAGCGCTGTTATTGAATCGGGAATGTATGAGCTTCAGGCAACATATGCAGGAGTTTTCAATAACGATAACAATACTGCAGAAGATATCTTTGCTACCCAGTTTACACCCCAGGACAGGTTCAGCGCAATGACAGAGTTCTTTTCAGTGCCGGAATATGGCGGACGTACAGGTGATATCGACATACTCGACGGACACCTTAATCTCTATGCTGAAGGAGATCAGAGATTTGATCTCTTCTTTGTCGGTGAAGGTGCTATCAGATGCGGCAAGTGGAACAATCAGTATGGAATAGTTAACCTTTTCCGCCTGGCAGAAATGTACCTTATCAGGGCTGAATGCAATACAAGGCTCTCAACATCAGTTGGAGCAACTGCCCTTGCAGATTTCAATGAAATACATACAAGGGCCGGACTTATTGCTGCAACCTCCATAACTCTTGACGACATACTTCTTGAGAGAAGGCTTGAACTGGCATTTGAAGGAGCTAAAATTCATGACATGAAACGTCTGCACCAGAATGTAGGCGGTTTAACTTATGACAGTCCGAAACTGCTTTTCCCGATTCCTGCAAGAGAGATTGAAGCTAATCCAAAGCTTAAAACCCAGCAGAACCCGGGTTATTAATTGATATATTGATGAGGCTGTCCTAAGACCTCTGTGGAACTCTGTGGCACCTCCGTGATCTCTGTGTAAGTTCTTAATTATTTGTTACACAGAGATACACAGAGAGGCACAGAGAAGCACAGAGATACACAAAGGATTTAAAGGGCAGCCTCATTTTATTTTGTGTTGTTAATAATTTTATTAATAAATATCATATCTTTGCACCCACAATTTTAAAACAGGTTAAATAATAAAGCGTAGAATTAATGGCAGTTAAAATCAGATTAGCTAGGAAAGGCCGTAAGAAGTTGGCCTTCTACCACATTGTGGTTGCAGATAGCAGATCGCCACGTGATGGCAGATATATTGAAAAGATCGGGTCATATAATCCGGTTACTAACCCCGCAACTATCGAGCTTGATTTCGATAAGGCACTGGGTTGGCTGCAAAATGGCGCATTACCTACCGATACATGTAGGGCTATCCTGTCGTATAAAGGTGTTATGATGAAAAAACATCTTCTTGAAGGTGTTAAGAAAGGTGCTTTCGATGAAGCTGAAGCAATAAGGCGTTTTGAAGAGTGGCTTAAGCAAAACGAGGCTAAAATCGATGCTAAGAAGCAGGGTCTCGAGAAATCAGTAGACGATGCAATTACAAACCGTCTTAAGGAAGAGAAGCGCATCAACGAAACAAGGGCTGCAAAACTTGCAAAGAGAAAAGCTGACCTGGATGCCAAAACAGTGGCAGTTGTAAAAGAGGAAATTGCTGCTGCCGAATTAGCTGCAGCTCCTGCTCAAGAAGAGGCTCCTCAGGAGTAGTTAACGGTCAGAAGGATCAACGATCCAATGGCTTATACTACAGGCATATTACTGGGATCAATTACTAAAGTCAGTGGCTTCGGGGGTACTGTATCAGTAAGACTCGAAAGATCATTGAATGAAAATACACACTTAACGGAATCGGTCTTCCTCGAAATAGAAGGAAGACCAGTTCCTTTTTTTATTTCCTCTTCGGAGTATTCAGGGGCAGGAACATTGAAACTAAAGTTCGACCGCTGCGACTCGGATGAGCAGGCCGGGGAGTTCATTGGCGCCAAAGTCTGGCTTACCAGCGCTCCCGCGAGCGGAAAAAACAGCAGGGAGGTAAAATCCTTCGAAGGTTTCAATGTGTATGATCAAAACGACCAGCTTATCGGATGTATAACTGAAGTCATTCCAAACCCTGCACAATTACTGCTCAGAATCAACTCGCCCGGAAACAGGGAAATACTTGTCCCTCTTCACGAAAATTTAATAATAGGCATCGATAAGAGGAAAAAAGAGATCACTATGGATATCCCCGAAGGGTTGGCCGAAATAAATTGAAAATATTTTCCCTGATTATGCATCCTTAACTCTGAAAGAGCGTCTTTATTCAGCATTCATTAATATTATTAATTAAAACGCCATGAAGAAGACAGCCATCTTAACTGTATTTATTGCAGCAATTGCATTTACAACTGCTCTGGCAGGAAACGGGGTTCAGGAGAAAGAAACAAGGAATTTATCAGGCTTTACAAAAGTAAGTTTCGGTGTTGCCGGCGACCTTTATATTAGTCTGGGTAATGAGTTTAAAGTAGTTCTGGAAGGAGACAGGGACCTTCTGCGCGATATTGAAACAGAGGTTTCAAATGATAAACTGGTTATCAGAAAAGACAACTGGCATTTTAATTCGAATGAGAAGGTAACTGTATATATCACTATGCCTGCTATTAAAGGGCTCGGTGTATCAGGTTCAGGCAGGGCAGAGATTAAGGATGCTGTAAAAACGGAGACGCTTAACCTCAGTGTAAGCGGAAGCGGAAAACTTTATGCCAGCGAAATAACCGTTGAAGTGCTTAATTCCAGTATCTCGGGTTCAGGCGACATTCTCATAAAGGGTAGCGGCGATGCTTCGAAGGCCGACATCGCAATCAGCGGGTCGGGCAACTATTCCGGAGAATCCTTTAGAATAAAATCGGCTGATATAAGTATTTCAGGCAGCGGAAACTGTACCTGTAATGTTACAGAGTATCTTAAGGCAAGTGTTTCGGGCAGCGGAAATGTGACCTACCAGGGCAATCCCAAAATCGACGCAAGGGTTTCAGGATCGGGAAAAGTAAGATCAAGGTAAGCTACATTCGTAATATCTTTATTGTACCGTCAAGTTCTATTTTGATGACCGACGAGGCGCTACCGCTTCCGCGGTCATCACGACGGTGCTTAACTGTATAATCCACAGCTTCAATAACTGTTTCTTCGATTTCGCTGAAGACTGAGGGTGAAGGTTTCCCGCTGATATTTGCTGAAGTTGAAACTATTGGTTTCCGGAATCTCTTTATCAGTTCGCAACAGAACTCATCGCTGCAGATGCGGATCCCGACTGAACCATCTTCACTGCAGACACCGGGAGCTAGGTTTTTTCCTGATGGGTAAATTATAGTCATTGGTTTGTCGGATACTTCGGTAAGTTCATAAGCAATCTCAGGGATGTCTTTTACATAACTTCCGAGCATTGAATCACTATCCACAAGGATCAGGAGGCTTTTGCTCTCTTCTCTCGATTTTATTGAAAAGATCTTTTCAACTGCTGTACGATTTGTAGCATCGCACCCCAGTCCCCATATTGTATCAGTAGGATAAAGTATTACGCCGCCATTTTTCAGTACGGCCAGGCATTCCTTAAGATCTTCTTCAAAAGTAAAAACAGTTCTAGTGCCCGGTGTTCTCATTTCTGTTGAGTTGCCTGAGGATCCTGTACTTTTTTAGGGCTGAACTCGCGTAGAGCGAGCAGATTATAAACCCGTAACGGCCATCAAGTATGCCACGGTTAATTATGTACGATCTGAAGAATCCCCAGAAATAATGTATGTAAGGAGTGATGAACGATGCTTTTTTACCGGCTTTATGGTACTCCACGGCGCCGGTAAAGGCGTATTTATCCATCTTGGTTTCATGATCGTTCAGGGAAGAAAACGCCCAGTGAAGCAGGTCTCCGTGGAGCCGTCCAATCGAAGCTCCGTTTGACAGAATGAACCTTTCATGCAGATTGAATTCGCCCCATTTGCCCTGATCGGAATGAAAGAGCCTCAGCTGACGATCGGGGTACCATTGAGAGAATCGTATCCATTTTCCGCAGAAGTTATTTCGTCGGTTAAAAAGATAACCGTCATATTGCGGGTTATCCTTCACACTCATAATGGATTGTTTCAGCTTTTCGCTTAGAGCTTCATCAGCATCGAGAGATAATATCGTTCTGTGAGAAGCAAGCCCCGTGGCATAGTTCTTCTGATCGCGGAAACCTTCAAATTTATGCTTGTAGAACCTAACATTGAATTTGCGGCAGATATCTTCGGTCCCGTCAGTAGAATACGAATCAACAACAATTATCTCATCGGCAATCCCATCGAGTGAAGCGAGGCACTTCTCAATAAAAAGTTCCTCGTTGTAAGTTATAATAACCGCAGATATTTCAGGCATAAACCAGGATAAGTTTGGATTGCGCTCAAAATTAGCATAAATTAGATTATTGGCAATTTTTAGTGCTGACCATTTTAACAAACATTGCCTTGTCTTTAGTATTTTGTAATTTCAGGAACACAAGTTGGTGATCAAACAGCCAGATCATACTCCCTCAGGGCTTCATTCAGGGAGGTCTTTTTATCAGTCGATTCCTTACGTGTTCCAATTATTAAGGCACAAGGAACACCAAAATCGCCAGCCGGGTATTTCCTTAGGTACGTTCCGGGGATTACCACCGAACGGGGAGGTACATAACCCTTATATTCTATCCTGTTTTCAGAAGTGACGTCTATTATTTTAGTGCTGTTGGTTATTACAGTGTTGGCGCCAAGAACAGATTCCATCCCTATATGTGCACCTTCGACCACAATACACCTTGAACCTATGAAACAGTTATCTTCAATAATTACAGGGGCGGCCTGTACTGGTTCAAGAACACCTCCGATGCCAACACCTCCGCTGAGGTGGACATTCTTCCCTATCTGGGCACAGGATCCTACTGTAGCCCAGGTATCTACCATTGTCCCTTCATCCACCCTGGCTCCGATATTTACATACGATGGCATAAGGATGACGCCGCGGGCAAGAAACGAACCGTAACGGGCAATAGCATGAGGGACAACCCTCACACCAAGCAGGGCATAATGCTTTTTCAATGGTATCTTATCGTGGAACTCCAGGGGGCCAACCTCGAAAGTCTCCATCTTCATGAGAGGAAAATATAGTATAACTGCTTTTTTTATCCACTGATTTACTATCCATCCATCTCCTTCAGGCTCGGCAACCCTTATCTGTCCCTTGTCGAGGAGGTCGATGGTTTTAAATATTTCGTCCTGTACCTCAGTGTTTAAAAGCAGCGACTTATCGTCCCAGGCCTTTTCTATAAGACTCTTGTTTATAAATTCCATCAGTTTTATGTTTTTGCAAAAATAATAAATGAAAGGTGTAAAAACCTGAATTTTAGTAGAGATAATAATACGTTAATTTAATGTTTATATTTTCAAAACTGCTAAAACTGG
>CAIMVD010000183.1 GCA_903844815.1 uncultured Bacteroidota bacterium | reverse complement strand
GATAAAAGAAGAAGTTGAAGCATGGAAAACCCACAGAAATAATAAAAACAGTAAAATAAATTGGCAGTTCACAAACAAGGAAGCAAGAGTCAAATTGAAAAGATTATATCCGTCAATTTACGATTAACATAACACTAGTTCATTTTTTACAACTTTACCGGTTGACTCAACGGGCAGATTCAATTTGTCAGGTGTTGACATGACCGGCGAGGCTAGATTAATTGTTAGCGGGATTGATCAGAAAGACCGGATGAAGGGTTTGTTGATTTTGGATTCGCTAAAATATATTCCGGCAAAAGTATCTGATAGTCTGTCTCTTGTTTCGGTCTTTACTGAGAAAGATAATTCCAAGTTTAAATCCTACTATACATTTAATGAGGGAATATTGAAAAAATACAAACTTTCGGATACGATCAGGATTGGAGAGGTAAATATAATTTCTGAACGTCATAAAGATCCTCAAACTGAAAAAGTGGAGAAGAGCCGTTCAAAATATGGTACCCCCGAGGGTGAACTGATTATAACAGAACAAGAGAAAAGTTATAACAGCGTGCCGGAGCTTATCAGAGGCAGAATTCCGGGAGTAGAAGTTTTAGGAAAGTATCCTGATTTCATAATCAGAATCAGGGGAGCTTTTAGTCTTCGCGGAGATTCAAAGAACCCGAATGAAGAATTTGGTACTCTGCCTCTTATACTTGTTGATGGTAACCAGGTCCGCTTTGAAGAAATAAACAATATTCCGGTTAACTTCATTGACAGGATTGATGTATTAAAATCTGTTGGAGCAACCTCTGTTTTTGGCATGAAGGCAGCAAACGGAGTCATTAATTTAATTACCAAAACAGGCGGAAGTTCAGGAATTAAAACACCGGTGGAATACTCAACAAATATCAGGTTTTCAGGGTATAATGCACCAAGAATCTTCTATTCTCCACAACATTTACAGGATTCAAATTCTGACTTTAATCCTGACCTGCGGTCAACAATATACTGGAATCCAAATATAAACCTGGAGGGTACAAATGAAGTAATTCTGAATTATTACAACGGAGATAATTCATCATTAATCAGAGTTATTGTTGAGGGTATTACAACAAATGGCATTCCGGTAACCGCGAAAGCTGAATACGAAGTCAGATAAACCAAACAGCCTGAATTTTTTGCAATGAAAAAAATAATCTTATTCCTTTTGTTCCTCAGTTTTTTTCAAGCCGGTCAATCTCAAATTGTAAAAGGGACTTTACACGATAAGTCTGATAATCAAGTTAAAAGTTTTGTGTCAATACATGCGTAATTATAATATTTAATTGGACATAAGTGTTACTCCATAATAATTAAGTTTCGTTACAAAGAAACATTTCGTATCCCTACGTCATGATTAAAGTCAAATTTGAAAATGAGTTACCGGATGAAGCCCGGGAATTTCTCTTGGAAATTGATGAAAAAGTATTTTGAAACTTTTTAAAAACAAAGATTATGGAAAAGAAAATGAAAAAATATTCCTTCAATGAAATAAAAGATGAATTCCTTGGTAAAAAAGGAACTGCCAAAAGAGACGAGTATGAATATGATTTACAGATGGATGTTCTCGGAGAGATTATCAAACAAACCAGATTTAACGTAAATTAACACAAGAGCAATTAGGAGAACTCATTGGAGTTCAAAAGGCTCAAATTTCAAGACTTGAAAATCATACTGGTAACGTGACCCTTTCTACAATACTAAAAGTCTTTTCAGCTCTTAAAGCAAAGATTAAAATGCAAGTTGAATTCGAGGGTAATAGTCATCGCTGCAAAACACAACTTGTCCCGTCCGCCAGCTGGCGGATCGGGAAGCTTTCTTACCTGCCCGCTTTTAATTTATACCGAACTTCATGCATTGAACAAATAAACTCATCTGGTTACTTTTATTGAGATTATAGTGCCAGGCTAAAAATTGAAAAACGATATTTTTCCCTTCAAAAATCTTTATATTTGTAGAAAGAATTAATGTTATGAACATTCAAACGAGAAAACTGGTTTTGATTGAAGAATTTCTTCGGATTAATGACGAAAGCCTTATCACTAAACTGGAATCTTTTATAAAGCTAGAGAAGAAATTATCTCACGAAAGGAACTTAAAACCTATGTTGTTAAACGAATTTCATGAAATGATAGACCAGGCAAAACAAGATAGCGATGCAGGTCGGGTTATCTCTCACCAGGAACTCCGGAAGAAGGTGAAAACATGGAAATAAGGATTGAATGGTCTGAACTGTCGGAAAAACAACTCAAAGATATATTTGATTACTACTCATTTGAGGCAAGTTCAGGAGTCGCTAAGAAACTAATAAATAGAATAATTGATAGAGTATCCATTCTGGAAAGCAACCCATTAGCAGGTACGAAAGAAGAACTATTGAACGATTACACTGAAAATTATAAATACCTTGTTGAAAGCAACTATAAGATAATTTACTGGAAAAAAGGAAACTGTATCACAATAGCATCTGTCTTTGATTGTAGACAAAACCCGGAGAAAATCAGGAAAATATAGTTTCAGCTTTCATACGGTTGCAAAACACAACTTGTCCCGCCACAACGGGATTCTTCTTTGCCCTCCCGGACTCCACCATCTGGATAGCTTAATCATATCAAAACAACTTTTGTTCATCTTTAGGTACCTGGTACCGTTAGACAATTTATAATTGCCCAATTTTTGCATTCCCTTATATTTTACACTTGCTTTATTATCTGAAATCAATTAAATTTAAGGATAATATAACTTCAAACATGAATAAATTCAACTTCATCGTTGGTGTATTGTTTTTAATAATCAATCAATTATCAGCCGCTGGAGGTAAATTTATTCATTATCCTTCGGAAGATGACTCTTTAAAGGTTATTGAGAAAGTATATCTTCATATAGATCGTGAAAATTACCTTGCGGGTGATGATATCTGGTTCAAAGCTTATCTTATCGATGCACTGGACCACTTACTCACAGATCACAGCAACAACCTGCATGTCGAACTGATTTCTCCTGCCACGAAAATCATCTTAAGCAGGATAATTCGTCTTGAAGGAGGTTTGGGTAATGGTGACTTCAAACTGCCTGCTGACATCAGTTCCGGAAGATACAGGATAAGGGCTTACACTAATTATATGAGAAATTTCAGCGATAAGTTATTCTTCAGCAAAGAAATCACAATTGTTAACGCGAATGATAATGGGCAGGACGGAATCTCGGATAAAGTAAAATATGTGGAAAAAAAGATCACGATAAACTTTTTTCCGGAAGGAGGTTCGCTTGTGAACAACGTACCGTCAACAGTAGCGTTTAAGGCTGTTGATAATCTTGGCGTTGGATGTGATGTGTCAGGTAAAATTTATTC
>CAIMVD010000182.1 GCA_903844815.1 uncultured Bacteroidota bacterium | reverse complement strand
TAAGCCTAGAGCGGAGAGCGTTGAGCGTAGAGAGGTGGTACTGGCTGAAGAATAAATGTTTATGGTTTAAGGTCAGGATAGTCATTGGGATGCAGATCCCAAAGGGTTCTTATATTGTTGGGTCGTTTATTATTTAATCTTAACTCTTAACTCTTGAATCGTGATGATTTTAGTCTTTTTGATTTTTTCAAGTTCAAGTAAATCCAAATCGCCTGTGACTAAATAGTCGGCATTACTATCAATAGCCAGATTTAATAAAAAATTATCCTTTTTGTCGCGGCATAAGTCTGTTTCAGAAGACACTCTGATGAGTATTCCAAAACGGCCGATGATTTTCATCAGGTGTTTTACATCTGTCTCTGCAAAAAACTTCTTAAATTTTGGTCTCTCAGCAACAGAAATGAATTCGGAAAATAATTCTTCAGAAAAGATGAGTTCTATTTTTCCGGTTTCAATGTAATTGTCAAGAAAGCTGAAATCTTTTGAAATAAGAAAACTGATCCAAAGATTAGTATCAATTATGACTTTTTTACTTTTCATACCTGGCATTTCTAACTGATTCCACCTCTTTGGTTATTTCTTCCAGAGAAGGGGCATCGTCAGGCCGTTTTCTTAATTTTGCAAGTAATTCAGTAAACTCAGTTTTTTCATCATCCTTTTTTATCCTGATTAAATTCATGTCAGCCAGGCTTTTAATCAGGTTCCTGGCTTTAGGATTTAATATTTCAATTCTTAATGATTCCATTACAATTCACTTTATGCAAATATATGAAATTCCATGCGTTACGGAAATGATATTGTTCTGATGATTATTGCATCTTTTTTGCACCATGCTCCTCAAAATCCCGGAGATTTAAATATCTGTCACAAACTTTGAGCCGGATATGATACGTCTGAATAAAAAACGGGGGGCTCATGGGAGCGTAGAGCGGAGAGAAATGCACAGGTAAGCGTTGAGCGTTGAGCGGAGAGAGAAATGCACAGGGCACAGGGAACAGAGCACAGGGAACAGAGCACAGGGCAGGTAACTGATACATATTGCCTCATTCAGGTTTTTATCCGATCGAGATATTTAAATGTTTTCCTAAACCTGTCTCAATTAACTTGCAGTAAGTTGAGATCCGGATGTCGCTTTGTCCTTTCTCAATACGGGATATATAACTTTTTTTTGTTCCTGTTCGTTCTGCTAATTGTTCCTGGGTAATCTGAGCTTCCTTTCTTGCTTCTCTCAACATTACTCCTAATCTGAATGCAAGTGAATCAGCATAATTAGGGTGTGGTCTTGCGGTCTAAAGTCATGCGGTCTAAGGTCTTGCCAGTCCTGCAATTCTTCGATTCGATAGGACCTGCATGACTTGCATGACTTGCATGACTTCGGCTCGATACGATCCTCAAGACTGTTAAGGTATCACAGTATAATCCCGGAAGTTGTCTGATACAGGCTGCTCAACTTCCAACTTATCAGCAAACAGGTTATATTTTTCCTTCATGTAAATCCCAGATTGGGAAACACATTTCGTAGTCATCCCAAATAATATCTCCATAGGTGATTGAGTATCCTGTAAACAATTTTTCATCCAGGTACTTTCTTGTCATCGGGTTTCTTGCATTCTTTAAGAACCCGGAAAAGTCAATCTCTCTCTCAACACCATCGGAAAATAAAAATCTAATTTTATATTCTCCGATATAATCTGCTTTATTAATGGAGATTACCATATCTTATATTCTTTTTCTTATTACTTCAGGAGAAATTTCAATGTTATAAACAAAGAAATCTATCCACTTTCTTACGATATCATCCCGGTATAACTCAATTATTTTCCTGAACTTTTTTAAATTCCGGACATCCAGAGGTTCTTTGCCAGGAACATCTTTTATTACTATCTCTTTAAATTTTCCGTTTTCAAAGATGATTTCTGCTTTGCTCTCTTTATCCTGATACTTCCCATGTATATGAATCGGCTGGTGTTCCTGTGAATAAAACAAAAAAATCAATCCAAAATATTCATACAATTTGGGCATAAAACTTTCTTTTAAACAAAGATAATCAATTGCTGTAAATTCCTGCCATTTAACAAACAGGGATTTCAGGTGTAACGCAGTGAGGAAGGTGTTGATATGCAAGTCAAGCACGACTTGCACGACTTGCACGACCTGCACTGCACGACTTGCATGACTGTTTTAAGATGCACAACGCATGGCATTTTCGGCCAATTTCATTGCCTTTGAATGATTTATTTACTGTAAAGTAAAGTTTCGATTGTGTCAATCAATTGGGCAACAGGTGCAAAGTATGGGAGCACATTACTTTCATCAAAATCAAAAAAATCGTCATAGTCTCCTTTTTGTCTCCAGGTAAAGAGTTGTGAGCAGATCTTTCCCAATTAAATCATCCCTTGATCCACTCATCTTATTCTAATCCCTTGCTTCCTTATATTTTCAGACAGAGGTGTAAAAAAGTGCTTTTCATTCCATTCCTTCCTTGAATATATCAATGGAGAGATAACCTGGCCAGTTTCAAGCTCTACTTCGTAAAACTTGTCCATCAAATCTGTTTCAATTGGGAAAGTTATATTTTCATTACTCAACAGGATCAAAAAATCCCAGTCAGAATTTCTTTTAGCGTCGCCTCTCGCACGGGACCCATACAGGTAGATCTCAGGATCAGGATCTGTAGTGTTAGTTATTCCAATTATCCGACTGATTATTTCATCATGTTCTTCCATAACACAAAGATAGTATATTACAGAAATATAACACTTATGCTTTATCTCTAGCTTTCGGGAGGCATTAAATTCTGTTTATAGGTCATGCAGGTCTTGCGGTCTTGCCAATCTTGCGATCATGAACGACTTGCACGACATGTACGACCGTTTTATGTATCAGGGCACAGGGGAAGAATTAAGCGTTGAGCGTTGAGCGGAGAGCGGAGAGAAATGCCCAGGTAAGCCTAGAGCGGAGAGCGTTGAGCGTAGAGAGGTGGTACTGGCTGAAGAATAAATGT
>CAIMVD010000181.1 GCA_903844815.1 uncultured Bacteroidota bacterium | reverse complement strand
GAATAGGTTGCAGCTCCCTTTAAAGAGACAGAAAGGGAACCGGATAAAGTACCAACAGCTAAACTTTGGTTTAATGCATCCGAAGTACTCTTTGGATATTGCTGATACTGTGCCTTCAGGGAACCAACCACGAAACACACTGACAACAAGACTGATACTGCTCTTTTGGAAATAAGCAACTTAGATAATTTCATAAACAGGGGGCTTATTATTTGAGAAAGGTTACTTTTTAATTATTTTCCATTTCGAAACAATATTTCCTTTTTTCAGATTCAGAATATACATCCCGTTTGGATACCTTGAAAGGTCAATAACTGTTTTTGGATACTCCTGCTTTAGATCGATTATTTTTCTTCCGCCCATATCAAATACCAGTAATTGGATTTTCTCATTATTGTCCGGCTCTTCGGGTATTTCTATCTCAAGAAACCCGGAAGTGGGATTGGGATAAATTTTAACCGGCTGTTTTTCAAAAGAAAGGTCAGTTTCCGCTTTTATTGATTCGCTTTCTCCCTGCCCAGCCTTTGCTGAAAGGCTCTGTGGATAGGTTATTGTATTTCGTCCGGTCATATTTCCGGCATTATCGTAAGAATAATATACCGTTTGGGAAATTGCAGGGGCGGTAAAACTGACAAACACTGCAATAACAGGGATTAAAAGATAGTTCTTCATGTTACATGATAACAGGTTAAAGTTCAACATTAAGCAATAATTGGAAGGATTGATATAAAAGAATCTTTCATTCAGGCATTAAAACTCCCCATAAATTCCCGTCCACAACTTAAAAATGGGATGAATTATCGACTCTTACAAATCATTTAGAACATTTTTTTGAAATTTTCTAAACCTGGCCTCTCTCATTAAATTCTGCTACGCTAATTCGTAATTGATCAAGTATTCAGGCTGCATCTATTAACCTTAATTTAACCTCATTTCTTAATATAAGGATACAGTCTTTATGTGATAATTCTATCTTGCTTTAAGCTCCTTCACAAGGTTTATTAGCTGTACCCGGCTCCTGACGTTTGTTTTTATATAAATCCTGTGGGTGTGGTCTTTAACTGTCTGGAGGGAAATGAATAGCTTATCCGATATTTCCTGGTTGCTCAGTCCGTTGCATATTTCTCTCACAATATCCGTCTCCCGGGGACTCACCTCATATTTTTTGCAGAACTGTTCAAAAGAGAGATTCTTTTCCGGTTCAACGGTAAATGCCGATAAAAGCGTACCGTAACTGAGGTAAACGGGTAAAAAGATATTTCCGGCAAAGAAAGTCAGAATAAAAAGGATAGCTATCAGCAACTGATTTTCATAAAAGAAAAGCGGGATACACTGCAGTATCAGAATTACTATGAGTGCAGGTGCAATTCTTCTCCTGTCGAAATCGTGAATTATGGTTTTTCTTTTTTCGGGAAACAATATCATCGATGAAGCAATGACCGTCCAAAGGAAATTCATCGCTATGAAATAACTCTTGATAAGTATGACAGGTTTTATTTCAGCTGCCACTGAAATAAGATAGCCAACTGCAACCAAAATGGCAAAATTAATAGTCAGAAAGACCGGAACAAACCATTTGTTATATTTCCTTCCTGAAATACTGAAAGAAAAACGGATAAGCATAAGCCACCCGAAAATTACGAAGGGTAAACCCAGAAGCATTGCGATTTCGGAGAATCGGGCGAGCATTTCGGCAGAAATGTATTGAGAAAGCAGGGCTTTGATAACCGCCTGTCCCCAGATTCCGTAGAAGCCGAATGTGTAAATGAAAACTTCATAATAGAGAAGAGTTGAGAATATCTCGTGGTGGTAGGTATTGCGAAGCCTTATTGACAGGACAATCCCGCCGGCTGCCAGAGCCACAGACAGTATAAAGATCAGGTATCCGAGATAGTACAGCATAATATAAAGGTATTAAAATCGCTGGAAAGTGACGGGATAAAAGTAAAAACAACTAAAGTATTGTACTGCATACTAAAGTAGGAAATATTATAATCGCTACTTAAGTATGAAGCCGGACTGAATCAGCTGACCTAAATTTGCTTCATAAACATCAACTGATTATTAATTTTAAAAACAATAGAAATGGAAACGAACAGCGAATACAAATTAGTGCCCGGTTTGGGAAGCAGTTTCTCTACCGGATGGAGGGTGATGATGGATAATTTTCTGAGGTTATTTCTGGTAATAATTGTTTTGGCAATTGTTACAGCACCGTTTAAGATGCTCAATTTTAATTTTGATCTCTCCGATCTTCACCGGGGTATCTGGAACGATGGTCCGGAAGGGCTTGAGAATCTTTTCAGACTGGGAACCCTTGGGATTTTTGCGGCATTCTTCGGTTTGCTTGCAATGCTCTATGCTTTTATGATTGCACCTGTATTTGAATATGGCGGCAATATGATTTTTGTCCAGGCCGTCAGGAAATCGAAACCCGATTTTGAATACCTTGTGAAGGGGTTTATGGAAAACTATCTTCATATAATTCTGGCGAATCTTCTTGTGTTTGCTCTTGTTGTGCTGGGTTGCTTCGCACTTCTGATTCCGGGAATTATTATTGGCTGCCGTCTGGCCTTTGTTTCGTATATTGTAATGGATAAAAAACTCGATCCCATCGAAGCTGTCGAGTTGAGTTGGAAAATGACCAGGGGACATGGCTGGAAGATATTCTTTATGGGCTTTGTGTCGATATTCATTGTGATCTTCGGACTGCTAATGGTTATTGTAGGTATTTTCCCTGCAATAATATGGATTAGTTCGTCCTTTGCTGCACTGTATGAATCGGTACTGCGTCAACGGGAAGTAACATATGAACAGCCTGTTGCGGAAAGCATTCTCTGAATTGTTTAAGGCAGGCAACAGTATTTTGATATAAATCTTGTCTAAAAAGCTAAATTTTTTATAACTTTATCCCTTAGCATTAAAATATTAAAACAATAAAAAATGAGATCAAGATTATTCATTCTGTTGCTTGCTTCGGCATTTGTATTTCCTGTTTCTTCAAACGCACAGTTTGGAGTCCTGAGAAAATCGCTTAACAAGGCCATAAACAAGGAGATCGAAAACAAAGTTGACACGGCCGTCGATAAAAGTATTAAGGAAAATGAGAAGAACAATCCCGATAAGGTGCCTGCTTCAGGTCAGGAAAATGGAGGTACAAAGGCAACCGGCAGAGGATTGTTTGGGGGGAAAATCGATATTAAGTACAATGACGAATATAGTTTTACCGGCAGGATTTATATGCAAATGGAAACTTATGATAAAAAGGATGTGCTGAAATCGGATTATTATACCTATTTTAATTCAAATACCCAGAATGCGGGTATTGAGCTTAATGTTCAAAATCCCGATAAAAAAGAGTCCACCCTGCCTACGGTCTTTCTCTTCGACAACGATAACCGGTGCTTTCTGATGCTGGTTAACAACGGAGAATCGAAGACGGGTATTATTTCAACAATTCCCTCTGATTCCGCACTCGCCGCTCAGACTCAGAAAATGAAAATGGAACCCGAAAAGCAGCCTGTGATTACCAAAACAGGAAATACCAGGATGGTTGCCGGGTACAAATGCGACGAATATAAAATAGTTGAGGCGGAGAAAGATGGTTACTCCAATGTATGGATGACAAAAGATTTAAAGATCAAGGCTGATAAAAAGAACTGGGGAAAAGCGGGTATGCCTTCATATTACGGTTATCCGGGATTTGAGGGAGCCTTTATGCTTGCTATGGAAGCCTATGGCAAGGATAATAAGCTGGCTATGAAGATGGAGACCATGGAGATAAATGAGAGTTTCAGCCATTCCATATCAACTAAGGGGTTTACCTTTATGAAGATGAATTTCGGACAAAACGGTAAAAAATAAAGGCTGGTATCAGAGCTTTTTCAGCTTGGCGAACCGCAGCAACAGTTTTTTGCTTCCTTCTTTTTCAAATTCTACAGTAGCCGTCGTATTGGGTGAATCGCCCTCTATGGCGGCTATTATTCCTTTACCAAACCTTTCGTGTTCAACGCGGTCGCCTTCGGCATACAGATCCTGACTACCCGTTCCGGGAGGAGAGGCAGAAACCGATACGGATTTTGAGATCTTTCTGAGTTTGCTTTCGTTGGGAATTATGTACTTTGGAGGTGCCTCTTTTTCCGTTGCCGGAATAACTGGTGATTTGCTCAGACCATTATTGCCGAAAGGTTTTCCTCCTGTCTGGGGATATTGTAGAAACTTCGGATCAACCTCACGAATGAACCTGCTGGGGTTGCTTCGCTCAAGGTTTCCCCATTTGTATCTGTTAAGCGCATAGCTCAGGGTTGCCTGTTTTTCGGCCCGGGTGAGGGCGACATAAAACAAGCGTCTCTCTTCTTCCAGTTCACGTGCGCTTCCTGTTGACATAGGCGACGGGAACAGCGTATCTTCCATCCCAACAATATACACATGCTTGAATTCCAGTCCTTTGGAGGAATGGATTGTCATAAGCGTTACCTTATTCCGGTCTTCGGCTTTTTCAGTATCCTGATCGGTAAGTAAAGCCACATTTGCCAGGTAGGCCTCAAGAGTGGAAGGTTCTCCGTTGGTCTCAGCAGCTTCGGTGAATCCTTTTATTGCATTCAGCAACTCCTCGAGGTTTTCATAACGGCTTATATCCTCGGGCGTCTTTCCCTCCTTTAGCTCTCTCATTATTCCCGATCCCATAGCTATTTCCCTCGCCTTTGTGAAGGCATCAGTGGAATCATAATTGATGCGAAGGTTGTTTATCACATCTGAATACAACATGAGCTTTTTAGCAGTTGCCCCATTGAAATGGTCGGGAAAACCAGAGGCTTCGCGAAGAAGACTCCAGGGTGTTGCATCGAGGGCCGAAGCCAGCTCGAAAAGCTTCTGTACCGTAGTATCGCCTATGCCTCTTTTAGGGTAATTTACCGACCTCCTCAGAGCCTCCTCGTCTTCAGGATTTATTACCATCCTGAAATAGGACAGAACATCCTTTATCTCTTTTCGCTCATAGAACGATAAACCTCCATATATTTTATGCGGAATGTTTTTCCTTCGCAATGTCTCTTCAAAAATCCTCGACTGCGCGTTTGTACGATAGAGTATAGCAAAGTCGGACCAGTTAAGCTGTTGTGAAAACTTCTTATCGAAGATATCGGATGAAACATTGAAACCCTCCTCCTGATCGGTAATAGCCTGAAAAACCTGGATCTTCTCGCCCGTTTCATTCATCGAAAACACCTTTTTCTCTATCTGTCCTTCATTATTAGCAATAATTGTATTGGCTGCATTCACTATCATCTGGGTAGAACGGTAATTCTGTTCAAGCTTGAAAAGCTTATAATCGGAATAGTCGTTCTTGAATTCCAGGATGTTTTCAATTCTTGCACCCCTGAAAGAGTAGATGCTCTGGGCATCATCGCCTACAACACAGATATTTTTATGACGGGCCGAGAGTTTCTTGACTATCAGGTACTGTGAATAGTTTGTATCCTGGTATTCGTCAACAAGCACGTAATTAAACCGCTCCTGGTATTTTAAGAGGACATCCTGGCAATCCCTGAAAAGGATATTCGTATTTAGAAGCAGGTCGTCAAAATCCATAGCATTTGCCTTGAAGCAGCGGGATGCATACATTTTATATATATCTGCCATCAGGGGCATCCGGCTCGACTTGTCATAATCCTGCATAGAAACGTCCGAAGAATACATCCCGGAAGTTACAAGGCTGTTTTTAGCTGCTGAGATCCTGGAGGATATAGTCCCGGGTTTGTAGACATTATCATCGATGTTGAGCTCCTTAAGAATATTCCTTATCAGGCTCTTTGAATCGGATGAATCATATATTGTGAAGCTGGGTTTATAGCCCAGCCTTTCGCCTTCCATCCTGAGGATCTTTGCAAAAACGGAATGGAAGGTACCCATCCACAGATGCCTGGCAACTTCGGGACCTACTATCTTCGTAATCCTCTCTTTCATTTCCTTTGCCGCCTTGTTTGTAAACGTCAGAGAAAGGATTTTTCCTGCCGGGACACCCTGCCGGAGAAGATGAACAATTCGATAGGTAAGGACCCTCGTTTTTCCGGCACCGGCACCAGCAATTATAAGGGACGGTCCGTTTATATTGATAACTGCCTGTTTCTGAGGTTCATTAAGATCGTCCAGGTAATTGCTCGTCATTTGTCAGATTATATGTTAAGAGGTTGCGGGCCGCAAATTTAGCAATAACAAATTCAGGGAATCATCTTACTGATAATTAAAACAAAAAAAATATTAACAATAGAAATGGACTGTTGCTTATCACTGCAAAAATTCCATTCCTTTTATTAATATTGTATAAGAATTAACTTTGTATTATTATTTATAAGCCAATGGCGTTTAGTTAAGGAATATTATTACCAAACATGAAAAGAATATTTTACCACAGGGACCACTCTACTATTCTTGTGTTTTTACCTCCCAACCCCCCAAGGGGGGATTTAAGAACACCCGCCCTGGGGGGCAGGGGGGTAGAATGTGGGAGTAAGAAACTGATTACCCGGGCTTAACTAAACGACATTGAT
>CAIMVD010000180.1 GCA_903844815.1 uncultured Bacteroidota bacterium | reverse complement strand
GGCCAACCTGAATCTGCCTTCCTTGCTGCAATTTGTCTATGGCCGGCGGCAATAACATATACCGCGTTGTTAGGAGCTGGCGTAGTTTCCTTGCAAAAAAATCGTGGTCGGGCCTTGTGCGATGGCATAGAAAGCAGTAATGCCGGCTTTTCGAAATTTCTCTGATGAAATAATCCATGGTGTAGCCTCATTGTTCAATAGAAACGATTTATTATCAGCCTTCTGACGCTTGCTCCTAACGGCCCGGCGGTTTAATTAGGTGCCGTCTGCGTCGCGGTGCCGCGTTTTTTGCCAGTCCCGGTAGACGGTAGAAAGTTTCGTGTCGCGGTGAAGCTGCGAGACGGTACCAAGTCCAGATAGACGGCAGTTAAGTTTCTTGTCACGATAAAATTGTCTCGGTGCCGAGCAAAAAACAAGGCACCAGTGCGTAGGCCAGCCAGCCCAAAGATGCTGTCCCGGGAGACGAAACTGTCCGGGTTCCACAGAACTTTATAGATAACATAAATTTTACTCTCATAGATGTTTAGGATGGATTGATAAACCGTTCTGGGCTGGCTGTAGGCAATTAATTAAACCGTCCGAGTTAGCTGTTGGGCTCATTTAAAACTGTCTCGGCTTACGAAATTGTCGCACTTTACTGTTTTAATTATTCCATTGCTATCGCCCTGTCAGTCAAATGTTAACTAACCAGTTTTAATATAGTATCTGTCATATTGTCGATGATGAATTATTAATAAATTTTAGCATAACGTATTGCTTACCAAATTTATCAAATAATAATTTGAAACTGTAGCAGATTTTCTGACTTGTTTAAGTAAATAAATCCACAAAACCGATTTTAAACTTGATTTTACCTTATTTTATTTAGTGTGGGTATCCTGCTTCTGTTAATTTTTTAATAGCAAAACCCTACCAGAGATTGGATTTCCAATAGGGTCTCACCTAAGCTTATCAATAATTTAACTTAACTAATTGTGTTTTACAATAAATTGCTGACGTGAAAAATTATTGTTACCATCTTTAACCTCAATGACATAAATTCCATCTTTCAGATTCTTTAATGGAACAGAGAAATTTTGCCCAGATCTCGTTGTTTGTGAAACGAGAGAACTTTGGCTGTTAAATATGCTTATTGTATAGGTTGAGGAAGCGATAGTTTCTGTGCCCATAACATCTGCTGATTGTATGCCACTGCTATCTGCTGGAATAACCACAGGCGAATCCGAAATTATTGTTACGGATATGTTATCTGAAGCAGGGTTGGGATATAAATTAATATTCAATGAGTAAGGACAGCCAGATGTTTTCTTAGTGAGATAGTAATTAGCATTAATACTTGTACCACACGAGTTACTGGATTTAGCGGAAATACTAATTGAACTTAAATTAGAAGGGAATGTAAAGTCTAGAGTATTGGTACCCGCTATATATTGAATTCCAGAAGGTACTGTCCATGTAGCATTTCCAGCTCCAGTTCCAACGGGAGTAACGTCAAGCCAATGATTTCCAGGACAGATTTGTTTCCCTGGAGTATAGGAAGATCCATCAACTTTTTGATTAGTCATTTGTGGTACTCCAGCCCAAACGGCATATTGTACTGCACAGGTACATGAATCAATACCTGCTGTAACATATCCTGAACTACTAGCTGCTAAAGCAGCTTTGTATATAGCTGTGTTCCCAGATGATGAGTACTTTGTCAAATTTGAAGTACTAGACCAATTAATACTTGTCCCCGAAGGTTGATGGTTCAATGTAAATGTAGCTCCAGATGAACATACTAAACTCGGAGTAGGACCTGAAAGAGAAAAGGGAAGTGTAGAATTCATGCCTTGAATTACATAAGCTTCTTGGAAGGCACCATTCATCACCAAATTATATGTTATCCAGAAGAATCCGTTATCTCCATTGGTAGTTCCCATGCTATTGATAACTTTGAACATCCCTAATCCATCATCATATCCAACGATACATACAGCATGGCCAACAATACCTTGACCATAATTTGAACTCCAAATTCCACCGCCATTATACCACATATCAGATGTAGATTGATTCCACACAAATCCTACAACAACTGGGTAGCCTTGATCCAACGCAGATTTCATACTTTGATAATCTTGAGCTGTTAAAATTAATCTAGATGATGCATTATTCTTGGATGCATCATAGTTTTGTTCTGAAGTTGGTTGAGTAGAACAGTTATTTGGATTGTAAGACATTGATCTTTTGGAACATGAACCAATATTTATTATGAAATTTGTGCCAGTGTTTAAATAAGCACCATCACCACAGCCTCCAAGTTTAATCTGATTATATATAAAACTTGGGCTTCTTTGTGCAATACCCCAGCAACTGTATTTTGGATACGTAAGAATACTTAAAGCATAACTATTGGACCATCCTACACAGGATGCTTGCGTGCCTTGATCGCCAATGGGTGGAGTTGCAAGCATCTTTACGGTAGTTGTAGCAACCATAAATTTACTGTTAGCTTGCGGTAGATTTTTTATTGACTCTAAATTTGCTTTTGGAAGTTTATCATATTCAGCAGTTGGTAAAAACAGTGCACCTCCTGGGATAGTTGTTTTAGTAGTTTGAGAAAAGACGTTTATTTCTAGAAAAAGAAGCAAGACCATAAGAACTGTCGAAAAGAATACTTCACGTTTTTGTGAATATTGACTCCTCATGTTGTACTTTGGTTTTGATTTCATGATTAAGAATTTAATAGGTTAATACTATAAAAGGAAAGTCATAATGAATTATTGCTTTTTCCAATATTTGGCACCATTAAAGGGTAGAGTATAGGAACTGAATCTGCCCCCTAAGTATGGTGTAAAATGAAGTGTATCATGAAGTATTTCATAATAATCAAATCCATCTTCAAAAGTTTTACCGTCTCTAAAATAAAGTATACTGTCAAATCTAAAAATGCCAGCACCTGAATAAGGAGTATAGACACCATGTCCAAGTGAATAAGTTCCAGAATCCACTTTTAAGTTGTTAACTTTTTTTTGCCAAGTATGATCTTTGTTAAATACTAATATTTCATTAATACCTGAGTTCTCTGGGGTTAATGGGTTGGAATCACTTAATTCTGTAAGATGAAATGTATAAATCCACTTCCATTGTCCAGTAATGTCTTTAGGTAAAATTGGTTGTGGTTCTTTTGTGCATCGAATTATTACAACTAATAGTACAATTAAGAAAGTTATGAGTTTTATAAAATACTTCATTATTTTAATAAATATTAATTCTACTTTGACAGATTAGATTTCTTCTTATAATGGCGGTTAATATCCTTTTGCCTTATGGCATGCCGCTTGTTAATTCTTTCTTTCATCTGATCTTGTGTCATTTGTTCATACAACTCACACACTACCATTTCTTTAGCATCCCTTGCTGACAGTAAAGGCATTTCCTCAAAAAATTCAAGCTTTTCCTTCAGTATAAACGATGACACTAGAAAGTTCAGAGCAATCTGATGCTGCCACGCCAGCCATTTTCTGGTTTGGAACTGATCCATGCCTAGGATCTGTTTTGATTCCTTTATGCTGTGTTCTATAAAATACCTTTCAGCCTGCATGTAGGCCAAACCTTCTGGTTCATACTGCTCCAAATTTGCATTTGTAAATGAATACTTTATCTCAACTGTTCCCTTGCCTGAGATTGTTTTGCGTATAACAAGAAGTCTTCGTTCCGGCTCTTCGGTACTTTTGTCCCAGATCCAGACCTTTGCAAAATGGTATTCACCCCGGAGAACTCCTTTTGTCGTGTTGCGAACATCCAATGTTTGCCAGTTTGAAGCCTCCAATGTGGAAAGATATGTGTTCACCTTTATACCGGGTAATGACGCTATGAGCCTTTTGGGATTTCGTCCTCTGACGCTTTTCTTCTCCGGCAGGATTAACTCCGGCTTTTCTATGTATATTTCCTGATCAGAATGTATATCCAGCATATATACAGACCCCAGATTCTCTATTTCCCTTGCAAAGGAAGCATCGTTTCCATAATAACCGTCGGCTGTTACAAAATCAAATGCAATTCCTTGTTCTTTTTGATGACGGACTATATCTATGGCAAGTTCCAGTTTGCTTCTAAATACCATTTTATCATTAGGAATACCTGCTTCCTGACAGCGCTTAACATCATTGCACCAATCCTTTGGGAGAAATAATCTGGCATCAATCATCGAAGCAAAATCCCCATTGCTCAGGCAGGCAAAAACAGCTACCTGGCTATTGGATACCTTTCCTACATTACCGCAGTATTGATGACCTACTCCAACACTCTTGTCCCCTTTCTTAACCCAACCGCTTTCGTCTATTATAAGTCCGGTCATCTTTCTTTTCGGTAGAATAGAACTGACGTTTACCGCTACCCTGTCGATCAGTTCACGTGCATCCCAGTTAGATTCCGTAATAAAGTGTTGCATCTGGAAATAGTCAACGCCTGTATCTTCACTTATCCTTTCAATATTACGCATATCACTCTTAATGACCCCTTCGGTGTACTTTATCGCCTTATCAAAAATTCGCTTAGTCTTATTGCGGAAAACACTCTCATAATCAGATATATGACATCTCATCCTCCTCAAAGAAGAGACCAGTGTTTTTCCATATTCTTTACTTTTTTTAACTTGTGTTTGACATTTCTGGTAACGAAAGGCTTGTTTTTCGATGTATTGAATATAGCGAAACTATTTGAATTTTACATAACTTACAGTAAACTTTTTAATCTGTCAAAGTAGAATTAAGAGTACGCAGTTATAATAGACTTTTATGTACATGTCAGAAATTCTTGTTTTGTGACAAGGTTTTTAAACAATTTTTAGTTAAGCTTGTTATTTGTATTTATTCTAAATAAAATTCACAATAAATAGCGATTTATGATCGAAGAATAAAATTATTAAATAAACAATATTTTGCAGGTAGTAAAGCAATGCATTTTTATTAAGTTAAGAATGAGAACTTAGTAGTTGAAGTTACATACAGTTATATGAAAGACACTTTTGGATTGTCGAAAAAACGTTTTTTGTGGTAAAGGAAAAGCAAATAAATTTGTAAATATACTTCAATGTCGTTTAGTTAAGAAAACCATCTAAAAGTACTGATTTATTGGTATTTTGATGAAAATAGTTCTTTGAAATGT
>CAIMVD010000179.1 GCA_903844815.1 uncultured Bacteroidota bacterium | reverse complement strand
CCCTGCCCCCCAGGGGGGGTGTTCTTAAATCCCCCCTTGGGGGGTTGGGGGGTAAAAACACAAGAATAGTAGAGTGGTCCCTGTGGTAAAATATTCTTTTCATGTTTGGTAATAATATTCCTTAACTAAACGCCATTGAATAACACATCAAAATGAGACTTGAAAATAAGCCCCAAAAATGAATTATAAATGTTATCGAACCACCATGTTCAATGCCAGCACACCAAGAAGCCCGGTAATTCCAATCGATGTTTCCATGACTACCCAGGTCTTCATTGTGTCTTTTATTGAAAGCTTGAAGTATTCCTTGAAGAGCCAGAAGCCGCCATCGTTGACATGGCCGAACATGAGGCTTCCCGATCCTATTGCAAGGACCATCAGCTCAGGTTTGACAAGGCCTCCTGTAACCATTGGAAGGACTATTCCTGCGGTTGTAATGCCTGCCACAGTTGCCGAACCAACACAAAACCTGAGAACCGTTGCGATAAGCCATCCCAGGAACAAGGGGGAAAGGTCGGAGTGACTGAGAAGTTCACCAATATATTTACTGACACCGCTGTCGATAAGGACCTGTTTAAGGGCTCCGGCACCGGCAATAAGCAGCATTATCATTGTTATACTGGTAACAGAATGGGCCAGGGAATTCATTATGTCGGTCATTTTCCTGCCCCTGCCAAGTCCGAGTACTCCGATAGCAAACAGCACCGAGAGGAGCATAGCAATAACCGGGTTCCCTGAAAATCCAAGTATTTTCATTGTTACAGTATCTTTAGCGACAAAGAATCCTGTTATAGTTGATAAGCTGATAAGAATTACAGGCATAAGGGAGGAAAAGAAACTTATCCAGAAACCAGGCATCTCATCGTCGGTAAGGGCTTTATGATTTACAAATTCATCGAGGGGTGAAGCTTTGATCTTACTAAGGGCTTTAGAAAGAAAAGGGCCTGAAATTACGATTGCAGGAATAGCGACAATGATTCCATAAACCATTGTTTTTCCAAGGTCGGCATTAAACATTGCTGTGATTGCCGTTGGAGCAGGGTGAGGCGGAAGGAACCCGTGAGTAACAGAAAGCGCAGCCAGCATAGGAAGCCCTACATACAAAAGGGGGAGACCTGTTGACGCGGCAACAGTAAATACAAGAGGCATCATTATGAAAAACCCGACATCATAGAAGAGTGAGACTCCGACAATGAATCCGGTAAGCATTAATGCCAGCTGGAGGTGTTTCAATCCGAAAGCATCTACGAGTTTTATCGTAATTCTCTGAGCAGCCCCGCTCTCAGAGACAAGCTTCCCAAGCATCGATCCAAGGCCGAGAATAAGTACAAGTGTTCCCATTGTATTCCCGATTCCGTTTTCAATGGAAAGAACTGCTTTGTCAATTGTCATTCCCTCTGCCAGGGCGACCGACAATGCTACAATAATAAAAGACAAGAATGAATTGAACTTAAGAACAAGGATGAAAAAGAGGAGGAGACAGATTCCAAGGATGACGATTATTAGGGGCATAAGAGAAGGTTTAGGGTTTAGGGTTTAGGGTTTATGGTTCTTGAATTCCCCCTTTGAAGGGGGCCAGGGGGATGTTAATGAAAATGTTTCTCGTTTATGGTTTATGGTTTATCGGTCTTGAATTCCACCTTTGAAGCGGGCCAGGGGGATGTTAATGAAAATGTTTCTCGTTTATGGTTTATGGTTTATCGTTCTTGAATTCCCCCTTTGAAGAGGGCCAGGGGGATGTTAATGAAAATGTTTCTCGTTTATGGTTTATGGTTTATGGTTTATCGTTCTTGAATTCCACCTTTGAAGAGGGCCAGGGGGATGTTAAGACAAAGGCTGCAGGCTTCAGGTTTCAGGCAAAAGAGGAAGTTTAACGGGCATATTATCGCGTGATGAACGGTAGATTGCAGTAAAAAGTTCCACAGTTCTTCGTCCGGCCTCTCCGCTAACCAACGGGTCCCTGTTTTCCTCAATAGCTTTCAGGAAGTCTTCAATCTGAAGTTGAATATAACGCACTGTCGGATCGCAGTTATTAAATGTTTCAGTATCCTGCCTGATCCATTCCTTCAGCATCCCCTCTTCTCCGGGAATTGTCCAGATGTCGTTGACCGGAGGCTCTGCGACACCGGTCCTGCCTGCAATAAACATAGCCCCTCCGTCGGTCTGTACGCCAGCCGAAGCGCCATTTTCGCCGTGCACATGTACTTTACCATAAATACCCGGCTTCTGTGAGTTGCTGACAAGAATATTTCCTATTGCTCCGTTTTTAAATTTAACAATGGCGGCTGCAGTATCTTCCACTTCAATATAAGGGTGATTAAGATTTCTCCATAAACCGTAAACCTCCTCTATCTCACCCATATACCACAGCATTATATCAAGCTGATGAGGTGCCTGGTTTACAAGTACTCCTCCCCCTTCGGTAGTCCACGAACCCCGCCAGGCATCCGAATCATAATAAGCCTTATCGCGCCAGCCAAGCATAGTGATTGTTGCCAGTACCGGTTTACCTAGTTTACCGTTATCGATTGCATCCTTCACCCGCGCCACTGGTTCATACCACCTGCGCTGGCTTATAACGCCAAGCTTAACCCTATTATCATTGCAGGCTCTGATCATTGCGTCGCAATCGGCAAGATTCGATGCGAGTGGCTTTTCAACAAGGACAGAAGCCCCTGCTCCTGCTGCATCCAAGGCCGGCTGAATATGATAGGGATGAGCAGTGCACACTATTACCAAATCAGCATTGCATTCCTTTACCATTACGGAAACATCGTGGTAAACAACTGTATTATAAACCGAAGCAAAATCTTCAGCCGTTTTAAGTGTCCTGTTCCATACTCCGGCAAGACGGGCATTAGGAATACCCTGAATTGCCTTTGCATGCAGATGAGCTACCTTGCTGCATCCTGCTATTGCTATATTGAAAATCCTCTCAGCCATCGGATTATAATTAAGGAACTAAAATTACCTTATTAAGATTACCCTCTTTTCTGTAGAGCCTGTCGAACCACAGGGCTCCTTCGGAAAGCGGGGCCACAACCGAGATCTGGTCGTCAACACTAATTTTGCCAGTCCCGAGCAGATCGAGTACTACTTCATATTCTCCTCTTATTGCACAACTTCCCAGAACCTTTAATTCACGAGTCACAACTTTCTGAAGGGGAAAGTCAACCTTCGGTGATACGTTTCCAACCAGTATGGCCTTTCCCCCCTTTCGAAGGAGATCAATTGCCATGTTGACGGATTCGGTCCTGCCAACAGCTTCAAAAGACAGGTCGGCTCCCCTCCCGGCTGTAAGTCCTTCAACTTCTCCGGGAAGACCGGATTGATCTGAAAGAAATACCTTGTCGGCGCCAGCATTCTTTGCCTGTTCGAGTTTCAAAGGATCAATATCAACAGCAATTATTGTTGAAGCTCCCGAGATCCTGAGAAGTTTTATTATTGAAAGCCCTATCATTCCTGCTCCAATTACAACACATTTGTCACCTGTCCTGATTCCTGAAACATTTACCGAATGAAGGGCTACTGCAACTGCCTCTACCATTGCAGCCTGTTCAAAGGTAACATTGGCGGGTATCGAATATAGGATATGCTGAGGTATGGCAATGTATTCGGCAAAAGCGCCATTTCTCCTGTAGTTGCCCGGTGAAACCCCTATTACTTCCCTGTTGTCACTGAGATTGTACCTTCCCTCAAGTGTGTACCAGTCCTGAAGCGGGTAAACAGTTGAATCGAAAGTTACCCTGTCGCCTTTTTTCCAGTTAACGACTCCGTCTCCAATTTCTGCAATTTCACCTGAAGCTTCATGACCCATGATTATCGGGGGTATTCTTCTTCCTGTGCTCCCATCAAGTCCGTGAACGTCGGAGCCACAAATCCCACAAGCGCGGACCCTGACAAGAACTTCATCACTTTTTATGGCTGGTACGGGGACATCCCTATAAACCAGTTTTTTGTATTCTTCAAGTACAAGGGCTTTCATTCTCAGGAGGAAATTATTAATGGTGATAAGCAAATATAATAAAAGCAAAATGATTCAACCACTGTTACAAGTTCATTGAATCCTGAATAAGTATTTTTAACAGCTCTTAACATATAAAAATCAATCACCATAAAACAGATGATCAATAGATTTCTCTCAGATGTTAATGAGTATCGCGGATCAATAAAATTAGCAGCCGGATTTTTCTTCTTTGCAGATTGACATTAATTTATTTTGTTTAATTTAGAAGGTTAGAAAGTTAAAATTTAGCCTTTCCAGGCAGTTACAGATAAGGGCTTTGTTAGGTCCTGTTAAACTAAATTGGCAATTTATGAAGAAAATAGTCATTATCGGATCAGCTTTATTTCTGTTCTTCGTTTCCCAGTTACAAGCTCAACTGCATTTGCCTGCAGGATATCCTGCCCGTGAGTTATCGTTTGATGCTTTACCTGGCTTTATAAATCCTCCAAAAGGTTTTGGGGAAGTTCCCTTTTACTGGTGGCAGGGCGACACTCTTACACGGGAAAGGCTGCTCTGGCAACTCGATCAGCTAAAAGATAAAGGAATATCAAGCCTTCAGATTAACTATAGTCATCTCGATTCGGGTGGACTTACCTACGGTTTGTCGAATCCAAGCAAACCACCTTTGTTTTCTGATAGCTGGTGGAAGCTTTTCAAATGGTTTGCGGCTGAGGCAGCAAAAAAAGGTATGTCGGTGAGCCTTAGTGATTATACCCTTGGCATCGGTCAGGGCTTTTCAATGGATGAAGCATTGAAGGAGAATCCCGGTCTCAATGGGTCTTCCCTGAGATTAAAGACCTATTACATGACAGGAAGCGTTCACGAGAAAATGCCTGATAATATTTTGTCAGTCAATGCCTGGATATTTAAAAGAGACAGTTCCGTCGTCACTGAATCAAAGAAAGACCTGCTTCTTCAATTGACAGGCAATTTCCTAAACTATAATTTCGGAAAAGACACATTGAAGGTAACTGCACTTTATTATGAGAATATTATCCCTTCTTTCGATCCGATGAACCCCCGCAGCGGGAAGAGTTACAATGACCATTTCTTTGAGAAATTTGCACAAGCCCTGCCGGAAAAGGGATCCGGAACACTTAATTTCTTTTTCTCCGATGAGCTTAATTTCAGACTGAATGGCCTCATCTGGAACGACAATTTTGCATTTGAATTCAATAAACGAAAAGGTTATGACCTGATTCCGTATCTCGATGCCCTGTTCATTGATATCGGACCTATAACACCAAAGATAAGGCTCGATTACAACGACGTCATGGTAAGCCTGAGCGAGGAGAACTTCTTCAGGCCTGTTTACCAGTGGCATCAGGATCGGGGGCTGATTTACGGCTGCGATCATGGGGGAAGAGGGCTTGATGTTGCCGAGTTCGGAGATTACTTCAGGACCCAGAGATGGAATCAGGGTCCCGGCTCTGACCAGCCAATGCTTTCAAAAGATATTATCAAGGCAAAAGTAGCCTCATCAATAGCTCACCTCTACGAACGTCCCAGGGTCTGGCTTGAGGGCTTTCACAGCAGCGGGTGGGGAACATCTTCTGCTGATATTACCGATGCTGTATTTGCTAATTTTGTTGCCGGATACAATCTGCTTTCATTTCATGGCCTTTACTATTCAACACGCGGAGGCTGGTGGGAATGGGCACCTCCCGATAATCATTTCAGGATGCCATACTGGAAACAGATCGATCCTCTGATGAATTGTATTCAGCGTCTTTCATATCTCATGTCGCAGGGATACCACAGATGCGATGTTGCAATAATATACCCCACCGAACCAGTAATTGCTGAAATGGATGGAGAAAATTCTGTCAAAACAGCTTTTGAAACGGGAGAAGCTTTATATGACAAGGGCATAGATTTCGATTTCATCGATTATGAATCGTTAGCCCGTTCTGAAATAAAGGAAGGCGAAGTCAATGTTTCGGGCGAAAAATACAAAGTGCTCATTATCCCGTCAATGAAAGCTATTCGATATGCATCCCTTGAAAAAATAGAGGAATTCAGACATTCAGGAGGTATAATTGTAAACATTGGAGCTTTGCCCGAAGCCACTGAAAAAAATGGAATGAATGATTTATCGCTTGCAAAAAGAGTAGACTGGATCTTTTCGGATACGGTCAATGTAATAAAATCATCCGACCCGAAGTCCGTACCATTACTCTTATCGGGAAAATACCAGGCGGATTTTAAGATCCTTACTCCGGTTAAGGAACGCCCTTACACCATGCATCGCATTATTGGGAACCGTGAAGTTTTTGCCATTTACAATCTCCCCGAAGGCACAAGGTGTTTCTTCAGGGCGAAGGGACAGCCTCAGCTCTGGAATCCATGGACAGGAGAAACTTCATCATTGTCAGCTTATGCCAAAGAAACTGCGGATGGAACCGAGATTACAACTCCACTCACATCAAAAGATATCCAGCTTATTGTTTTTGATTCAATAAATACCACAAAGAATGAGTTTGCCAGATACAATAAAGTGCTAAGCAGGGCTTCACTTGGAAATACCTGGGAATTTGAACTGAAACCATCACTCGACAATCAGTGGGGCGATTACCTGCTTCCTGCAACAAATGAATTAATGGGAGCCAATGTCCGTCAGCTCGATCTCTTACCTCCAAACGGATATCAGGGAGGTAAGCTGATCCCTGATAAAACGTGGAAAAAAGTAACAGTGGGATTCGGCGTTCAGTTCCTGAAACTGGGGCCATTGCCCGAACTTCCCTCCGACAAGGAATTGACAGAGATGAACACGGAAGGTACAAATAATGAATATGCTTATTCAGGGAAGAAATACAGATGGGAAGAATATCCTTTTTCATGGCAATTTGGAGTAGAGGGTGATTACGGGCACCAGGGTTATCATGGCCTTAAAGGAGATATTTATGATAATTTCATTCGTCTGGGTGATATAAAAGAGGTTAAGATGTCGAAGGTCAGGGTTCCCGGGCCTGACGGACATTACTATATCCTGAAAACCTCGGTGATTGCACCAGGTAATGGCAATTACGAATTGCTTTCAGGAGAAGTCAAACCGGTAAAACTAATTGTGAACTCGGCCGGGGAAGATCCTGAAAACAAAACTGTTTTTCTAAGAAAGGGAGCTAATACACTGGAGATAGTTTACGACAGGGCATGTGAGACTTATCTTGTCTTCAGGAATCAAACACCGGTTCCTCCGGCAAGGGATGATGTATCGATGCGCTGGTATGGCGATTCGGGAGTATTACCTTTCGACCCTTCGCCCGGTGTACCATCATCCGGCCTTTTCACCTTTGAATCCCTTCCGGGACTTAAATCGCTTTCCTTCAGCGCCTATGGGAAAGCAACATCCTGGATTGACGGAATCCAGGTAACCACAGAGAAACAGGGAGAATTGCCTGATGGTCTGGGAAATTACAGGATCAGTCTGAAGAATCCTTCCCTGAAAAGTGCAAGAGTGGTCATTAAAATAGAATACCAGCCCGGACATGGCGGTGCCGGGGCATTTCCACGCTATATTGACCAGCTGAGCGGAAAGGGGTCTATAACACTTGGAGACTGGTCGGAAACAGATGGAATGAAGGCCTATTCAGGAGGCGTTATGTACAGGAAGTCATTTTATATTGAAGATTTTGACTCTGATAACCGGATCGAAATTGACCTTGGCGATGTTGTATCATCAGCCGCTGTTTATATAAACGGAACTCCTGCTGGCACTAAAGTTGCCCCTCCCTGGAAATTCGATGTGACAAAACTGGCCCGCAAAGGAGATAATCAGATAGAAGTATTAGTCTATAACACCTTAGCCAATAACTATATCACAACACCAACGAGATATCGCGGATCAATAAAGTCAGGATTGATTGGCCCGGTGACGCTTACTATTCTCAGCAAGGAGTGATTTTTTTCCTTAGTGACCTTTGTGATCCCGAGTAATCGGGATCGTGACCTTTGTGTTTAAAAAGAAATATAGAGTAAAGACTAATTTATTTTTAAAGTAAATAATTACTCGATAAGATGAATTTCAGAAAGTGATTTTATAGCCCTGTCGGAGAAAAAATCTGCTGCTGCGAATACACGGTACAATCCTCCATCCTCTCCGGGTTCTGTTTTTATCAGGAGGAACTCCTGCTGATCATTCCGGTTAAACAATTCGGAATAAGAAACAGCGCATCGGTACCCGTCTTTTGCAGCAAAACAGAATATCCCTTTCTGTAACCGCTGTTTTGTAGACGGATAATACTTTGCGATTACATCTTTAAGCGGCAGGCCTGTAAAAGGTGAAGTACTGTGGATTCCCTTGCCCCTGCCGTAGAAAATTGTATTAAATGTTACAATTCCCGATGCGAAAGAAGGTGAAATATTTTCCTGCTTGTTTTCTCCAATAATAACAGCAAATCCCGGGGCGTACATTGGGGACATTCCTTTAACTACCGGGAATGACTTCGGATAAGATTTTACAGTGATTTTTACCGGGTCAGAAATATTTCTTTCAGTTACAAGGTCGCAACCTGACACAATGCGTGATGTTGCCGGAAGCGGCCAGAGCTCCTTTGTCTTGGATGGTACTATCCTTGATACGGCAGAGGCTATTAATATCTTGTGAAGATTGCTGTGGTAATAAATCTCGCCCCAGCTGAAAACCACCTTTTCGCCTGAAGCATTTTCGATCTCCACATAGAGATCAATTATCGGATTAAACTCTGCACTGTTTACTTTCTTCAGAACGCTGTTGTTCAGGATGTCGAAAAGAGAGTAGCCATCGTACCTGTAAGCGCCTACAAACCTGTCGCCGCCGGAACTATCGAGAAGAGTCTCTTTAACGATTACTGAATGGAGATCCAGCTTTGTAAAATCCACAGGGCCAGGATTGGCAATCTCACCCTCAATACGAAGTTCCTTTACCTTAAATGAATTGGTTTCAGTATTGTCATAGAAATTATTGGTCTGGTCTGAGGTGTCAATAGTCTGAATTGATGTTTGGCTTAAATTTCCGGAAACCTGCCCGGGATTTCCGGTACATGAAACCAGACTTAACAGAACAATCAGGAGAAAGGATACGTTTTTCATTGAGAGGAGTTGGGTAAATGTTTTACTTTATATTTCAGTAACTCTTATAATTCTTACAAAAGTAGCTATTTAAGAATCCTATCCGATGATTTTTGTCAGACTCACCCATCTAAAATTAAAATTGACGAAAAAGTACTTTTAACCGCGGAGTTCGCAGAGTAGTTTCAGGAACGAATTAACTCAGCGTCCTCTGACTTAAACCTCCGCACCCTCCGCGTTTAAAAAATTTCCATAGATTCATTGTTTAAAAAAAAGCCTCCCGTCGTTGTTCCGGAGGAGGCCTTTAAATAGGATGAGAGTTCCGGCGAACCGGAATTACGTTATTAAACGAGTACCTTGGTTACAAGATTTGTAATACTTGTTTTAATATCGGTAAATGAACAATCCTGTTCTACGATCATATACTTCATACCTGCTATTTCTTTGGCTGCCAGGATTTCTTTAAAATTAACCAGACCTGTTCCTACAGGTGCCATATCAACACTCTTTGGTTCGAAGAATGGAGTTTCGGCTGTGTAACCATCCTTAAGATGGAACAATTCAAAACGTCCCGGATATTTGTTAAAGATGTCAACAGGATTATGTCCGGCTTTGGTTACCCAGAATAGATCTATTTCCATTGTGATGAGATCCTTATCCATTTCTTTCAGGAAAATATCAAAGTAAGGAACGATTCCATTGATAGTATTGAATTCGAAATTATGGTTGTGATAGCCAAACTTAATTCCGTTTTCTTTCATGATAGCGCCTACCTTATTCCAGTCTGCAACCATTTTTTTGTAACTTTCGATGTTACGGTCTTCAGCGTTGATCCACGGTTGCACACAATATTTAACACCCAAAACAGCGTGATCTTCAGCCATTTTCTTAGCGTTTTCAAGTGTAATCCCCTTAGCCTCAACCTGGGTGTGGCTACTGAGAATTTCAAGGCCTGTGTCAGCAGCTACCTTTTTAAAGTCGGCAGGTGTGAAACCATAAAATTTGCCACCTGAATAGTTGGCTAATTCAATGTATTTATAACCGATTTTAGAAACTTCGGTCAATGCCAGAACCGGATCTTTTTCCATAGCATCGCGAATCGTATATAGCTGAAGACCAAGTCCGAACGACTTTGGATCGACAGGGGCAGCCGGGGCAACAGCCGCAGCCGGTGCAGTTGAAGACGGATTCGTGCAACCGGTCTGACTGAGAACGACTGCTCCCAAAGCTCCGGCGGCTGAAACTTTCAGAAAATCTCTTCTTGATTTAGATGTGCTCATAATTGAAGTTTTATATTATTAAATCGTTACAAGTAAAATGATTTTAATACCGGATGCTAAATTATAAATTTGTATCGGGTATTCTTCATTTCAAGTCATGAAAAAAACCAGGTTGACCAATCTGAATCTTAAAAATTATTAAAGAATGCTCTTCCGACAATATTTAATATGTTGATTAATTTAAAAACTTTATTTTGTAACCTGAATATTTTAGCTTCAATAAATTTAGAAACGTATGAATAGAAAAATCTCCAATGTCCTGGTAATAATCTTATTATCAGCAAGTATTTATTTATTGCCATCGTGTGGCACAGGTGATAAGAACCTGGCCGGAAAAGGTCCGGGCAATAATCTTCCATCTGAATGGAGCACTGACAAAAATGTAAGATGGAGTTATGATCTGGGCGGAAGAGGCTGGTCATCGCCTGTAATTTATGGTAATAAGGTATTTATCACTACCGCGTACAACGAAACCAAACCGCCTGTTGCGCAAGAAGAGCAACCTGAACGGCCGCATCAGGACCCGCCACCTGTAGCAGGTGGAGCTAATCCCCAGCCACCAAGGCCTCAGGGCCCTCCCCATCAGGAAGAGGAAGATACTGCCTTCAAATCGGAGGTCTGGAGATGTGAACTTATATGCCTCAACCTGAAAACCGGAAAAGAGGAATGGAAAAAAGTTGCATTTAAAGGTAATCCCAGAACAGGATCTCACAAAGGAAACGGTTACGCTTCCGAAACTCCCGTTACAGACGGCAAAAGAATATATGCGTACTTTGGTATGACCGGACTCTATTGTTATGATATGAAGGGGAATTTATTGTGGCAGAAAGATCTGGGTGCATATAAGACTCTTAATAGCTGGGGAACGGGATCATCTCCGGTTGTGTACAATGATATTGTCTTCCAGCAGGTCGATAATGAGGAAAAATCATTTATTGTAGCGCTCAATGCACTTACGGGTGATGAAAAGTGGAGAGCAGCAAGAGATGAGAAGACCACCTACGCAACTCCTTATATCTGGAAGAATAAGAATCGTACCGAACTTGTAACAACTGGTATGAGTGCAAGATCATACGATCCTGAGACTGGCAACCTCTTGTGGGAAATGAAAACGGCAGGGGAAATGGCAATTCCTTCACCCGCAGGTGACATTGATAATGTTTATTTGGGCAATGCAGGAGGATCTGATGGAGTTGGAAGCCTCACGTCAGTTAAAGCCGGAGCAACGGGAGACATTACTCCTGATACCGTTACCCTTGTTAGCAGCGGTGTCGAATGGTCCAGACCCGATGCAGGCACAGGAACCCCCTCTCCAGTCCTATATAATGGCTTAATTTATGTTCTTGCAAGTAACGGAAAAAGCCTCACCTCCTTTGATGCATCAACCGGTAAGACCGTATATAATCAGAAACTTGAAAAGGTAATGGGATGCTATGCAACTCCCTGGGTTTATAAGGACAATTTATACATTACCGACGAAAGAGGAACTACAAGCATTGTTAAAACCGGCGCTCAGTTTGAAATGTTATCACAAAACAAACTTAAGGATAAATTCTGGGCGTCAGCAGCTCTTGGCTATGATGCCTATGTTTTTAAGGGTGATAAAAAGATCTACTGTATTTCAGCCTTACCAGAAAAATAGATTGATTTTCTCTGTGGATCTCTGTGCCCCCTCTGTGATCTCTGTGTAAGTTCTTAATTATTAGTTACACAGAGAGACACAGAGAAAACACATAGTTCCACTGAGGATTCTAATGTCTAAAGTTCAGATACGAACTTATATGAGCCTGATTCGAGCTGAAAAACGGCCTTTCCGTTACTGAATTCTTTGAATATAACTCCTTTTGATTTTTTCACTGCTTTGCCGTTTTCCCTGATGCTCTCAACTGAAGATGCAGGCAGATAAAGAGTTGCTGTGGTGTTGGCCGGAACGACTGCTTCATATGTCAGTATACCCTTCTCAACCTTCCATGAACTGCTTATCTTACCATACATTGAATCATAGAAACCTTTCGCCCAGGTCATCTGACCGGTTGGATCAGGTTCCGGCTGAAGTATGAATTCCTTAAAACCTGCTTTTCCACGTTGAATTCCCAGCGAATAGGCTATCATCCATTGCCCCACGGCACCAAAGGAGTAATGATTGAATGAGTTCATACTGTTATTACCTCCGAAGCCATTCTCAACAGTATAACCGTTCAGTCGTTCCCAGATAGTTGTGGCGCCCTGATCAATTGAATAGAGCCATGATGGATACTGATTGTTCTGTAACAGTCTATATGCAAGATCACTATGCCCGTAATCCGACAAAGCCTTGCTGATCCATGCGGTTCCTATGAAACCTGTCATAAGCGAGTATTTTGGACGGAGTACTCCATTATCGTCCTTATTTTCCCGCTCAATTGTTTCTTTCAGGTTTTTAACCATATAGGGTATGTTCTCGTCGCTAAATGCACCGAGTGCAAGACCAACCGCATAGGATGTCTGGGTATCGGCCAGTTTGAATTCAGGCGGGCCTGCCTGTCTTGGTGCGCCAAATCCACCTCCTCCGATCAGTCCCATAGTTTTATGATCACTGTTCACAAACTGTTTGTTGAAAAATGCTTTTCTCTGGTCGTACAGCTTCCTGAATTTTTCCTCATCACTGGTTTTGCCAAGAAGTTTCGCCGTTTCGGTCATGATTTTTAGATCGTACACATGATAAGCCGTTACAAGAAAGGCAGTTCCCAGCTGATTGTTCTGAGGGCCGAGCCAGTCACCAAGCTGGCCATCGGAACTGAGACTGGTTTTAGGATCAATAGTCGTTTGTAAATAATCTGCATACGCCTTCATAGCATCATAATGCTCACTTAAAAGACCAAGATCATTGTATTGCTGATAGGTTTCCCAAGGCACGGTTATTCCGGCACTGCCCCACAACACACCTCCAAAACCGCCACCAACAGGGGAAACATCGGCAAACTTACCAGAAGGCTTTTGAACGTCGCGCATTGCAATCATATGCCGTCGAAGAAACTGGTCGGAATTTGAAAGATAGGTGGCTGTCCTTGAAAATACCGAGATATCACCCGACCATCCCATTCTTTCATTGCGCTGAGGGCAGTCGGTCGGGATCGTGAGAAAGTTGTCAATATTCGACCAGACCAGGTTTGACCATAACTGATTTACCTTGCTGTTCGAGGTTTCATAACCGGCTGTAAGTTGTCTTACCGAACTTATTGCCACGCTCTTCACTGCGTCAAGAGGAAGTGGTTCATCAATGCCACTAATTTCGATATATTTGAATCCATGAGAGGTGAACCTCGGCTGGTATTCCTGGTTTCCGTCCTTCATTATATAAATGTCCTGGCTCAGGGCAGCACGATAGTTCTCGAGCATGACCATACCAACATTGCCGCCCGATTCCTTCAGATCAGGATAGAGCACTTCAGCGAAACGTAAAGTTATTTTCTGACCGGCTTTGCCCTTTGCCAGGGTAATCCGGGGAACACCGACAATGTTTTGCCCCATGTCGTAAATAAACACTCCTTTCCTGACTTCCTTAACGCTTTGTGCGTTTAATACCTTGTAGATACCTGCATTGTTACCAATCTGACCCGTAAGTGAAAGCTTTTCGAAATTGAAATCGGTTGCATTCCCGCCCATTTCGGTTATTTTACCCGCAAAGGCAGAACCCGGCAGTGGAACTTCGACTGCCTTCGTCCAGTTGCTGTCGTGGAATGAGGCTGTTGACCATCCTTCCAAAGAAGCATCCCTTGTGGCGTCATATATTTCTCCCATATCTAGACTGCTGTAAACGACCGGACCCTTATTGCTGAATTTCCAGTCGCGATCGTTTGTAGTGATGATCCTTGAAGTACCATTATCATAACTAATTACCAGTTTGGCAAGGAACGACTGTCTGTCGCCGAAATGGTTCCATATGTCCCCAAAGCTTAAAAGTCCGCTCCACCAGCCTTCACCCATCATCACCCCAAGGGCATTGTCGCCGGTTTTTAGCATATCAGTGACATCATAGGTCTGATAGAGATGGGTAATATTGTATTGAGTTAGCCCGGGATTAAAATAATCATCCCCCACCCTCTTTCCGTTAAGAAAAACCTCGTAGATACCACGTGAAGTTGCATAAAGCCTTGCCGATTTTATTTTCCCTTCGCCACTCTTAAATGTAGTCCGTAACATGGGTGCAGAATTACAGCCTGGATCGGCAACAACGAAACTGCCTTTTTGATTTCCCGAGACGACATATTTCCCTGCAGTGACTGTCAGACCTGAATTCGGGTCGGTTGTGAAAGCACTGTAAATACCCTTATACGAAGGACCTGTCAGGTCTTCATTGAAGAGAGTACTGTTTGGGTAACGGTTATTTGTGACAGTGAGATTTGAAAAAGTGGCCTTTTGACCCGGATCGGCGGAAAATCCCAGGTCACACAACATTCCGTATGGAATATAGTTTCCTCCTGAACCAACTGGATTAAGATTTACTGAAACCCCTCTTTCACCCATTCCCGGGAAACGCGCCCCCTGAGATTCCTTTACCTCTGTAAACTTATTGATACCATCAATAGAAAGGCTGATTTCTCCGAATTTACTTGAAAAGCTGATTGTATGTTCGCTGTACTTATTTGCCTGGTTAATAACAGAAGTGAAAATCTCCCAGCTCTGAACCGGTTTTGAAGGAGTGTCTGTATCCTTGTACCCTGCCCTGTAGACATTCAACCGGGCCCTGCCGTTCTCAGATCCGTCGACGGCAGAAATATCGAGTTCAATTTTGAGATAGCTCTCATTTTTCGCCGACTGAAGGTTGAAAATATTCTTGTTCCTGTCCATTAGGCGAGAGTCGTTAGCCCCATAAACAAATGATGCCCTGGTGCTTCCATTCTCAATTGCAACAGAATATTTCACATTGTAAATAATTAAGTAATGCGAATAGAGCACCAGGTCTTCAGGACCTCCCCCGATCCATTGAGCTCCATCCCATGCACTCAGTACGGGATCAGGATTCATAAGCCCGGTCTCAAACCAGGAAGAGGCTGTTGAGGAAGTCCCTGCAGGATCCCAGACCGTGACCGTCCATATATACCTTGTTGAAGCGGTTAGCGGAGAACCTGAATATATGATACCGAGCGATATATTATCTGCTATCTTCCCTGAATCCCAGAATAGTTTTCCTCCGGCATCCTTTACAATAATCTGGTAAGCTGTTTGGCCCAGTTTTCTTGCCCCTTCCGGAGCAACCATCTGCCAGCTGAACCTGGGTGTTTTTACATCTATGCCAAGTGGTGTTTTGGTATATTCAACCATCAGGTTACCGATACTGAACGATGCGATTGCAAATTGGCCCGAAAAAATCAGCAAAATCAAAATAATCAGAACATTAAGACTTGTTTTTTTATCAGAAACTCTCATTTGAATTTTGTTATTTAAGTAAACATAGGGAAAAGAACCGGAAACATACTCTTTGCATAAGTTAAATATAAGTAAATGAATGACTGGGAAAGGCGATTATTAAGGTTGTTGGTCTTCCGGTAACTACTTTTTATCTGCGAAATCTTACCATCTGTCGATTTTAAAAATAAAGGTTCATTTTTGTATCTAAATTTGATTTATAAAGAATTGAGCCCACTCCGAAAAAGACAATAAATACAATTGCCACAAAGGCACGAAGACGCTAAGGTTCACAAAGAGCATAATATTAATGAATTACATTGGCGTGTCTTCGTGCCTTTGCGCCTTGGTGGCAAAAAAAGACTTTTCGGAGCAGGCTCAAGAATTCTAATCTCCCGATTCTTTGATAATTTTATTTCCTTCAACAATCAACCAACTTAAAAATCAATTTATGGATAATGAATTAACAGGTAAAGGCTCCTCCCGGAGGGACTTTTTGAAAAAAACAACGATGGCATCGGCTGCGTTGACAATTATTCCGAGCGTTGCCATGGGGAAAACACTTGGTCATCAGGCTCCAAGCGATACACTCAATGTGGCGCTTATCGGTTCAGGAAACCAGGGTTCAGGTGATATCACAAGTATTTGTAAACCTGAAGTTACAAATGCGGCTGCAAGTCCATTTGCAATGAGTGCAAAACCAGGGACCGAAAAACTGGTAGCTGTTTGCGATGTTGACTGGGGATACGGACCCGTACAGGGCACCTTTGGAAAATACCCAAGCGCAAAGAAGTACAAGGACTGGAGAGTCTTATTTGATGAAATGGGCAAATCGATAGATGCCGTTGTTGTTGCAACCGCCGACCATAGTCATGCCAATCCCTCGGCAACTGCTATTACAATGGGAAAACATGTCTATTGCGAAAAACCACTTACTCACACAATTTACGAATCGCGTCTCCTTACCAAACTTACCAAAAAGTACGGTGTTGCAACCCAGATGGGAAACCAGGGTTCTTCAGGCGAGGGTGTTCGTCAGGCATGTGCATGGGCATGGGCAGGCGAAATAGGAGAAGTACGCAAAGTTGATGTATGGTCAGCCCGTCCTATCTGGCCCCAGGGTCTCGATACACCAACCGATATACAGAAAGTTCCAAAGGATCTGGATTGGAATCTTTGGATCGCTCATATGCCATTCCGCCCCTATAACTCAGCTTATACACCATGGAACTTCCGCGGATGGTGGGATTTCGGAACAGGCGCTTTTGGCGACATGGCCTGTCATAATATGCATCCTGTTTTCAAGGTATTGAAGCTTGGATACCCCACAAAGGTTCAGGGTCAGTCAACAACCTTGAAAAAAGATGCATGTCCCCATGCACAGATTGTAAAAATGATTTTCCCTTCACGTCCGAATCTTCCACAGATGGCCATGCCTGAAGTTGAGGTAACCTGGTACGACGGAGGGTTCCATGCAATGATACCGAACATGCTTCCGGAAGGAAAGAAATGGGATGCAGAAGGTTGTGCAATCTACGGAACAAAAGATACTCTTATCCTTGGCAGCCATGGCACCGCTCCTTATCTCCTTTCTGGCAGAACTCCGAAATCTCCGGAAGTGTTAAGGGCTGTTCCTGACAACAACCATTACCTCGACTGGGTAAACGCCTGTAAAACTCCTGACCTTCGTGACAAAACTGCATCACATTTTGGCGAAGCAGGACCGTTTAATGAGATAGTCCTCATGGGTGTTCTGGCAGTACGTTTGCAGAAACTGAACAGAATATTTGACTGGGACGGACCAAACATGGAGTTCACAAACATTTCGGCTGATGAGAAAGTCTCCACATGGTCGGAAATGTTTGATATAGGCAAGATGATGACTGCCGCAAATGCTGCTGCTAAAGCCGCCACTGCAGCACCAAAGGGTGGAGCACCTGCACCTGCACCTGCTGCAAGGCCAGGCGGACCAGGATTCAGTGATCCAAGCCAGAAGAATGCAAAAGAATTCCTGGCATCGATAATAAAACACGAATACCTGAACGGCTTCAAATTACCCGATATGCCGGCATAATTTTTTTCCATGCAATGTTAGTTTTTGGGAGGGTGTTAATATCAGGGTATGACACCCTCCCTTTTGTTTACAACTGCTGATAGCTCCTTTGATGCTGCTTCCCTTTGTTGAAAATAGTTTTAAACATGGAGCAAGCAATGATTTGAAATCCCCCTTTATCGACCTCAAACTTAGCGTTGAAGATAATCGATTAAATTTTTCAATCAGAAATTCATACAATGGCCAAATGGGAAAAGATGACGGGTACAAAGATGGGATCGGTCTTAAAAACGTAAAAAGGCGACTTGAACTTCTTTATCCGGGAAAACACACACTTAAAATTATTCAGAGACAGGATGTCTTCGATGTGAACCTGATCCTTGAGCTCAGTTCTTCAGACTTTAAAAACAAGTACAGTGAAGTATAATTGTATAATAGTCGACGATGAACCTCTTGCAATTGAAGTAATAAAGACCCACGTTGAAAATATGGGAATCTTTACTATTGCAGGGGAATGCAGCAATGCAATAGAGGCATTTCAGATCCTTTCCTCTTCGAAGATTGATCTGATGTTTCTCGATATCCAGATGCCAGGTGTGAAAGGTACCGACTTTCTGAAAAACCTTGTCAATCCACCAAAGGTAATATTGACAACCGCCTATCGCGATTATGCTCTGGAAGGTTACGAACTTAATGTTGTTGATTATTTGCTTAAACCGATTCCCTATGAACGATTTATAAGGGCCGTTGACAAGTTTCTGAATACTGAATCACGGAAGTCATTGGATTCATTGAAAGAAAGATTCATATATCTGAATATCAATAAAAAAATACACAAAATATTGATTGATGAGATAGTTTATGTCGAAAGCGTAAAAGATTACCTGTCGATCCATACACTGTCGGGTGACATTATTGCCAAACATACAATCTCAGCCTTTGAGCTCATGCTTCCCGAAGATGAATTTATAAGGATTCACAGGTCGTATATTGTTTCAATCGGCAAAATCAAGGGCTTCAATGCGCAGAATATTGAGGTTGGAAAGAAGGAACTTCCGATCGGGCCAAACTACCAGGCGCTGGTATTTGAAAAGTTAAAGTATCCGCATTCTAAAATCTGAATGGAATTATTTGGCGACACAAATAAGATTTTGCAAATGTCACTAAAAAATGATAATGTTCTATCTCTTACCCACTCCCCTGGTTATAAATCATTTGATTATGTAAAAGTCACAAAGATTTAAAACGAGTAAAATCTCTTCGAATATTAATGAATTGTCAGATCGATTTTCTTTCCAAGGCCCTGCTCAATTAATTTATAAAGCGTAGATAGCTGAATGTCACTATGCCCGTTTTCAATTCGCGAAATAAAACTTTTCCTGGTTCCGGTTCTTCTTGCCAGTTCTTCCTGAGTCATATTCGATAATTTGCGCTCGTCTTTGATGATTTCTCCAATAGCGAATGCTTTTGCCTTAATGTCAAAATCTGTTCTGGTTTTTGATCCGATCTTACCATATCTGGCGTCCAGATGTTCATCAAAGGTTGTAATAGTCATATCTTTCTTCATTATCTGTTTATTTAATCTTAGAATTAAAATATTCCTGTTTTATTTTTAGAGCTTTCTCTATTTCCTTCTGAGGTGTCTTCTGCGATTTTTTTATAAATCCGTTGAATAGCACAACAAGCTTGCCTTCATCAAAACAACAGAATATTCTATAAATGTTACTTTCAAATTCAATTCTTATTTCAAAAAGTCCATCTGTTCCTGTAATATGCTCAAAGAATTTCTTTGGAATCCTCGCACCCGCTTCTGATCCATTTTGCAAAGTTAACTAATAATGGAACATTTCAAAAATATTTTTATTGAGATAAGCCTTAGTTTTGCTCCTGGCTCCATATGACGATCCTTGCCCTGCTTAGTCAGCCGAAGCTTTCTTCGACCAAAGAAGTCTGGGTGAAGTTAGTAGCATAAGTCGGAGCTCGGGGCTCTATAAAGCCCCTGCAATATCTATAGGGATCTCGAGCAGCACAATAATTGGCTGGGTAAGCGATTCAAACTGTGCTGCAAGGATAAAGTAAAGTTTAATACAAAAACCCAAATAACCATAAAGGAATCTTGTTTTGTAGAGCGTATTCAATATTATCAGCTGCTACAAATGCATCTTGGATTCCTGTAATTTGTTTCCGATTTTTGTTCCTGCCTCCGATCTCAAAAGTATATTTATTATCTACGATGAAATCACCCTTGTCAGAACTGGTAACTGTATGGCTAACCTGCAACTGGTTTATAAAAAAGGTTTCCCTTAATGTTCCCTGATTCGATCTGCTATCTCCAAGTGAATTTACAAGATTCGGATTATTCAGATATATTTTTTCAGGCTTATTCATTTTACTCATTCCATGAACACCACTTTGCAAAAGTATTAACAGGTCAGCTTTTTCAAGCAGGTATAAATAGCGTACAAGTGTCTCACGGCTAACTCCTACCTGTTGGGAAAGTTTTAAAATATTAGGTTTGTATGGTACAATCTCTGCCAGGATGGAAATCAGCTTTCTCAAATAATGAACTGATTTAAAATCAATATTTTCAACTGAAGGCAAATCGTTGTCCAAAATATGATTCACAATCTGTTTTAACCTTATCTGAAACTCATCAGTACCTTCAATGAAAAAAGGATAATATCCGTACTTCAGATATTCTTCGAAAAGTTTAAGAGGTTTAATTTTCTCAAGAACAGAAGGAATTATTTTGTGTGCAGCATTTAACAGATCATTCAACTCAAAAACAGGAAAAAAAAGCTTGTACTTTAGGGCTAAAAACTCACGGAATGATAAGCCCTGCATTTTATAGAGGATGGCTCTTCTGCTCAGGTCAGCATTCCCTTTATAGATATCCAGGGCAGAAGAACCTGTTAAGACAATTTTCAAACCCGGAAAATAATCATAACTGTTTTTTATTTCCTGAGACCAGTTTCTGTATTTATGCACTTCATCAAGGAAAAGATATTTTCCTCCTAATTTTACAAACTGATCGGCAAAATCAACCAGGGTATTTTTTGAGAAGTATAAATCATCCATGTTTACATAAATGACTTCATCTGATCTTTCATTTAAATTTTCCTTTATATACTGTAACAGTAAAGTAGTTTTTCCAACACCTCTTGCCCCTGTTATTGCGATCAACCTGTTATCCCATTTGATAGTGTCCCACAAATAACGTTTGAAAGAAGTGTCAATAGTTTCGATCCTGGAGGCTGAGAATTGAATAAGTTTTTCCATTTTGACAGATGCTTATTGCAAATATAGCAATTTATTGCAAGATGCATCTGTCATTATTTAGCTATTCCATCTTTATTAATTTATCATTTAATAATTAAAGCACATACCCCAAGGAATTTATTTATTTCCTTTTTAGGTAATGTTGTAAGCTCTCCTCGTTCAGCCTGCTCAATAGAATTAGCAATGCGTATTTTTACCTCAGGCTCTGAGAAATAACTGTCTGTTTCAGTTAAAAGTGTCAATTGATAGGCTTTGTTTTTGCCTCTATGCACTATTACCTGTTCATTTTTATCGACGAGGTCAAGATACTTTTTTTGATTTTGCCTGAATTCTCTTGTACTTATCACTATCATAAATCTATATTTTAAATAACGCGTACCAATATGGTACACAAAATTAGTGATTAAATTAAAACAGCCCTTAAATAATATTCACTATTTTCGTTTGAATTTCATCAGATAATCAAGGTTAACTTCAATTTTCCCTGCCTTACCCCATGCCCTGTTTTCCTTGCCCTGAGCCCCATGCTCCCTGCTCCATGCCCCATGCCCTTTGCCCTGTGCTCCTTGCCCCATGCCCCATGCCCTAAGCTTTTTCACTTTTCCTGTAAATATACCAATATGCCAGTGGTATAAAGAACAGGCTCACAACGGTTCCAAGCGACATCCCTCCTATTAACGCCAGAGCCATAGGTTTCTGAAGCTCGGCTCCGATACCCGAACTGAAGAGTATCGGACCGGTTGAAACAAGTGATGCCATTGCAACCATCAAAATAGGTTTCAGCCGCCTCGATCCTGCCGTGTAGATTGCCTCTTTAAGCTTCATCCCTTCCTTGCGCAGATTATTTATCGTATCAACTTTCAGGATGGAGTCGTTTATTATCACCCCCGACATCACAATGAGTCCTATCATTGCCATGAGGTTTATTGTTCCTCCCCCAAGTTTCACAAGCAGAAGGGCTCCGGCTATGTCAATTGGTATCTCGAGAAGAACAATAAGTGGCTGCGTAAGCGATTCAAACTGTGCTGCAAGGATAAAGTAAAGCAACAGCAACGCCACAATCAGCACTATCGCGAGCTCCCTGAACAGCTTCTGACCCGTAAGCAGGGCTCCTCCAAAATTGACGTCAATTGTAAGGTCGGCAGTCAGCATAGTCCTGATCTCCGCCGTAAGCAAAGCAGGTTTGTTTGTCCGCACATTCATCGCCACTGGCACATACTCGCTGTGAAGCCCTCCCTTGATTGTCTTATAATCGTGCACCCGCTGTATATTCACAATCTCACTAACAGGTATTGCCAACCCGGTTTTATTTGGCACAAACTCAGAGGAGAGGATGTCGCTTATCTGCTTCTCCTTTCCCGACAATACTATAGGAAGAATCTCGTACGATGCCCTCAGTTCGCCTATATTATTGCTGTTAAGCGATGTTTTAAGTGTGCTGTAGAGTGTATTGGGGTTCACATCATACAGCAATAACTTATCAGGATCAATTTTAAGCAGAATTTTATCCTCAAGCGGCGGCGGCGAAATACCTGCATCGGGCCATTTCTCATTCAACTTCTCAATTATACCGGTCATCTGCGCCACAGGAGGAACCTCCTTCTCTTTCATAAGGCTCACCTCTACCACAAGTGGTGATTCTGTTGCTGAAAAGATCTTCTCAAAGATATTCTGCTGAGGTGAAACAGTCAGTACAGCTCCCGGATAACCCACTGAAATAAACTTATGAAGATTCCTCTCAATCTCTTTTGTTACAGTGTAGTCAGTGGCTTTGATGTAGATCTTCGCTTCGGTGTATGATTGGTCATAATCGCGGTTAAAGAGAAACTGCTGCTCGCCTATAAATGAGTTTGACTGTACTATTACATTTCCCCCTTTCTCAAGCATCTCCCTTACCCTTTTCATATTTTCGGCCGCATCAATGTTCTCATTCCAGTCTACTGCAATAACAAGTTCATCCTGCCTTATCGATGGAAACTTCTCCTTCTCCATTGTCGCAAACAACCACACCATTAATACTATTATTGCGAGGAAAGTTAACATCGTGGCTGTCCTATATTTGAAGAAGAAGTCCATTCCTCCTTCATACCTGCTCTCTAGTCCCTTAAGGTTTATCTTCTGGACAAGCCTTGTCATTCTTCCAACCCTGCCGTTTTTATAGAGAAGGTAATAGATTGTCGGAAGAAGTGTGATACCCACAAGCAGCGATACTGCCTGACCAATAACAATCGCAATAGCCTGATCGTAGAAAAGGGCTCCCGAGATCCCACTCAGGAAGATGAGCGGCACGAAGACAGCACAAGTAGTTAATACAGATGAAATAAGCGGAGTTATAACTTCGTTGGTACCCTTCACACATGCTTCGGCAAGCGAAAGTCCCCTGTCGATCCATTGCGTTATGTTCTCGATGACAACAATCGAGTTATCTATCATCATCCCTATTCCGAGGATAAGTCCGGCAAGTGATACAACATTTATTGAAAGTCCGGCAACATAGAAAAACAGCAGGCTTATTACAAGCGTTGCAGGTATACTGAAGCCGATAATAAGTGGTGATTTGGCATCTTTAAGGAAGAAGAACATAATGAAGAAGGCCAGGATACCTCCTGCCAGCAGGCTCTGTTTAAGATTTGAAAGCGAGTAATCGAGCAGTCTGGTCTGGTCCTGAGAGATCCCGAACTCCATCTGGGGATAGTCTTTCCTGAAGAGAGAAATCATCTCCGTCATTTTCGACTCGAGACCCGACATCTTCGCCGTGGATTCCTTAATTATTGCAAGTGAAATTGCTCTTTTATTGTCGGAGTAATAGAGTCCCCGGGGCTGTTCCTGTCTCACTCCTATTTCGGCAATATCTTTAAGCTGAAGGAGCCTGTCGCCGGTTTTAAGATAGATATTCCTTATGTCTTCTGTCTCTTTGAGGTAAGAACTGAATTCAAGGTTATAGAGATATTTCCCGTCCTTTACAAGAATACTTCCTATGTTGATATTGTTAAGTGTAACTGCCTTTGTAATATCATCTTCGCTTATTCCCAGACTTTGCATCTTTTGCTTGTCGGGAAGTATATAAATCTCCCGCTTTATCTGTCCTGTTATGTCGGCCATAGCAACCTCGGGAAGCTGCTCGATACGTTTTTTTATTACTGTTTCGGCAAACTCGCTAAGCTCAGTAAATTTCTCATCGCCTGCCATGGTATCGGCCAGAGTAATGTTAAGCATGAAGACCGGAATATCCGTTGCACTTGCCTTTATTACTCTCGGTCGTTCCAGGTCGCGGGGAAGGGAGTTCATGGCGCCGTCGATCTTCTCATTCACCTCCATGAATGCAAGGTTAATGTCATTCCCGAACTGGAAGGTAAGGCGGATGAGTGCGCTTCCGTTTCTCGACTCCGACTGGATATTGTCAAGTCCCGGCACCTGCAGGAGGTTCCTTCGAAGGACACTCACAACCGAGTTTTCAAGCTCACGTGAGCTCACATCGGGACGCGATACCGCGACTGTTATCTCGGGGATGTCGATATCGGGCATCAGCGATACCGGGAGCCTTCCCGAGGCAACTATTCCGAGCATTATAACGGCCAGGAAAGTCATGATTACTGCTACCGGACGAGTGATAAGAAACTTCACCATACTTTTATCTTTTTACTTTCGTCTTTTATCTTTTTTACCACGGAGTTACACGGGGTTATACCGGAGTTTCACGGAGTAATGAATCCGTGTTTTCTCCGTGTTCCTCCGTGTCCTCCGTGGTTAATTGTTTTAT
>CAIMVD010000178.1 GCA_903844815.1 uncultured Bacteroidota bacterium | reverse complement strand
CGGACCTCCGGCAATCTTTGTATATATGTGTCTCCTCCGCTGTTCAGAAGTGGCATACAGTACATTGGAATTGCGGGGATCGATAACGACATTGTTTATCCCTGTATTCTCACTTACGTTAAGGACTTTATTCCAGTTCTTTCCTCCGTCGGTTGTCTTGTAAAGGCCTCTTTCACCACCAGGACCCCAAATAGACCCTTCCGCGGCAACATAAACAATATCAGTGTTTCCGGGATCAATGGCGATCATCCCGATTTGTCTCGACTCCTTGAGTCCCATATTCTTCCAGCTTGCTCCGCCGTCTTCCGATTTGTAAACTCCGTCGCCGTACCCCAGCTGACGCTGATGGGTGTTTTCTCCTGTACCCGCCCAGATTACGTTCGGATTTTCAGGATCTATTTTCAGACAGCCTATTGCCCATGCACCATATTTATCAAAAACAGGAGTCCATGTAGTACCGTTATTTGTGGTTTTCCAGATGTTGCCCGCGGAAACTCCGACATATATTTCTGAGTGGTTCAGCGGATTGACTGCAAAGTCTGATATCCGGCCCGAAGCCCAGGCAGGGCCAATACTTCTCCACGAAAGGCTGCTGAAGGTTGAAGAGGTTAGTACGTCTTCCTTTTTTTCAGGCTCTTTAGAAGCCTCCTTTTTTTTCTGTGCGAAAGCAGGATTAAATATACTTACTAATCCCATCAGAAATAGAACAAAGAGAGTTTTTTTCATTATAAATGATTTAGCTTATTACGATTTTGTTATTCGCTAAGATATGAAATTCATTTCCACCTCTCAGCAGATTAACAGGTATTTTGTTTACTTTGTGTAATATTATACAATAAATAAACATAACGGAATGGGAGATATCTTCTCTAATCGCAGGACTATCAGGAAATATGCTGACGAACCAGTTGATAACAGCCTTTTAGATGAACTTCTTGAGAAAAGCTGCAGGGCCTCCACAACCGGGAATATGCAGGTTTACAGTATTATTATTACAAGGACTGAGGCGATGAAAAAGGAACTGGCCCCGTTTCATTTTAACCAGAAAATGATAACTGAAGCACCGGTAGTACTAACATTCTGTGCCGACTTCAACAGGTTTAACAAGTGGTGCCGGCTGAGAAAGGCTGAACCTGGATATGACAATTTTCTATCCTTTTTTACCGCAGCAATCGATGCTTTGCTTGTTGCACAGACTTTTTGCATTGCAGCAGAGTCGGAAGGACTTGGGATCTGTTATCTGGGAACAACAACCTATAATGCAGGTAAAATTATTAAGGCGTTAGATATCCCTCATGGAGTTGTGCCAGTTACCACAATCACTCTGGGATGGCCGGCTGAGCACCCCGAACAGGTTGACCGGCTTCCTTTGAAAGCAGTTGTTCATGATGAAAAGTATGCCGATTATACTGACGGTGATATAAACTGTTACTATTCTGAAAAGGAAAAGAGGGCAGACACGAATAAATTTATAAAAGAAAATAATAAGGAAACCCTTGCTCAGGTCTTTACCGATGTAAGGTACAGTAAGGCCGACAATATTTTTTTCTCAGGCGAATTCCTGAAGGTTTTGAAGGAGCAGGGGTTTGTGGAATACTTGTAAAATTGTTACAACACCTATCACAAATATTGGTTTCCTACTTAAGGAATCAGCTTAAAGATTTGTTCCAATTCGCTGTCCGTAATGGTTGCTTTTTCAGATTTGTCGTAAATAGAGGTCAGATATACAGTAGTTTGCATAATTTTAACAAAAGTAATTACTCTTTCACCACCCGATTTCCCTTTTCCTTTGCTCGCAATAGTCATACGTACTTTGAAGAAATTATTGCCAAGTTTAATACCTTGTGTTGGGTCCGATGTGAGATTATCAACGAGTTCGGCTAAATCGTTTTTCAAAGAAGGGTATTTCTTAGCCAAACGTTTAGCCTGTTTATCAAAGAGCGGTATAGATGTAACTTTATAGTTCATCCAGGAGTTCTTTAGCCGGTCTTGCTTTCAATTTACCTTGTTCAATCAAACTCAGTTCAACAACAGCCTCTTTTAATTCATTTAAAATTTGTTCTTTGGTAGGTTCCTCATATTCCAGTACTTCTAATCCTTTGTACTTTTTCTTAAGCTCCTTCCAGTCCCTGATTGGAATAAAAACACCCGTCGCTTTACCCTTTGTATCCTTGATAACTTGTAGCTTCATGTTATTTAATATTTGCCGTTATATTTTGATGGATTAGATCCAGAAACTTTTATTATCAAAAATATTTTGGATTACACTCTCCTGTAACTGGTTGTCACATTCGCTTGCTGCGTAGGCGTTATTACCAGATCGTTAATACAAACATGGGCCGGAAGGGTGGCACAGAAATAAATTACATCGGCTATATCCTCAGCTTTAAGTGCATCAATACCGTTATAAACATTTCCGGCTTTTTCGGCATCACCATGGAACCTTACAAGTGAAAATTCGGTTTCGGCCATTCCCGGAGCAATATGGGTTACCTTGATATTATTCCTGACCAGGTCGATACGCATCGATCGTGAAAGAGAGTCTACGGCTGCTTTCGATGCACAATAAACATTTCCGTTTTCATAATTCTCCTTTCCGGCTATCGATCCAATGTTGAAAATATGTCCGCTATTCCGTGCCACCATCAGTGGAGCCACTTCCCTTGTAACATAGAGCAGTCCTTTTATGTTAGTGTCAATCATCCTTTCCCAGTCGTCGACAAGGCCGTTATCGATATGGCTGAGTCCGGCTGCCAGGCCTGCATTGTTAATAAGTATATCAATCGCTTTCCATTCATCGGGCAGGCTTTCAATTGCTGAAATGACCTCTTCTTTATTCCTGACATCAAAATTGAGTGCGAGTACTTTTGTATTTTCGAATTCAAGAAGTTCCTTCTCAAGTTCATCAAGCCTCTCCTTCCTTCTTCCTGTAATAATAATGTTATATCCGTTACCTGCAAAGCGCAAGGCAATGGCCTTCCCGAAACCGGAAGTAGCTCCTGTGATCAAAATTGTTTTATTCATTCTGAGAGTTATGATATTTCGACAAAAATAGGAATAATTCGGGAAGTATTTAAAATATAGGCTGCCACAACAAATCCGCAATCCGCAATCCGCAATCCGCAATCCGTTATTTTCAACACTCCTGCCGGTTTATTGCCAATAATTCTATCTTTGCCTTTTATTCTGCCATGGAAAACCAGCCTGAAAACAATATAAGTGATAAGAAAGCCGCGGTGAGGTCGATGTTCAATTCTATCGCGTGGAGATATGATTTCCTGAACCATTTTTTATCGTTCGGTATCGACCGGCTATGGAGAAAAAGAGCTATTAGGACAATTTTCAAGGCATATAAAAACCCTGTCATACTCGACGTGGCGACAGGTACAGGTGATCTGGCAATTACCGCCATGGGTTACAATCCTTCAAAAATAACCGGTATCGACATCTCAGCCAATATGCTTGAAATCGGAAGGCAAAAGGTTCTTAAGAAAGGTTATGCCGATAAAATTGAACTTATTGAAGGGGACTCTGAAAATCTTCCATTCGGCGATAATGTTTATGATGTTGCAATGGTTGCTTTCGGGGTCAGGAATTTTGCAGATCCGCTTAAGGGGCTCACAGAGATGAGGCGCGTAATGAGGGCTGGAGGAATGATTATGGTCCTTGAATTCTCAAAACCCCAGTCCTTTCCTTTCAGACCTGTATATAATTTTTATTTCAGCAGAATACTGCCACTCTTCGGACGTTTATTCTCAAAAGACAAATCGGCTTACACTTATCTTCCCGAATCGGTGATGAACTTCCCCGACAATGAGGAATTTCTTAAACTCCTTGGCAATGCAGGCTTTAAAGCGACAAAACAGGTTAAGCTTACCGGAGGAGTGGCAAGCATTTATACCGGTATTAAAGAATAAGCGCAATAATTAGTACCTACTTCAGTTTATTACCTTAGAATGTTGAATATTTAATTCACAGGAGTTGAAAAGAAGAACTTTATATACTTTATTACCGCTACTGTTGCTGTTTTTGAGTCTCCCGCTCTCGGGGCAGAAGCAGAAGCCAAAGAACCAGTCGTGGTACGATGATAAATTTTTCCATTTCGGATTCAGCCTGGGCTTTAATACAATGGATTTTAATATTACGCCAAATCAGGCCTTTTTTGCATCCAATCATATCAGACCTGAACTAACAACCCTTAATCCGGGAATCAATATTCAGATTGTTACAAATTTAAAGCCGGCAAAATACTTCGATTTAAGATTTCTGCCGGGGGTATCCTTTGGTCAGAGAGTTATAAGTTATTATGATCTGACCAAACCTGTCAGTTCGCCTGATTATTTGTTTGGTGAGCAAAGACTTGAATCCTCATTCCTGGAATTTCCTCTTTTGCTTAAACTCAAGGGAGACAGACTTAATAATATCCGCCCTTATGTCATTGGTGGATTTAATTTCAGGTACGACCTTGCGGGGAAAAAGGAATTCGATTCCGAAAAGCCTGTTTACATACGCCTGGTGAGGCCTGACCTCTATTACGAAGCAGGAGCGGGATTTGACTTTTATCTTACTTATTTCAAGCTCTCGATAGAAGTGAAGATGTCGAGAGGTTTTAGTGACGTCCTGGTAAAAGAATCAGTAACTAATTACGAGCAGTATTACAACGCCATTGAAAGGATGACTTCGCAGATCTGGATACTGGCTTTTCATTTTGAATAATTATGATAAAACAAGTTCAGATAAACCTGGCTCCCAAAGCGGCAGCCGATGATGATTCAGTCAAGAAGATTGCGGCGACCCTTGCAGGGGTCGACCTTTCATCAGTATCATCTGTGAGAGTAGTTAAACGATCGGTTGACGCCCGAAAGAAAACCATAAGAGTGAACCTTTCTGTGGAAGTGATCACAGGAGAGGAGCCTGCAACTTTGATCAAGCCCTTCGGTCAACAGGATGTTTCGAATAAAAAAGAGGTTATTATCGTTGGTGCTGGTCCTGCCGGCCTTTTTGCAGCTCTCCGTCTGATCGAACTGGGGTTGCGTCCGGTCATTATTGAGCGAGGACGTGATGTTTCTTCCCGTAAGGTGGATATTGCCAGGATAAGCAGGGAACAGATTGTCAACGACGATAGTAATTATTGTTTCGGCGAGGGAGGAGCAGGAACCTATTCCGACGGAAAACTATATACCCGGTCAAAAAAACGTGGCGACAATACAAGGGTACTTGAATTGCTATGTCTTAACGGAGCAAATGAGAACATAATGTATGAGGCTCATCCTCATCTTGGTACTGATAAGCTTCCTGGTATAATATCACGGATCAGAGCCACAATTCTTGAAGCGGGAGGCCTTTTTATTCTTGAAAAGAGAGTTACCGATATAATAGTTGAGGGTGGTTCGGTTAAGGGAGTCGTTACATTGGGCGGTGAAAAATATATGAGCCCATATGTCATCCTGGCCACCGGCCATTCGGCAAGAGACATTTATGAGATCTGCCTCACACGTGGTATTGATCTTGAAATGAAATCATTTGCGATGGGTGTTAGGGTTGAGCATCCCCAGGAGCTAATCGATCAAATCCAGTATCACGGCGCTTCAAGGGGAGATTCTCTTCCAGCAGCATCGTATAGCCTTGCAAAACAGGTCGATGGCAGAGGTGTTTATTCATTCTGCATGTGTCCTGGCGGATTCATTGTTCCTTCTGCCACAGGACAGGAGGAGGTAGTTGTAAACGGCATGTCCCCGTCGGGGAGGAACTCTCCTTATGCCAATTCCGGAATTGTTGTGGAGGTAAGGCCCGAAGACCTGGCAAAATACAGTAAGTCAGGAATAATGGCAGGTATTGAATTCCAGAAAGAGATGGAACGCGATGCCTGGAAAAACGGAGGCCATACGCAACATGCTCCTGCACAGCGGCTTGCCGATTTTGTTTCGGGCGAGTCTTCATCATCGTTACCGAAAGTCTCATATTTCCCGGGAGTAACATCATCTCCTCTTCACAGCTGGCTTCCCAAATCGATTGGCCGTCCACTCAGGGATGGTTTCAGGTTATTCGGACACCTGATGAAAGGATTTCTTACTAATGAAGCAGTTGTTCTGGGGGTTGAGTCGAGGACATCGTCTCCGATTAGGATACCCCGCGATCCGGAAAAGCTTCATCACATAAACGTCAGAGGATTATATCCGGTAGGAGAGGGCTCCGGTTATTCCGGTGGAATAGTCTCTTCAGCGGTCGATGGGATGCGGACAGCCGAAGCTATAGCCAGAGAAATGACATTCTGAATTCTGAATGATAGCCTCTTCAGATTTTTTTTGACTACTTCCCGCTTATTGAGCTTTTTCTTCAGCCAGGAAAGTTGAGTCCTTAAGACGCAACGCCATCAGAATGCTTAAAACCATCAGCCCTATTAATATTACCAATGATCTTGTCATGGACCCGGTAACCGAAGATTTAAAACTATCCATTCCGAAAATGAAAGCTATTCCGGAGATCTGACCTACCAGCAAAAGCATTCCATTTGAAGTGCCTTCCGAAGCAGGGTAGGTAATTTCAGCACCGTACTGAAAACCTATTGGGCCGGAACTAAGAAGGAAAAAGCCCAGTACCATTCCCGAGCCAAGCAGCAACCAGTAGTTAGTTGCAAATGTGATACCTGTAAGCCCCAGAGTGGCACCAACAAGTGCAATAATAATAAATGGTGTCCTTTTTTTGTAACGGTCGGAAAGCAAAGGGATTATTAGTGCTCCTATTACGCCCCCGACTATCATCAGGCCTCCGGTTATACCTGCCTGGGTAGCTGAAAACCCTCTGGGCCTCAAAATATCCTCGATCCAGGTTGTAACACTGTTGAAAACCCCGAGTCCTATAAAGAAGATTAACATCAGCCAGATAAAATCCCTTGTACGAAGGGTCTGCTTCAGTCCGTCATAAACCAGTGATCGTTCTTCCTGATCAGGACGGCATGGAGCGGTGGGAGGACCCTCTTTTATAAGTATCAGGAATAAGGCGGCAATGACAACCGAAAATATTCCATAAATATAAAGCATTCCGCCTATTCCGGTCTTCAGGATCAGATACGGGGTGAGCGTCATACCTGCAAGGATACCAATGTACATCGACAGAGTGCCCAGTCCGGCTGCAGTAGCTCTTTCTTCAATCGGGAACCATCTTGCTGCCAGTTTCGTAATTGCATTCAGAATAAATGGCTGCCCTATCGCAATGCCAATCTGCGCTAAAAGAAGAAGATTGTAATCCGTTCCTGCAAATCCCCGGAGCAAGCCGAAAATTCCGGTGAAAACTGCACCAGTGCCAACACCGGCACGAATACCATATTTGTCAATTATCCATGATGCAGGAATCGATACTGCTATAAAGACAATCATGAAACACATCGAAAGTATGCCTATCTGAAGGTCAGTAACACCATAATATTTTGTGGCGTCACCGGTTATGGGAGCAAAAGTAATCCACAGACACTGATTCGCTGCAACCATCAGCATATAAATTGTCAGCATTATCCACCTGATACGGTAAACTTTGAATTTCGATTGTTCCATTATTAAAAATTTGCCTCAAATTTAATTTTATAATTCACTTTTATTAACTCTTCTTCTCATAAACTCAGAAAAAACTACCGAAGCAGCCATGCTTACGTTGAGTGATTCAATTCCGGGGGTTCCGGTGTTTATTCCCGGAATCTTAATTTTTTCTGTTATAAAAGGCTTTAACTCATCAGAGATTCCCTTCGATTCGTTGCCAAGCAAAATGATCCCTCTATTATCAAGATCGTATTTATAGATTGATCTGCCTTCGAGCATGGTTCCGTATACAGGTACATTTCTTTCGCCAGCCCTTGCCAGAAATTCTTTCAGGTCACAGTAAAAGACATTTACGTGGAGAATGGCACCCATTGTCGACTGGATTACTTTTGGGTTATATACATCTACACAATTTTCTGAACAGATAATATTCTTTATTCCAAACCATGCAGCAGCCCTGATTATCGTTCCCAGGTTGCCAGGATCCTGAACGAAGTCGAGTGCTGCACATAAACTACCAGGAATATTATCAGTATTCATGCAGGTTTCCGGGATCGGAACCAAAGCCAATGCGTTATGGGGAGTTTTTAAAGTGCTGATCTGCCTCAGTTCATCAAAGCTTACCTCTGTTATTTCACCAGCATATGAGAGATAATCGGAGTGGAGGCTCTTCAGAAACTCAGGACGGGCTACTACACTGTGTAGCCTGATTTTTGCTGCAAGGAATTCCCCTACGATTTTATCGCCTTCAATTACATAGAGTCTTTCTTCATCCCTGGTTTTTTTCTTCTGAAGAGATATTATAAATTTTGCCTTGTTTTTGCTTAACATATCCTGACAGGTTAATTTTTTTCTGATTGACAGCCATCCGCAAAGTTACGCGAATTATTATTGATATATTTGCTGATTAAGTTGATACAAAATTTGAAAAAGTACTCATTATACGGCGATGCATCATCTCTGTGGTATAGTATTACCCTGCTTGTTTTAATTTCGATATTGTCATCATGCTCTCCTACGAAATATGTTCCTGAAGGTGAATCACTGCTGAATGACAACCATATTCAGATTAATAAGGAGGGAATACAAAAGAGTGAACTACTTCCATATATTAAGCAAAATCCAAATAAAAAGATTTTTGGCTCAAGATTCTATCTGGGGCTTTATAACCTCTCAAACCTTGAAAAAGAGAAATGGCCGCACAACTGGCTGAGGGAGATAGGTGAAGAACCTGTAATTTTTGATTCCTATGAAATCGACAAGAGCCGCCAGCAAATAAAGTCGTATATCGGATCGAAGGGCTATTTCGATAGCAGGGTGAGCGATACAATCACAACTGATAACAGGAAAACGGATGTCACCTATACAGTGGATCTTCTGCCTCCCTTTACTGTCAGAAATATTTACTACAATATTGCGGATACAAATATCCGGAAACTATATTTTTTCGATTCCATTAATTGCCTGATTGAGAAGGGAAAACCGTTCGACACGGAAATCATGCAGAAAGAAATGGCCCGGTTCGAACGTATAGTGAAGGATTTTGGTTTTTATGAATTCTCGGGCGATCATATATCGTTCGCAGTAGATAGTACAATAGGCAACAGGCAGGTTGATATCTATTACCGGATAAAGAACCTTATGAAAATCGATGCCAGTAACAGGATTACCGCTGTGACCCACGCAATCTATAAGGTAAAAAATATTTATGTATATCCCGATTTTGTTCCCAAAGATGCTTTGGAAGGCGGTGAAGCCTATTTTAAAAAGCTTGATACTACCTTCTACAAAGGCTATTATTTTATTTCTTCATCTAAATCCCCTGAAGTTAAATACGACATTATTATTCAGTCGCTTTTCTTTAAACCCGGATCAACTTATAATGTTACAAATACTGACCTGTCGCAGAACCACTTGCTTACATTAAAAGTTTACCGTCTTGTCAATATATATTATAAAGAATCTGCGGAACAGGACACAAAACCGGGTGCTCCCCAGTTTCTTGACTGCAATATACAGCTAACCCTTCTGAGCCAGCAATCATTCAAGGTTGAACTTGAGGGGACCAACTCTGCCGGATATCTTGGAGGTGGGGTTAACCTGATATATCAGGACAAGAATCTCTTTCATGGTGCTGAGTTGTTCAGTACGAAGCTCAAGGGAGCCTATGAAGCTACTCCTCACCAGAAAACAAAAAATACTCAGGAGTATGGTTTCGAGACTAGCCTCAAGCTGCCCAGGTTTCTTATTCCATTCCTTGATAAAGAAGATTTTGTAAAGAAGTACAACCCCTATACTACAATACTTGCCGCCTATAACTACCAGAATATGCCATTGTTTACAAGGACCATGGCTTCAGCCACTTTCGGGTACGACTGGAAGTCGGGAAGTTTCAGGGAACATCTGGTCAATCCGCTTCAGTTAAATATGGTGAAACTTCCCTCAATAGACTCTGCCTTTGCTGTTAGTATTGCAAAATCACCATATCAGGCAGCAAGTTACCGTGATGTTTTGATGCTCGGCGGTAACTACTCCTTTATCTTCAATAATCAGAAGATTAATAAGGCGCGGAAATACTGGTTTATGAGATTAAATGTAGAATCCTCGGGCAACATGCTTTCGGCGGTTAAAAAACTCTCAGGTTCGCAGAAGGCGGATAGTGTTTATACCGTTTTTGGCCAGCCATTTGCCCAGTTTGTCAGAACCGACGTTGATATCAGATACAATTATATCTTCAATTCAGTCAGCTCCATTGTCTACAGGGGCTTTTTCGGAATAGGAATACCTTATGGGAATTCAACTGTAATCCCTGTGGAGAAACAATACTTCGGAGGAGGAGCAAATGGGATCAGGGCATGGCAGGTACGAACTCTGGGGCCTGGTTCCTATAATGATACTACCAATTTTATGACCCAGACTGCAGATATTAAGCTTGAAGCAAATGCCGAGTACCGGTTTAAGCTTTTCTGGATGCTTGAAGGGGCCGTTTTCCTTGATGCAGGAAACATTTATACTTACAGATACGACGCTGCACGGGAGGGTTCTCAGTTTAAACTCAGTACTTTTTATAAGGATATTGCAGTGGGCACCGGCATCGGTTTCAGATTCGACTTTAAATTCGTTATTGGCAGGGTAGACCTAGGAATGAAACTCAGGGATCCTGCTGTGACCGATGCCTCAAAGTGGATATTAATGAACCGGATGTACCGAAGGGATGACTTTGCCCTTGTTGTGGCTATCGGCTATCCTTTCTGATAAAATCAATCGGGCTTATTGTTTTTCAGAAATTTATTGTCTAAATTGCAGGTAGTCGCGTTGCATTTATACAATGAAAATCAATATTGAACCAATTAAGAACTGGTTTGGTTATTCCAGGCGGGAGAGGAGATCTTCGTTTATTCTGCTTATTATTCTTGTTGTCATTATTTCAGCGCGTTATTCAGTGCCTCAGACCAGCATTAAGGCTGAAGATGTAACATCCACCATTGTCAGTGATAATGATAATGGGAGCCACAGGCAGGTAATTGCTTCTTCCCAGATCTCTCTTTTTCCCTTTAATCCAAATACAGCTTCATATGACACACTCATACTGCTGGGACTGTCGCAACAGGAGGCCGCAACTCTGATAAGTTACCGAGAGAAAGGGGGACGGTTCAGACGACCGTCAGATCTGAAAAAAGTTTACGGCCTCGACTCAGTCAAGGCTGAAAAACTCATGGCGTTTATTGTACAGAAGGCTGATACAATAAAGAAAAAGGGAATAATAATCAAAGACAAAAAAAGACCGCTGATCGATCTTAATAATTGTGATTCTGCTGAACTCGTTTCCCTCCCGGGAATTGGTCCGGTTCTTTCGGCCAGGATAATAAAATACAGGCATCTGCTTGGAGGATTTGTCAGGGTAGATCAGCTAAGGGAGGTATACGGACTTAAGGAAGAGACTTTCGACCTGATATCCTCCATGGTAAGCGCTGATTCATCAATGGTTGAGATGATCAACATCAATACGGCAGGATTCCGCGAATTGTCGAAGCTTCCCTATTTTGAAAGCTACGAGATAAAGTCAGTTCTTAAATACAGGGAGCTTCAGGGAAAAATAACCGGAATGGACGAGCTTATAGATAATAAGATAATTACAACCGAAAAATCGGTAAAGATCAGGCCTTACCTTAAATTTGGTGAGTGACAATTCAGTTTAAGGCGGTTATGTCTGACAATTACTCTCAAGGTATCTTCATTGTAGTTTTTTACTTTTTTATTTGTTTCAGGAGCAAAAAAACATTAACTTTATGTATTCGGAAATTAAGTTGAGATACTTACAGTTCTTTTTATCTAATTAAAAACAGGTTGGCATGATTAAATTTTAAGTCATAAAAGTTTTGAAAAGACTTTTTCTATTTCTAACTTTGCGCCTCGTTTAAAAACTGAATTATAAATTATGATCATTGTACCATTAAAAGAAGGTGAAAACATAGAAAGAGCCTTGAAGAAGTTCAAAAGGAAATTTGAAAAGACAGGAGTCATTCGTGAATTGAGGGCTCGTCAGGCTTTTATAAAGCCTTCAGTACGCCGGAGAGAAGAGATTAAGAAGGCTATGTACGTTCAGAAGTTGCAGGAAAACGAGGAATAGTCGTTTTTCAGGATCAGAATTATTAACATAACAGATAGGGGTTCCTTTATGAGTTATAAGGAATCATTCTTACAATATCTGCAGGCTGAAAGGCGGTATTCTTCTCATACTGTGAGGTCGTATACAAACGACCTTGGGCAGTTTGAAGAGTTTCTGGTATCGTTGGGTCAACCAACCGATCCTGAACCTGTAACATCGTATGATATCAGGGCATGGGTTGTCAGTCTGTTGGATAATAATTATTCACCAGTAAGTGTCCATAGGAAGATATCCTGTTTAAGGGTATACTACCGTTTTCTCATGAAGGAGGGAATAGTCAAAGGCGATCCGCTGGGAAAGGTGGTTTTACCCAAGACTAAAAAGAGTCTTCCTGTCTTCGTAGAAGAAGAGGCTATCGGACATCTTCTCGACAATTCCTGCTTTCCGGAAGGATTCAGGGGAATGAGGGACAGGATGATAATTGAGATGCTCTATCTGACCGGAATGAGGCGTGCAGAATTAATCGGGATCAGGGACATGGATATTGACCTGGGGGAAGGTACAGTTAAGGTGACTGGGAAAAGAAACAAACAGAGGATAATACCGCTGTTAAATCAGTTCGTCAGGCATCTTGAGGAGTATTTCAGGGCTAGGAATACGGAATTTTCTGAGAAGGCGACAGAGTGGTTTCTTGTTACCGACAAAGGAGAAAAACTGTATGAAAAATATGTTTATAATACGGTTAATAATTACCTGTCGGGAGTAACTACAATCGAAAAGAAGAGTCCTCACGTTTTGAGGCATACTTTTGCAACCCATATGCTTAACAGGGGAGCAGATCTGAATTCGATAAAGGAGTTGCTTGGACATTCAAATTTGTCAGCCACCCAGGTCTACACGCATAATACCTTTGAGAAACTCATGAAAGTATATAAACAGGCTCATCCAAGAGCTTAATATTAATCAAAATAATCAGGAGGAACTACTATGAACATTCAGATTCATTCGGTTCGGTTCGATGCCGATAAAAAGCTAATCGATTTTGTTCATCAGAAACTGGAGAAACTCACCCAGTATGATGAGGATATCGTGAATGCCGAAGTTTATCTTCGGCTTGATAAAGATCAGGAGCGGGAGAACAAGATTAGTGAGATAAAACTGGAGTTACCGGGTGGTCCCTTATTTGCCAGAAAGCAGAGTAAGACCTTTGAAGAAGCTACCGATGAAGCGATAGATGCACTTAAGAAGCAGATAGCCAAGCACAAAGAGAAGAAAAGAGGTGTTTGATAAATCTACTGATAAAAATATTCAGAATTATTTTGAAAAATAAAATTTTAATTCATACATTTGCAAACCGTTTTTTGAGGGTCTGTTTTACTCAGGCGGGGTGTTCTTTAAATCGCCGATGTAGCTCAGTTGGCCAGAGCAGCTGATTTGTAATCCGCAGGTCGGGGGTTCGAATCCCTTCATCGGCTCTGGAAAGATTTGTAAATGTGTGTCTTATTAATGAAGACTCTGTTTAATATTGGGGAGATACCAAAGCGGCCAACTGGGGCAGACTGTAAATCTGCTGTCGAATGACTTCGTAGGTTCGAATCCTGCTCTCCCCACAATAAACGGAAATGACTCGAATCCTCTGTTAATCACCAATTTAAAAATGGTTAGAGTCTGATAACAATAATAAGCGGGAGTAGCTCAGTTGGTAGAGCATTAGCCTTCCAAGCTAAGGGTCGCGGTTTCGAGTACCGTCTCCCGCTCATTTTTTGATGCCAGAGTAGCTCAGGGGTAGAGCACTTCCTTGGTAAGGAAGGGGTCGGGGGTTCAATTCCCCCCTCCGGCTCAACAGGAAACAGGAAAAAGGAACAATGACTGATTATAGATAAACTAAATTTAATACGCTTGGAGTTATGGCAAAAGAAAAATTTGATAGGTCGAAACCGCACGTGAACGTTGGTACAATTGGTCACGTTGACCATGGTAAGACCACCCTTACGGCAGCGATCACTATGGTACTTGCCAAAAGGGGTCTCTCTGAAATCAGAGATTTTGACTCAATTGATAATGCCCCTGAAGAAAAAGAAAGAGGTATTACCATCAACACTGCTCACGTTGAGTATCAGACTGCAGCTCGTCACTATGCACACGTTGACTGCCCCGGCCACGCTGACTATATCAAGAATATGGTTACCGGTGCTGCCCAGATGGACGGTGCTATCCTCGTTGTTGCTGCTGATGACGGCCCAATGCCTCAGACACGTGAACATATCCTTCTTGCTCACCAGGTAAACGTTCCCAAGGTCCTCGTTTTCATGAACAAAGTCGACATGGTTGACGACGAAGAACTTCTCGAACTGGTTGAGATGGAAGTACGTGATCTGCTGAGCTTCTATGATTTTGACGGCGACATTGCACCTGTCATCCGTGGTTCTGCTCTCGGAGCTATGAAAGGCGAGCCAGAGTGGGAAGATAAAGTAATGGAACTTATGAATGCAGTTGATTCATACATTCCGATACCTCCCCGTGAAAATGAAAAACCATTCCTTATGCCGGTTGAAGACGTATTCTCAATCACAGGACGTGGTACAGTTGCTACAGGACGTATCGAAACCGGTGTTGTCAATACAGGTGATGAACTTGAACTTATCGGCTTACACGCCTCAAAACGCAAATCTATATGTACCGGAGTTGAGATGTTCCGTAAGATCCTCGACAGGGGTGAAGCTGGTGATAACGTAGGTCTTCTTCTTCGCGGTGTCGACAAGAAAGAAATTAAAAGAGGTATGGTTCTCGCAAAACCGGGTTCAATAACACCTCATACCAAAGTAAAAGCTGAGGTTTATGTACTGAAGAAAGAAGAAGGCGGACGCCACACTCCTTTCCATAACAAATACAGGCCACAGTTCTATATCAGGACACTTGATATCACAGGTGAGATCACGCTTCCTGAAGGAACAGAAATGGTAATGCCGGGTGATAACGTAACAATCACGGTTGATCTGATATACCCTGTTGCAATAAATGTTGGACTGCGTTTCGCAATACGCGAAGGCGGAAGAACAGTTGGTGCCGGACAGGTAACTGAGATAGTTGAATAACTATTCAGTAAAATAAATGATGGTAGATTCATGAACACTCATGAATCTACCTTATTTAAGATACGGGTGTAGCTCAGTTGGTAGAGCACTGGTCTCCAAAACCAGGTGTCGGGAGTTCGAGTCTCTCCTCCCGTGCTAAATATTGATAGATAGTACGATGAATATAAAAGGATATTTTCAGGAATCATATACAGAGCTTGTTCACAAAGTAACCTGGCCATCATGGGCTGAACTCCAGAACAGTGCAGTGCTGGTGATGGTTGCTTCGCTTCTGTTTGCATTGATCGTTGCAGGAATGGATTTCATTTTCAGCAGATCAATGGAATTCATTTACAGTTTATTATTTTAAACAGGAGAGTATTCCGATGAGTGAGAATGTAAAGAAGTGGTATGTGCTTCGGGCTATCGGGGGAAAGGAAAAGAAAGTTAAAGAATACATTGATAGCGAAGTAGCACGTCTCAAGCTTGAAGAGTATGTCTCACAGGTCCTTATTCCAACCGAAAAAGTCTACCAGATACGAGCTGGCAAGAAAATAAGCAAGGAGAGAACATTCTTTCCAGGCTATGTTCTTGTAGAAGCTGTTCTTGTAGGAGAGATACCACATCTTCTCAGGAATGTTCCAAATGTAATTGGATTTCTGGGATCACAGGACGGTGAACCGGTTCCTCTCAGAAAACCCGAAATTAACCGTATACTCGGTAAGGTGGATGAGCTTAACGCCAGCGATGAAGAATTGAACGTACCCTTCTTCGTGGGAGAATCAGTTAAGGTCATCGATGGACCCTTCAACAGCTTTACAGGCATTATTGAAGAGGTTAATGAAGAAAAGAAAAAGCTAAAGGTGATGGTTAAAATCTTCGGACGAAAAACCCCGCTTGAGCTTAGTTTTATGCAGGTAGAAAAAGAAAATTAACAGAAGATATTGATAGTTGTAATATTCATAATGCTTCCTGAATAACTATCATTTACTCGCAATAAATACGCAAATTTAAAATTATGGCAAAAGAAGTTGCTGGACTTATCAAGCTACAGATCAAAGGCGGAGCGGCTAATCCATCTCCACCTGTAGGACCCGCTCTGGGTTCGAAAGGTGTAAATATAATGGATTTCTGTAAGCAATTTAATGCGAGGACCCAGGACAAGGCTGGAAAAATTATCCCGGTTGTAATAACAGTTTATGTTGATAAATCATTCGATTTCGTCACAAAAACACCACCGGTAGCAATTCAGCTCTTGGAAGTAACAAAAGCAAAAAAAGGTTCTCAGGAACCCAACAGGGCTAAAGTGGCTTCAATAACATGGGACCAGGTCAAAACAATTGCTGAGGAGAAAATGGTGGACTTGAACTGCTTTACGCTGGAGTCCGCCATGAAAATGGTAGCTGGTACCGCCAGAAGTATGGGAATTACCGTTAAGGGCGAATTCCCGGTAAATAATTAATTAGGAGAAAAAATGACTAAACTTACCAAAAACCAGAAGTTTGCTCTTGAAAAAATTGAAAAAGACAGACTTTATACGTTGAAAGAAGCTTCTGCTCTGGTAAAGGAAATTACCAAGACAAAATTTGATGCTTCTGTCGATTTAGATGTAAGGTTAGGTATTGATCCAAGAAAATCCAACCAAATGGTCCGCGGCGTCGTCTCTCTTCCTCACGGAACAGGACGCGAAACACGTGTACTTGTGCTTTGTACTCCCGATAAGGAGGCTGAAGCCAGGGAAGCTGGTGCTGACTTTGTTGGTCTTGACGACTTTGTTGAAAAGATCAAGGGTGGTTGGACAGACATGGACGTTATTATAACCATGCCATCTGTTATGGGGAAGGTCGGTCAGTTAGGTCGAATACTCGGTCCCCGCGGACTGATGCCGAACCCCAAAAGTGGAACTGTTACTATGGAAATTGGTAAGGCTGTTAAAGAAGTGAAGCAGGGGAAGATCGACTTCAAGGTTGACAAAACCGGAATCGTTCATGCCTCTATCGGAAAAGTCTCATTCGAACCGCAAAAAATCATCGAGAATGCAAGAGAGTTCATCTCAATGGTAAACAAACTTAAACCGGCTGCTGCTAAAGGAACCTACATTCGTAGCGTATTCCTTTCCAGTACTATGAGCCCCGGTGTTAAGGTTGACCCTAAAGGCCTTGATGATTAATTAGTTAAGTAAAAAGTTGAAAGAAAAATGAGACACGAAGAGAAAAATGCTATCATAGACAGCCTTGCTGAGAAACTAAAAGAGTACAGCCATTTTTATCTGACTGATACTGCTCAGCTTAATGCAGCTGATACAAGTCTCCTTAGAAGAAAGTGCTTCGAAAACGACATTAAACTTATGGTCGTTAAAAACACTCTTCTTAAGAGAGCGCTTGAGCAGACTAACGGAGACTTTGAAGAACTCTATCCGGTTCTTAAAGGTGCCACGTCCATCATGTTTACACAAACCGGAAACGGCCCTGCAAAACTCATCAAAGAGTTCCGCAGAAAACATGATAAACCTGTCCTTAAGGGCGCGTACGTTCAGGAATCAGTTTATGTCGGAGACAAGATGCTTGATGCACTCGTCTCAGTTAAGACTAAGAAAGAACTGATCGGTGATGTGATATTTATGTTGCAATCGCCTGCCCGTAACGTTATCGGTGCCCTTCAATCGGGAGGAACAACGATTCATGGTGTTCTTGAAACACTATCAAAAAGAGAAGAATAATAAAGTATAATCAAATTTAAAATCGATAAAAATGGCAGATCTTAAGAAATTTGCAGAAGAACTGGTTAACCTCTCTGTAAAAGAAGTAAACGAACTGGCTAAAATACTTAAAGATGAGTATGGTATTGAGCCAGCCGCAGCAGCAGTGACAATGGCAGCTCCTGCAGCAGCAGACGCACCTGTAGTTGAAGAAAAATCAAAATTTGACGTTATCCTCAAATCAGCAGGTGGTCAGAAATTACAGATTGTTAAACTTGTTAAAGATATCACTGGTCTTGGTCTGAAAGAAGCTAAAGCCGTCGTTGACGCTGCTCCGTCTCCGATCAAAGAAGGTGCTACCAAAGAAGAAGCAGAATCTATTAAAGCTCAATTAGTAGACGCAGGCGCTGAAGTTGAACTTAAATAAGTTATACCCGAATACCGGGTTTTAGGTTTAGTCCCGAGCACTCGGGACTAAGCCTTTTTGTTCTTTAAATAATAAGTTCACTTAATCTTTTAATAAATGTCCTCAAAAAATACGGAAAGAATAAGTTTTGCCTCCAGAAAAAACCAGCTCGACTATCCTGATTTTCTGGAGATTCAGTTAAAATCCTTCGGTGAGTTTTTTCAGCTTGGAACTACTCCCGAAAACAGGAAAAAAGAGGGTCTCTTTAAGGTCTTTACCGAAAACTTCCCTATAACTGATACAAGGAATAACTTCGTTCTTGAATTTCTGGATTATTATATTGACCCACCACGCTACACAATTGAAGAATGTATCGAACGCGGACTTACCTTCAGCGTTCCTCTTAAAGCCAAATTAAAACTATACTGTACCGACCCCGAACACGAGGATTTTGATACAGTTATCCAGGATGTGTACCTTGGAACCGTTCCTTACATGACCGACAGGGCAACTTTTGTTGTTAATGGCGCTGAACGTGTTGTTGTTTCTCAGCTTCATCGTTCTCCGGGCGTATTCTTCGGCCAGAGCGTCCATGCAAATGGTACTAAACTCTATTCGGCAAGAATCATTCCCTTCAAGGGATCATGGATCGAATTTGCCACCGACATTAATAATGTCATGTATGCATATATCGACAGAAAGAAAAAACTGCCGGTAACTACTCTCCTCAGGGCTATCGGTTTCGAAAGCGATAAGGAGATACTTGAGATTTTCAATCTTGCCGAAGAACATAAGGTTTCAAAGACAAATATCAAGAAACTCGTCGGACGCAAACTGGCTGCCAGAGTGCTCAAGACGTGGGTGGAAGATTTTGTCGATGAGGATACAGGCGAGGTTGTTTCAATTGAACGAAATGAAGTAATCCTCGACAGGGAAACCGTTATTGAAGCGGAGAATGTCGATATGATTGTTGATTCAGGTGCAAAGGCAATTCTCCTGCACAAGGATGATTCTACTCTCTCGGATTATGCAATAATATACAATACTCTTCAGAAAGACCCGTGTAACTCCGAAAAGGAAGCGGTTATCTATATTTACCGTCAGCTTCGCAACGCAGAACCACCCGATGAGGCAACTGCCCGCGACGTAATCGACAAACTTTTCTTCTCCGACAAGAGATATGACCTTGGAGAAGTAGGACGTTACAGGATCAATAAGAAACTTGGTCTCGAAACCGACATGGGAGTAAAGATCCTCACACGTGAGGACATAATCAAGATTATCGGTTACCTGATCGAACTTATTAACTCTAAAACCGACATCGACGATATAGACCACCTTAGTAACAGAAGGGTACGTACCGTAGGTGAACAGCTTTATGCACAGTTCGGCGTTGGACTGGCCCGTATGGCTCGTACAATCCGTGAAAGAATGAACGTCAGGGATAACGAGGTGTTTACACCTGTCGACCTGATTAATTCTAAAACCCTTTCATCGGTTATTAATTCCTTCTTCGGAACAAATCAGCTTTCCCAGTTCATGGATCAGACAAACCCGCTCGCCGAAATGACACACAAGCGTCGTTTATCGGCTCTCGGACCAGGCGGTCTCTCCCGTGAACGTGCAGGCTTCGAAGTAAGGGACGTTCACTATACTCACTATGGAAGGCTTTGCCCGATTGAAACACCTGAAGGTCCTAACATCGGTCTTATATCCTCTCTTTGCGTTTTTGCCAAGATAAATGAACTCGGCTTCATTGAAACGCCGTACCTTAAGGTTATTCATCCTGAAGCATCACTGGCCCTGTCAGGCAAGGATACCTCCAAGGTGGATTTATCCGACGATGGCATTGTATGGCTTAGTGCTGAGGAAGAAGAGGAAAAAATGATTGCCCAGGCAAATGCCCCTCTTACAAAAGACGGACATTTTGAAAATGTAAGGGCAAAATGCCGTTATGAGGCTGACTATCCTTTCGAAGAAGTTTCGAAAGTCGACCTTATGGACGTTGCTCCAAACCAGATTGCTTCAATCGCTGCATCTCTTATCCCGTTCCTCGAGCACGATGATGCGAACAGGGCTCTTATGGGATCGAACATGATGCGCCAGGCAGTTCCGCTTATTAACCCCGAAGCTCCGATCGTTGGCACAGGCCTCGAAGCTCAGGTTATCAGGGATAGCCGTATTCTTAATGTTGCAGAAGGCGACGGAATCGTTGAATTTGTTGATTCAAATGAAATAGTTATCAGATATACCCGTACCGACGAAGAGAAATTTGTAAGCTTCGATGATGACATCAGGCGTTATTTCCTTTCGAAATACAGGAAGACTAACCAGAATACCTGTATCAATCTTATTCCTATCGTTCGCAAGGGCGAAAAGGTGACAAAGGGACAGGTACTTACTGAAGGTTATGGTACAAAACATGGTGAACTGGCGCTGGGAAGAAACCTCAAGGTGGCGTTCATGCCATGGAAAGGTTACAACTTTGAGGATGCTATCGTAATCTCCGAGAAAGTTGTTCAGGAAGATTACTTTACCTCGGTGCATATCGATGAATATCAGCTTGAAGTGCGCGATACTAAACGCGGTCTTGAGGAACTTACTTCCGATATTCCAAACGTGAGCGAGGAAGCAACCAAAAACCTCGATGAGAATGGACTTATCAGGATTGGTGCACGAATCAAGCCGGGTGATATACTTATCGGCAAAATAACACCTAAAGGTGAATCAGACCCTTCACCTGAAGAGAAACTTCTTCGCGCAATCTTCGGTGATAAGGCAGGTGATGTAAAGGATGCTTCACTCAAAGCAGGTCCATCACTCGAGGGCGTTGTTATCGACAAGAAACTCTTCACAAGGGCTATCAAAGACAGGAAAGCCAAAGCCGTTGAAAAACCCCTGCTCGATAAGATCGAAACGGATTTCAACAGGAATGTTGAAGACCTTAAGGCCCGACTCGTGGATAAGCTCTTTATCCTTGTAAACGGAAAAACCTCACAGGGTGTTAAGGACTATCTTAATGTCGATGTAATCGGCAAAGGAAGCAAATTTACCCTGAAACAATTGCAGGATATTGATTTTCTGAATGTTAATCCGAGCAAATGGACTACTGACAAGAAGAAAAACGATAGTATCAAACTGCTTCTCCATAACTATATTTTAAAGTACAAGGAGATAGATGGTGTTTATAAGCGCAAAAAATACAATATCACTATTGGCGATGAACTGCCTGCAGGGATAGTTCGTCTGGCAAAAGTTTATATCGCCAAGAAGAGGAAAGTCAAGGTTGGTGATAAAATGGCAGGACGTCACGGTAACAAGGGTATCGTTGCCAGGATCGTTCGTGCCGAGGATATGCCTTTCCTCGAAGACGGAACTCCTGTTGATATCGTTCTTAACCCGCTTGGAGTGCCTTCCAGGATGAACCTCGGGCAGATCTATGAAACTGTACTTGGGTGGGCAGGACAGAAGCTGGGCCTGAAATTTGCTACACCTATTTTCGATGGTGCAACAATCGACCAGATAAATGAATATACCGAAGAGGCCGGAGTTCCGAAATTCGGAAAGACCTACCTCTACGATGGTGGAACAGGCGAGAGATTCGACCAGCCTGCAACCGTAGGAGTTATTTATATGCTTAAACTCGGCCACATGGTCGACGATAAGATGCATGCCCGTTCAATTGGACCATACTCACTGATAACCCAGCAGCCTTTAGGCGGTAAAGCACAATTCGGAGGTCAGCGTTTTGGTGAAATGGAGGTTTGGGCACTTGAAGCATTTGGTGCAGCACACATTCTTCAGGAGATTCTTACAATTAAATCCGATGATGTTGTTGGCCGTGCCAAGGCATATGAATCAATTGTCAAGGGCGAACCAATGCCTTTGCCAGGTATCCCGGAATCGCTAAATGTTCTGCTTCACGAACTGAGAGGTCTCGGACTTAGTGTAATTCTTGACTAAGCGTTACGCAGGTTTTGAATTTTTAGTTTTTGATTAAAAAATATTCAGTATATGTCATTCAGAAGAGATAACAAAACAAAGACCAGTTACTCGAAAATATCCATTGGCCTTGCTTCACCCGAAGAGATCCTCGATCGTTCAAGCGGTGAAGTACTGAAGCCGGAAACAATTAATTACCGTACCTACAAGCCTGAGCGCGACGGTTTGTTCTGCGAAAGGATCTTCGGTCCGGTAAAGGATTACGAGTGCCATTGCGGAAAATATAAAAGGATCCGCTATAAAGGAATAGTTTGCGACCGTTGTGGTGTTGAGGTAACAGAAAAAAAGGTGCGTCGCGAAAGAATGGGACATATTTCCCTTGTTGTACCTGTAGCTCATATCTGGTATTTCCGTTCCCTGCCTAATAAAATAGGATACCTTCTTGGGCTTCCTACAAAGAAGCTTGATTCAATTATCTATTACGAGAGATATGTTGTTATCAATCCGGGTATCAAAGCCATTGATGGTGTTAAATATCTCGATTTCCTCACCGAAGAAGAGTATCTCGAGATCACCGAGTCGCTTCCAAAAGAAAATCAGTACCTCGAAGAGACTCATCCCGATAAATTCGTGGCAGATATGGGCGCAGAAGCACTTTATAAGCTTCTCAGCCGTATCGACCTCGACGAGATGTCATATTCTCTTCGTCACAGGGCAAATACCGAAACTTCGCAACAGCGTAAAAATGAGGCACTCAAACGTCTTCAGGTTGTTGAAGCATTCAGGGATTCACGCCACGTGAATAAACCTGAATGGATGATCATTAAGGTTGTCCCTGTAATACCACCCGAATTAAGGCCTCTTGTACCACTCGACGGGGGAAGGTTCGCGACCAGCGACCTTAACGACCTTTATCGCAGGGTTATTATCCGTAACAACCGTCTTAAAAGACTTATTGAGATTAAAGCTCCGGAAGTTATTCTCCGTAATGAGAAACGTATGCTTCAGGAAGCGGTTGACTCTCTTTTCGATAATTCACGCAAGGCAAATGCTGTAAAAACAGACGCAAACAGACCCCTGAAATCATTGAGCGACAGCCTGAAGGGAAAACAGGGAAGGTTCCGTCAGAACCTGCTCGGTAAGAGGGTTGATTATTCGGCCCGTTCGGTAATCGTCGTCGGTCCGGAACTTGGACTTCATGAATGCGGACTTCCTAAAGATATGGCTGCTGAGCTTTACAAACCATTCATTATAAGGAAACTTATAGAGAGAGGCATTGTAAAGACAGTAAAATCGGCTAAGAAAATTGTCGACAGAAAAGATCCGGTTGTCTGGGATATTCTTGAGAACGTCCTTAAAGGTCATCCTGTTCTCCTGAACCGTGCTCCTACACTTCACAGGCTCGGTATTCAGGCTTTCCAGCCAAAACTTATTGAAGGAAAAGCAATCCAGCTTCACCCACTGGTCTGTACTGCTTTCAACGCCGACTTCGACGGTGATCAGATGGCAGTTCACCTTCCCCTCGGAAACGGCGCAGTACTCGAAGCACAGATGCTGATGCTTGCATCGCATAACATCCTTAACCCTGCTAACGGAGCTCCGATCACCGTGCCTTCACAGGACATGGTTCTTGGCCTTTATTATATTACAAAGGGAAGAAAAAGCAGCGAGACTGAAAAGGTTAGAGGCGAAGGACTTATCTTCTACTCACCCCAGGAAGTAAATATTGCATACAATGAAGGCAAAATTGACCTTCATGCCCATATAAAGGTAAAAGTAAACGACCGTGTCGACGGCGAATATGTTAACCACCTTGTTGAAACAACTGTTGGCCGTGTTATTTTCAACCAGTTTGTTCCTGCAGAGGTTGGATATATTAATGAGATCCTGACCAAAAAGTCATTAAGGGATATCATCGGACGTGTTCTTAAACTTGCAGGTACTGCAAAAACTGCTGATTTCCTTGATGCTATCAAGAATCTTGGATTCTATTCAGCTTTCAAGGGCGGTTTGTCCTTCAATCTCGACGATGTTATCATTCCTGATGAAAAAGTAAAATTCGTTAACGAAGGTTATGAGCAGGTTGAGGAAGTTCTGACTAACTACAGTATGGGTTTCATTACCAACAACGAACGTTACAATCAGATCATTGACATCTGGACACATGTTAACGCTCGTCTTACCCAGACCCTTATGAAGCAGCTTTCAACTGACAAGCAGGGCTTCAACTCAGTATATATGATGCTCGACTCCGGAGCAAGGGGCTCGAAGGAGCAGATCCGACAGCTCTCAGGTATGAGGGGCCTTATGGCTAAACCTCAGAAATCAGGCTCAACAGGATCGGAAATCATTGAAAACCCTATCCTTTCGAACTTCAAGGAAGGTTTGTCGGTACTCGAGTACTTCATATCGACCCACGGTGCGCGTAAAGGTCTTGCCGATACAGCTCTTAAGACGGCTGATGCCGGTTATCTGACGCGTCGTCTGGTCGACGTATCGCAGGATGTCATTATTAACGAAGAAGACTGCGGCACTCTGAGAGGACTGGTTGCAACTGCCATAAAGAAAAATGAGGAGATTGTTGAATCGCTTTATGAAAGGATTCTCGGCCGTACAACTGTACATAACGTTTATCATCCTCTTACAGGTGAACTTATAACTGAATCGGGTCTGGAACTTACCGAAGACGTAGCACGGAAAATTGAAGATTCACCGATAGAGCAGGTTGAGATCCGTTCGGTTCTCACATGCGAATCTAAAAAAGGCGTTTGCGCCAAGTGTTACGGGCGTAACCTTGCAAACGGCAGAATGGTTCAGAAAGGAGAAGCGGTAGGTGTAATCGCTGCCCAGAGTATCGGTGAACCCGGAACTCAGCTTACTCTCCGTACCTTCCACGTAGGAGGTACAGCTTCGAACATTACAACCGAATCGCGGCTTGTTGCCCGTTATGGAGGTATTGCCGAAATAGAGGAAGTTAGAACTGTTCCTAAGAAGGATAATGAAAAAGGTGAAATAGATATAGTTATCGGACGTCTTGCAGAATTAAGAATCATTGACAAGAAAACCGGCATCGCTCTTACAACACACACTATTCCTTACGGTTCCAAACTTTATATTAAACCGGGACAGGAGATTGAAAAGGGTAAATTAATCTGCGAATGGGATCCGTTCAACGCGGTAATCATCTCTGAGATGTCGGGTAAGATCGGTTACGACTTCCTGATTGAAGGTATTACTTTCCGCGAGGAATCTGATGAACAGACCGGATTCAAGGAAAAGGTAATCATTGAGAGCAGGGATAAGACAAAGAACCCGGCTATCAAAATCTTAAATGCAAAGGGAGAAGAGCTAAGGGTATACAACCTTCCTGTTGGTTCTCACCTTGTTGTCGATACTGATGCTAATGTTGAAGCAGGAGAGGTACTCGCAAAAATTCCGCGTGCCGTAGGAAAATCTGGTGACATCACCGGTGGTCTTCCGCGTGTAACTGAATTATTTGAAGCAAGGAATCCTTCCAATCCGGCTATTGTTTCTGAAATTGACGGAGAGGTTACTTTCGGAAAAATAAAAAGAGGAAACAGGGAGATTTCAATCAAATCAAAAACAGAAGAGACTAAAAAATATCTTGTTCCCCTTTCAAAACAGATTCTTGTTCAGGAGAATGACTATGTTAAAGCTGGAATTCCACTTTCCGACGGTGCCATTACACCTTCTGATATTCTTGCAATAAAAGGGCCCACAAAAGTCCAGGAGTATATTGTAAATGAGATCCAGGAAGTTTACCGTCTGCAGGGTGTGAAGATAAACGACAAGCATTTTGAGATCATTGTGCGTCAGATGATGCGCAAGGTTGAAATTGTAGACCCGGGAGATACTAAATTCCTTGAACGACAGGTTGTTGATAAGCTTGAATTCATGGATGAGAACGACTGGATCTATGGCAAGAAGGTAATTGTCGATTCAGGAGATTCACAGACTCTTAAACCAGGTATGATAATACCTACACGCAGACTCAGGGATGAAAACTCCGTGCTTAAACGCAGAGACCTCAGGGTTGTAGATGCCAGGGACGCAGTTCCTGCAACTTCAAGCCAGGTACTTCAGGGTATTACAAGGGCTGCACTCCAGACCAACAGCTTCTTCTCGGCTGCCTCCTTCCAGGAGACAACCAAGGTACTTAATGAAGCTGCGATACTTGGTAAGATCGACAGGCTTGAAGGACTTAAGGAAAACGTAATTGTCGGCCATCTTATTCCTGCAGGTACCGGACAGCGTCAGTATACAGGTATTATCGTCGGTTCGCTTGAAGAATATGAGAGCCTCGTAAATCCTGAACCAGAACCGGCTCCAAAGTCAAAGAAGCAGAATTAAATATTTACCGAGATGACAGATCCTAAAAACCCGGCCCAGATCAACATCGAACTTAATGAAGATGTTGCTCAGGGTACTTATTCAAACCTTGCTGTTATAACTCATTCAGCCTCTGAATTCGTTATCGACTTCATCAGGATAATGCCGGGAATTCCAAAGGCTCAGGTGAAATCGAGAATTATCCTTACTCCTGAACATGCCAAAAGGCTTGTTGCAGCTCTTGAGGATAATATTGACAAGTATGAGTCAGTACACGGGCAGATTAAGGAGGGTAAGGATTCCGGACCGGTTTTGCCACTGAACTTTGGCGGGCCGACAGCCCAGGCGTGAAATAAAAAAGACATCTTTACGTTTTTTAGTATTATTAATCAATAAGACGTATCTTAAATGAGAGGAAATATAATCAGAAAACTGTTGGTGGCAGTGGTAATCATGGCCCCGCTTTTCTCTTTTTCCGACTGCAAAAAGCAGGCTAAATGCGGATGCGACGGAGATATACTGTTTACAATGACCGATGCTCAGGCAACTGTCTATTTCAATGAAACAGGAACAAATATTACCTTTAGCACTGTTGATAATCCTTACTCGAACTACAATTTCTGCAATCCGGGCGAGATGTTCCCAAGAATGAAGGACTTTAAATCGGGAGATATTCTCCTGGTTTCGGGTCAGGCATATTGGGAATGCAACTTTCTTTACCAGTCGAGCAACAGCTCATACCAGTCTTATTACAAAGTCTATATGATCTATGTTACTGATGTCAGGGTAGATATGTTTGGTAAGAAATAACACTTTTTTGAAATTACATTTTTTACAGAATACAAGGCAGCCGGCAAAGTCCGGCTGTTTTATTTAAGCTAATTTTGTATATTTCAGAAAAATTAAGCCATGACTCAATACACCATTTCTTTTGTCGGAGCAGGAAGAGTGGCTGGCGCTTTGTGCCGGGCGTTGTATTCAGCTGGCCATATCATTAACCTCATCGTATCAGAATCGGCTGATAGTGGTCTCTCCCTTGCAACTGAATGCGGCGCCGGCTGGTCAGACAAACTTAAATTTTCAGGCAAACATGATGTTATTATCGTGGCCGTTCCCGATCATCGTCTGCACGATGTTCTTGTTGAGATCGGATGCGATCCGGAGACGCTTGTTGTACATACCGCCGGAAGTTTCGGCACTGATATCTTTCCTGTATCCATTGCTAAAAATGGTGTGTTTTATCCACTCCAGACTTTTACCTGCGGTCGGAAACTTATATTTAAAGACCTTCCTTTTTTCATCGAATCAATTGGTGATGAATCTGAAGAATTGCTCATGAATCTTGTTGTATCATTGGGAGCAAAGGTTTATAAATCGGATCCTGAACAAAGAAGTAAGATACATCTGGCTGCCGTGTTTGTGAATAATTTTTCAAATCATATGCTTGTCTCCGCTAAGCAGATAGCATCCGAAGCCGGCTTCTCCTTCGAGGTTCTTGCTCCGCTGATAACCGAAACATTCTCAAAGGCATTGGCTGCAGGTCCTGAAAATTCGCAGACAGGTCCGGCAGTACGGAATGATTTAAATACTATTGAAAAACATCTGGAACTACTCGCTTTCTCTCCGCGTTTGAACAGGTTGTATGGTGAAGTAACACAATCTATTATCGATAATAATAAAAAGCAGTTATAAATGGCTAATTTTAAGGAAGACCTTGGCAGAGTAAAGGCATTTGTGTTTGATATCGACGGCGTACTTTCGCTTCAGACAATCAATCTTAATTCTTTCGGAGTTCCCAACAGGACTGTCAATCTCCGCGACGGATATGCCCTTCAGCTGGCAGTAAAAAAAGGGTACCATGTCGGGATAATTTCCGGAGGCAATGCAAAAGAGTATAAAAAAAGACTTAAATCATTAGGCATTACTGATATATTTCTTAACAGCAAGAAAAAAATCGACAACTTTCATGAGTTTCTGAATAAATACAACCTGAATAGTTCCGATGTTCTTTATATGGGCGATGATATCCCCGATATTGAAGTGTTAAGGCACACCGGCATCCCTGTTTGTCCTTCAGATGCCGATAGTGAGGTCAAGCAGGTTTCATCATACATCTCTGACAGAAAAGGCGGTGAAGGCTGTGTGAGAGACGTAATTGAACAGGTTCTCAGGTTAAATAATAAATGGATGGACACAGATGCATATAAATGGTAATTTATGAAAGAGTTTCTTAAAATTATTCGGTGGCAGAATCTTCTCATCGTCATCCTGACCATGGTGTTGATGCGCTACGCAATAATCGAGCCGGTTATTGGAAAGATGAGCGTTGTTTTGCGAAATGGGACAGGAGAAATCATTCCCATGACACTCAGGTTTCCATGGTACGATTTCGTGCTGCTTGTGGCAGCAACGGTTTTTATTACCGCCGGTGGTTATGTTATTAATGATTATTTCGATATTCAAACCGATCTCATAAACAAGGGAAGAGCCATTGTTGGGACAAAGATCCCGCGTCGTATGGCAATGATGTGGCACAATATTTTCAATCTCGCCGGAGTAGCCGCAGGTTTCTATATCTCCTGGAGATCGGGTTATTTCATGCTTGGTGCTTTGTTCCTTGTCGTCTCGGGCCTTCTCTATTTCTATTCTGCAAGCTACAAGAGGCAATTTCTTATTGGGAACCTGCTGGTTGCGGCTCTGACGGCAATGGTCCCGCTTCTGGTTGCATTTTATGAGTGGCCTGCTTTGTACAGGTACTATGAGGTGAATGCCGTATCGCTGCCCGATATCAATATTATTTTCTACTGGGTAGGAGGGTTTGCGCTTTTTGCCTTCCTGACAACCATGGCCCGTGAGATAATTAAAGATATTGAAGATTTTGAGGGCGATGTCGCTCATGGAAGAAACACACTTCCAATAGTCATGGGCGTTCTTCCTGCAAAAATCATCTCGATTTGTCTTGTATCCATTACGATTGTTCTGCTCTACCTTACGTGGTACTTTTATATTAATGATAAAATAACCCTTACCTACCTGTCAGTTGCAATAATATTACCGCTTGTTTTTGTAATCTACAGGCTTATTTTCGCAAGCAATAAGAAAGAGCTGCACCTGGCAGGGAGAATCATGAAAGTAGTTATGATAACCGGGATTCTTTACTCTGTTGTGGTAAAGGCAATACTTACACTCAATCTTTTGGGATGACACCTTCCGATAAATTTTCAGGGTATAAAATTATTCTTGCCTCGCGCTCACCGAGAAGACGTCAGTTGCTTAAGGAACTTGGAATCGAATTTGAGGTTGCCCTAAGGAATTATGATGAATCCTATCCTGATGGCCTCACCGGAGAAGAAATTGCTCTTCATATAGCTACAGCAAAAGCAAGGTCGTTTAAGGGTGATATTGCTGAAAATGAAATTGTTATCACAGCCGATACTATAGTCTGGTGCAAAGGGGAGGTTCTTGGGAAACCTGAGGATGAGAAGGATGCCTTACGTATACTTGGTAAAATATCGGGCAACACTCATGAGGTGATCACAGGGGTCTGTATATTTTCGTACCTTCACGAGAGGTCATTCACAGTTTCGACCCACGTGACTTTCTGCCCGCTTACAGATAATGAGATTCAGTACTATATTGACCATTATGATCCCTATGATAAGGCAGGTGCTTACGGGATTCAGGATTGGATTGGCTTAATTGGCTGTACCAATATCGAAGGTTCATATTTTAATGTTGTAGGACTGCCTGTGCAGAGGCTTTACACGGAGTTGCAGGAATTTGTTAAATTAAAGGGTCCGAAGCCTGAAGCCTGAAGCCCGACGCCTGAAGCCACTAGTTCTTTAAATGAAAAACCAAGCTGGCGCGGATTTGTAATCCGTGCCAACGATCATCTCCTAAGCTGGCGCGGATTTGTAATCCGTGCCGACGATCATCTCCAAAGCTGGCGCGGATTTGTAATCCGTGCCAACGATCATCTCCAAAGCTGGCGCGGATTTGTAATCCGTGCCAATGATCATCTCCAAAGCTGGCGCGGATTTGTAATCCGTGCCTTCTATAAAAAGACCAAAGCTGGCGCGGATTTGTAATCCGTGCCTTCTATAAAAAGATTATAAATTGATTAGTATATTATTAACCAAATATTGAAATGAAAACAAAACTGCTCGCATTTGCGTTGACTTTAATGATTTTTGCAGCCCCGTTCTCCAGGGCCGACGAAGGGATGTGGATCCCCCTGCTTATTGAAAAGTACAATATTAAATTAATGCAGGAGAAAGGATTTAAACTCTCTGCAGAGGATATTTACAGTGTTAACAAGGCCTGCATGAAGGATGCCGTTCTTTCATTCGGAGGCGGATGCACAGGCGAGGTAATATCACCCGATGGGCTACTGATAACCAACCACCATTGCGGTTACGGTCAGATCCAGAAACATTCCTCGCTCGAACATGATTATCTGACAGATGGCTTCTGGGCCATGTCGAGGGAAGAAGAGCTGTCAAACCCCGGATTGACCGTTACCTTTCTGAAGAGTATGGCGGATGTTACTGATAAGGTCATGGAGGGAGTCACAAAAGAAATGACGGCGGAGGAACGCGATAAAAAGATTAATTCCAACATGGCTGAAATTAGGAAGAAGGCTGCCGAAGGCAACAATTATTCCGCTTTTGTCAGACCGTTTTATATGGGTAACCAGTACTTCCTCTTTGTAAACGAATCATTCAGGGATGTCAGGCTTGTAGGCGCTCCTCCTTCATCAATCGGGAAATTCGGTGGTGATACCGATAACTGGATCTGGCCCCGCCATACCGGCGATTTCTCATTATTCAGGATCTATGCCGGAAAAGACAACAAACCAGCCGATTATTCTAAGGATAATATTCCATACAAGCCTCTTTACCATTTCCCTATTTCACTAAAAGGGGTAAAAGAGGGTGATTTTACAATGGTCTTCGGATATCCTGGATCCACTTCAGAATACGTTCCTTCTTATCATGTCGATATGGTGAAGAATTATCTCAATCCTAAGATGATAGAAATCCGAACTAAAAAAATCGACATTATCGATGCTGCAATGAATAGCGACAAACTCATAAGGATTCAGTATTCTGCAAAAAAAGCCGGTCTTTCCAATTCCTGGAAAAAATGGATTGGTGAAAACCAGGGACTCGAAAGGATGAAAACGATAGATAAGAAAAGGGAGTTTGAAAGTAAGCTTACAGAATGGATAAATGCTGATAAGGAGCGTATAGATAAATATGGGAAAATACTACCTCGTTATGCTGAGCTCTATTCTAAACTGAATGAACTGAATCCTGTCAGCAGTTATACGAGTGAAGTATTTAGCGGCGGTGTCGAGGCAATAGGCTTTTCGCGAAATATAAAGTCACTTGCTGATCTCTATAATGCCACTCCTGATGCAGAAAAGATCAAGACTGCCAAAGCGAACCTTCTGGCTTCTGCTGATGGTTTTTTTAAGAATTATGACGCAGGTACTGATAAAAAACTTTTTATTGCCTTAATGACAATGTATGGTGAGAATCTTGCTCCGGAATGGCAGGCGCCGGAATATTTAAAGATTAAAAGTTCATGTAAGGGAGATTTTTCAAAAATCGCTGATAAACTGTATGATAAGTCAGTATTCACTGATCAGGTAAGATTCAAGGCTTTTATCGGATCGTTTAATAAATCATCGGTATCCAAACTGAATAAGGACCTCTTTTATTTATTAATCTTAGATGTAAATAAATTTCTTGATGCTAATGTTCGTCCCGAACTTGGCCGTGTCAGCTCGGAGATACAGAAGCTGAACAGGGACTTCATGACGGTACAGATGGAGTACGACAAGGCAAGGGTGTTCTATCCCGATGCCAATTCCACGCTCAGGGTTTCATACGGATCCATTAAAGGATATGAATCCAGAGATGGAGTTTACTTTAAACCTTATACCACGGTTAAAGGAATAATGGAAAAGGATAACCCTGCGATTTATGATTATGATGTGCCTGAAAAGCTTAAGACCCTTTACCGTACCCGTGATTTTGGCCCCTATACCCAGGACGGTGAGGTACCTGTATGTTTCATAGCCAATAACCATACAACCGGCGGAAATTCAGGCAGCCCTGTTATTAATGCCGATGGTCATCTTATTGGAGTTAATTTTGACAGGGCGTGGGAGGGTGTAGCGAGTGACATTGCCTTTAATCCATCCCAGAGCAGGAATATCAGTCTCGATATACGATATGCACTTTTTATCATTGATAAGTTTGCAGGGGCGGGATATTTGCTGAATGAGATGACAATAGTAAAGTAGTCAGGTTTTCCTGGCAGTCTGCTGTAACTCTTTTATTCCTGTGGTTCCCGGCTGATCTGCCTCTGAATCTGCAACCAGAATAGCCATAGTGCCATTACAGCAATGTAGAAAAGGTACTTGAAATTTGAATGCCACCAGTCGAATACTCCGGCTGGTGCGCCTTCATTGTTGATTTCGAAAAGAATTGTTACCCTGATTGCATTCAGAATAAGGAGAAACAGTACTCCAAATGCGGCAAAGCTGATTTTCGGAAAAGTTTTTCCTTTGCCGAGAAGTATAAGTGAGATTAGCATAAAGATTGTTTTCAATCCTGCGCAGCTGTCGCTCATGTATATCGATGTGTGTTCGTTGGTAAGATACCTGCCAGTGAAGGATGATGTCACCGAAAAGACTGCCAGCATGCCCTTCGCCATTGAAAAGACAATCCATATCACCCCATCGAAAAGGAAAAAACCACTACCGTAAAGAAGTCCTGGCAACGATCCGATAACGGCTGCCGCGATAAAGATAATGAACTGATTTTCACGCCATGTTTTCAAAAATGATATACCTGATTTTGTGATGTCGCCGGCACCACGGTGCAGAATGAAAAAAAGCGGCAGCAGAAATAATATGATCCTGTATGGAAGTGACCAGGCTCCCGAAGTGAACAGGTTACCTTCCCCGGAAGTGTATGAGGCAAGTACCAGCCTGATTATATTCAGAAGTACGATCAGCAGAATAATGGATAAAGTAAGATAGAGACTCCTTAATCCCTTCGGCCGGCTTATGGCAAGCGGTATCACCAGGGCCCAGAGTACGAATTTGAAAGAATAAAAACCGCCGTTTACGTTGCCGGCTTCAATTCCTGTGAAACTCATTGTTCCGGCCTTTTGGCTTATTCCTGATGCTAAAATTCTTACTAAAGCATCAGCCATGGATGTGACAAGGGAGGTGATAAGTAAGGTAGCCGATTCTGCAAATCGCGGAAGGAAGAGCAGTAAAAAGGATATTGTGATAATTACAGTTATTGATATTATTGCACCTCTGTTGGCATCAATCAGAGCCTTCAGGTGAGTATGCAGGCTTTTTTCTTCATTCATTGCCGCAAAATAAGGTTGGCCGCAAAAAACAGAACGGCTCCGGCAGCAGAGGCGATTAGCGGCACCCTGTATAATTTCCCTGAAAAGCCTGTGCTGTTCCTTGGTGGTTTTTCAATCTTAATGTAAAAGAGTACAGGCAACGCCAGAAGAACAGCGGAAGCCAGCTCCAGGGCACAGTAAAGGTCAAAGGCAGGTATCGATGCAACACCCAGGATGAATGATCCTGCAAGTACAGGCAATAATACACTGTAAACAAGAATCTTCTTGTTCTGTGTCGTCCCTTCACCGAAACCCGAGTAAGGCTTGGTAATCATAAAAAGTATATCGTAAAATATGCCTGATACAATAAGTGCCGGGACCATTGTTATAGCGATTATCATCATCTTGAAATGGGGGATGAGCAGCCACTGGAGAAAAAAGAACTGGTTGGTCTTAGCAATAATCCCGGCCATTATCCCGCCAAACAGGCTAAGTATTGCAGAGAATCCAACCCAGAGTAACCCGGCTATCCATATTGTCTTTTTTTTGTGGTACTTGATCCATAGCAGGAAGACAGCAGCTGCAAGAATCAGAGGGACAATAATGTCGGCCGAAAAATATGCTATGACGCTCATCTTCCTCCATACAGGAGAATCGGGAGGATTCTGACCGAAAAGCCTGAAGCCGATCAGACCAGGTTTAATCTTAAATACAAAGGCAATAACGAGCTTGTATAATATTGTTACGATCTTAACTGCCAGGAATGAGCAGATATACAGACTCAGCGAATTAATAAACAGCCTTTTTTTTGCGCCGGAATTTTCAGCACCCTGTGAGTTTTTTGTTACCCTGTCGGACATATTTAATAAACTAGGTATGTTAAGCAGAAGTTCCCCATTGAACTTGCACCGATATTGTAAACATATAAAAAACATTGCTTTTTTTCGCGAGATTCCCGGAAAAAATTTCTCTATTCCCAATTCAATGGCGTTTAGTTAAGGAATATTATTACCAAACATGAAAAGAATATTTTACCACAGGGACCACTCTACTATTCTTGTGTTTTTACCCCCCAACCCCCCAAGGGGGGATTTAAGAACACCCCCCCTGGGGGGCAGGG
>CAIMVD010000177.1 GCA_903844815.1 uncultured Bacteroidota bacterium | reverse complement strand
GTATCCAATTAAAATTGTATTGTTTTTTTCCCCATTTTTATTAAAACAAGCAGACCTGTTAAAATGTTCACTTAAGGCCCCAAAAACGATTTGTACTTAAACGTTGTTTGAACGAGTTTCCGCGAATCCGCATGTGTTGCAGTGTTGACGCGGTTTTTTGAAAACGGCAATAAAAAACGATTTGTGCATGTTGGTTGAATTTGCTTTAATTAAGGTTTAATAATACCTGCCCGTTTTGCCCAAAATTACGGGTTATTTTTAATTATCTCAAAAAAAGCGCACAATCCCTTTAACTGGGGGCCTTAAAAGCTCCTGGAGCCCCGTTTTGCCCTGGCGTTTGAATGGCATTTAAATGAGGTGCGCGGGTTTCTTAAAAATGGTTAAAAATGAAATGGGTTGACAAATGGGTTGACAAATGGGTTGACAAAAACCAATAAAAATAAGTATGATTAGAGGGGGGTTAATGCTTAAAAACACGTCAGAAAAGATAAAAATAACACAATGGGGGGGGGGTTATTACTTTAATAAAATACCGTTTAAAAATTGTTTAATTATGCAATAAGTTGATAATAACAAACATATACACAATACCGGCAACAGGCTGCAAGTAAAAGCGCGTGCGCGTGAACTGAAACTGTAAAAAACGGGATTATTATACACTCTTTAGGGCTGCCAGGTTCATCTGACGCGGCCTCTGGCTTGTTTTGCCTTAACCGGACTACCCGGCCTTTCTTTTTTGCCCGGCGTCACCAGGCTGTTGTCTTAAGTCGTTTTCGAGGCGTTGAATGTATCTTCTCTGTGTTTCTATCAACTCATCTTTAAGGTCACATTTGTCACACTTTTGGGGCAATTCTGGAACAATAACCTCTGGAGGTTTTTCTTTACCAGTTACTAGCCAAATAATATCTATTTCTGGGTAAGCGGCGAGACATTTCGCCATTATGTCTTCTGTAATTCCTGTTGGACTTTCAAGAGTGCCACGTGATATTCCTGCATTAGCATAAAAATTCCGCTTACTGATTCTCTTTGAATCAATAAATTGCAAAATTCTTTGCTTTATTGGCGAAATATTTTGTTTCAACTCTTGCAAATGGCGAAATCTATTGTATATTTGTTCCGATAACAGGAACCAAATTTAAATTTAAATAAATGGAAAAACAAATAAAAGATTTTAAGAGAGGGAAGGAGGGGCTCTATTCCATTATTGCACGCACGGTTGGAGTGTCGCCAAAGTATGCCAGCATGGTTATCCGTGGCAAACTTGGAAAATATAACGACAGGGATACCGACCTGGTGAAGCAGATCCGCAAGCTTCACGCCGAAATTGAATCAGTACTCAATACAAACGCCAAATAAACAGGCAGTCATGTTCAGATTAATAATAGCCATATACCGGCGCGGATGGAGGGTAATGCACCTTTTGGCAATAAGACGCGAATACCGATGGAATGAATGGGAAATCTACCGGCGGCAACTTTTGGCACAGGAGGAGCAAAACGACTGCCAGGATCTTATGTGCAGCACAACAAATGAAAACCAGTATTAACCCCCAAAAAAGACGACACTATGGCAACAAAACAAATGTTCGCAAGGTGTGAAGAACACATTAAGAGGATAGGGCTACGTAATATCCGTACTAACAAATTGGTCACTATTGATCTCGACTTTTTCGGGATAGAAAGTCTGATTAGTGAGGATGAGCTTATGAAACTGAGCGAAACCGAACAGCGCAGACATAAACGACAGGATGTGGCCATGGGAGTGGTGTATGGAAATGCATAGACGAAACATGTAATTGCCATAACCTCCAATATAGTCACATTTAAAATAAACGCCATCGAAGGACCTGCTAAAAGAATGACAATATTTCTCCAGCTTAATCATTTCCTTCCTGGCCTTCCTAAAGTTCATTTTATAATCGATTGTAAAAATTGTAATAACTGATTCTGTAGAATTTGACATAATGCCTGGTTTTAGAGTGGAATCATAAAGCTAAGCAAAAATCCCCGGAGCGACAAGAGGTAGGCGGTAACATCGGAACCCGCCGGGGAACAATGCCCCAACGAGGAGAATAGAGTGGGTTTTAGATTGAACGATGACTGCGGTACACCGCTGACAGCCTGGAAAGACAGGCACTTTAACCCGAAAACATGGAATATTTTAACAACATACTTTGTATTAGCCAAACAGACCTGACAAGCGGGGATCCCGACTCAGGTAACCCTCAGGAGTGGCCAATAATCACTCCAACTTGTTTCAATCAATACATTTATCGATCCCCCGACGTCCGGATCCGCCGCGCCTGCAAGAACACCCCTGCCCTTTTAGCCTACGACAAGCTCCGGAGAGACATTAAAGACAAGATTATTGCCAAGTACGGCGACCCCTACAAAATAACACCTCACAACAGATTTACCGATAGCATTAAGGGCGACCCCACTGCCCTGGAGTTCTTCAGGAACCACAGATTCGGAACAGGGAAAGCCCTCCCTGAGGCAACCAGAAATGAATATTACACCAACGCCATACTTCTCAACACAATTCACCTCAAACTCAACGACACAAAATCCTTCCGCAAATCGCGCCAGGGGAATGTAAAAAACCTCTGGAACAAGATGAGCGATATCATTAACGCCCTCGACGTAAAAGCATACCCGCACACGCTACCCTCGAATTCACGGCGGCTTGCTGATAAATACCGCGAATACATGCGCGCCGGCTATGAGTGCCTTATTCACTCAGCCTTTTGCAATAAAAACACCGAAAAGATTAACGACCTGGGCAAAATGTGGATTCTGGCCCGCTGGGCTAACCAGGTTGACCGCTGCGCCTCAGAGCAGCAGCTGCTTGACGAGTACAATGCAAAAGCCGCTCATGAGCAGTGGAAGCAGCTTAAGACCTCGGGTCCGATCCGCAGTTACCTGCAGAGCCCCGAGATTAAACCTCTCTGGTGGGGTTACCGCTATGGAGAGCTAAAGAGTAAGGAGAAGTTTGGAATGCAGATTTCGACCCTTATGCCATCGATGCGCGACTCGCTCTGGTACTCGGACGGTACAAAGCTCAACTACTACTACCTGAATGCCGATGGTAAACCCGAAACATGCCAGGTGTACGAAGTGATGGACACTTACTCGGAAGTTTTCCTGGGATACTGCATTAGTTCAACTGAGAACTTTGAAGCCCAGTACCACGCTTATAAAATGGCCTTCAGGACTGCAGGACACAAGCCTTACCAGATAACCTTCGATAACCAGGGCGGACATAAGAAGCTCGAGAGCGCGGATTTCTTCAAAAAACTGGCACACCTTTCAATAAGAACCCAGCCCTATAACGGAAAATCAAAAACCATTGAAAGCGCTTTCGGCAGGTTCCAGGAACAGTACATGAAGCGCGACTGGTTCTTCACCGGTCAGAACATGACTACAAAAAAGGCAGAGAGCCATGCTAACCTTGAGCGGATTGACGCCAACCAAGATAGCCTGCCAACACTTCAGGAGGTTGAACAGGTATACAAGCGCAGGCGCGATGAGTGGAACCATGCCCCGCACCCACACACGGGGATCCCGCGCATTGAGATGTACTACGCGAGCCATAACGATAAAACTCCAAAGGTTGAAGCCTGGGATATGGTTGATATATTCTGGTTAACCCGCAAGGAACCGGTTACCTGCCGCGCCTACGGCATCACGTTCAAGGAAGCAAAAGCGAAGTATGATTACCTGGTATACTCTGCCCCCATGGTCCCCGATCAGCGCTGGCTCCGCGATAACATAGACAAGAAGTTCATCATTAAGTACGATCCGGACGACATGAGCCTCATTTACCTGTATGAGCAGGACGCCTCGGGACTTCGCTTTGTAACCCATGCCGAAACAAAGATAGTTGTACACCGTGGCAAGCAGGAGCAGGAAGACGGGGAAGCAGCTCTGATTAATATGATGCTCGAAGAAAACAAACGACTTCGGCTGGAGGACAAAGAGCGCATGCAGACAATACTCCAGGATCAGAAACAAGATGCCGAAAGCTATGGACTTAAAACACCACGATTAAAAGGTATTGAATCATCTAAAAAAGGGAAACGCGGTAAAAAGAATGTGTTTGCAGATGCTGACAAAGAGATGAGTAACCTGGTAGAGGCCTTTGACCCTAACGAACTGAGAGACATTTTAGGACTATACTAACTTAATATCAATCATTATGAATACAGCACAGAAAGAACAGATTGCCGAGAAATTGCAGGATTATTGCGACCGCATGGGAAGCCAGAATAAAGCGGCTCTAACCCTAAAGGACGTTTCGCCGGCTACCATTAACCACGTACTGAACCGCAAGTGGGATCTGATTAAGGAAACTATGTGGCGTCACATTGGTGCACAAATAGGATACCAGGCATCGCCCTGGGTAACTGTAGACACCGGCGACTCGAGGATTTTAAATCACCTGCTTACCGATGCAAGCCAGAACAGCCTTGTTTTTGCAGTGGTGGGCGATGCCGGTACCGGGAAGACAGCAGCTCTTAAGCGTTTTGCAGAGGATAACAAAAAGGTATACCTGCTCCAGTGCAATGAGTTCTGGAATCGGAAGTATTTCCTGCAGGAACTGCTCTCGTCAATGGGTCGCGACTACAGCGGCTACACCGTGGGTGAAATGATGCATGAGATAGTTGTTACCCTCAAAAAACAGGAGCGCCCGCTGATCATCCTCGATGAAGCCGATAAGCTTACTGACCAGGTGTTGTACTTCTTTATAACTCTTTACAACAAGCTCGAGGACCATTGCGGCATTGTTCTGTGTGCAACAAATCACCTGGCAAAAAGGATTAACCGGGGCCGCAAGCTCAACAAGAAAGGTTACAACGAGATATACAGCCGCATTGGCCGTAAGTTCATAGAGCTGCAGGGAATCAGAACCCACGATGTTTCGGCAATATGCGTTGCAAACGGCATTACCGAACAGAAGCAGATAAAGGAAGTACTGGAAGACTGCGAATGGGATCTGCGCAGGGTAAAACGCAAAATTCACGCACTCAAGGCAGCAATCGTTTAAAGAGCTTTTAAAGACAATGGAAAGAGCACTAAAAAGAGCCGTATCAGTTACCGAGTTGCTATCAAAACGGTACAAAACCTTTGATTTCAGGGGCGAGTGGTTTGATGCATTCGGTAATCCAGAAACATCGGGGGTATGGTTCATATGGGGAGCCTCGGGAAACGGCAAGAGCCGGTTTGTAGCACAGCTTTGCAAGGAACTCTCACGCTTTGGCAGGACTTGCTACAATTCCCTTGAGGAGGCCGACAGCTTCACCATACAGAAGTCATTCCAGGAAGCCGGTTTGGCGGAGGTCAAACGTCAGGTTATCCTGGTTAACGAAAGTATGGATGAACTGTCGGCGAGGCTCCTTCTTCCTAAATCGCCGCAGTTTGCCATCATCGACAGCTTTCAGTACACCCGCATGAACTACGCTCAGTATATAACCTTTAAGGAGCGTCACCGCGATAAGCTGATAGTATTTGTAAGCCATGCCGATGGCAAGCAACCATCAGGCCGATCGGCAAAAGGAGTTATGTACGACTCGGCGCTCAAGATATGGGTAGAAGGATTCAGAGCCTTCAGTAAAGGCCGATACATAGGCAATAACGGAGGACAGTACACTATTTGGAAAGATGGCGCAACGCGCTACTGGATGGATGACAATAATTAACGATCATGATAACAAATTATAAAAAATCACTGCTGAGAAGGTACCATGCCGTGTGCCGTCAGCTTGGAATTACCGAGGAGGAGATGGAGGCAATAAAAGAGAGTTACGGGGTAACCAGCTCGCGTAACCTTTCGGAAGCGCAGCTCGCGCACCTGATTGACCGGCTGATATCGGGCCAGAACTTTACCCAAACACCCGACGACAATGCCAGCAAATGGCGCAAAAGAGTGATGGCGGCTGTTGGAGCCTGGCTCCGCCAGATGAATAAAGACGAGGGATCGGAAGTGATTAAAGCTATAGTATGCCGTGCAACCGGGTATAAGAGCTTTAACAGGATCCCGGTGTCGCGCCTGAGGGCAGTGTATTACGAATTTTTAAACAAGGGCAAGACGGCTGATGCTGCCAGGCTCCTGAAGAAAAGTATAACGGATTATCTCGAAATGTCAAACTAAAAAACGAAGACCATGGACGTAAAAACAAAAAAAGACCTTTCAAAAGGACAGTTGAAAATGGCGACAGAGGGCGAAATTGAAGCATTACAAAACCTGATCTACCGCCGTCACGAGTGGCTGGCAAAGCCCGAGAACAAATTTAAGTCAACCTTCCAGGCAGTACTTGCCGATACCCTGGAGATGGAAGGCGAGCTGGAGCTGCTGCAGGTAGTGAGCGGAACGCTTGTATAATCATCAAAACCCACTATAAAATGAAACAAAAAGGACCAGTTTGGAAGGACTATAAGGGGAACGACGTTCCTACTTATGCCATTAACCCCGTGCTGAGGGTTGAAGAGAAGCACTCGCACCGCATTGCAGCTGCAGCCCTGAGGGCAGAGAAAGCCCTGAAGGAAGTTATGCAGCTTACCTCTGAAGCTTATGAAGAAGTTTACAGGGCGAAGCTGCTTGATGCTAAGATCAAGGAAAACAAGCCTCCCACCGACGGCATGTCGATTAACTCGTTCGATAACTCAATCGAGATAAAGATTACCAAGCCAGAGAACGTTGTTTTCGACAGTACCTACACTTCGCTCATTAAGGAGAAGTTTGACGGCTACTTCAACAGCTTTGAAGACTCGGAGGCTGTTGCCTTCCTGAGGGACATAGTAACCTCGCTCCTTTACTCACCCACCGGGCGTATTGATATGGGTAAGGTTCTGCGCCTTCGCAAGCACAGGGACCGCATACAGAGCAATAAGAAAATGAGCCAGAACGCAACGCTCTTTATCGAGGCAGTAGATCTCTTTGATAAGGCAATACGCACCAAGCCCGGATCGATGGGTATTTACATTGATGTAAAGGACGAGAAGGGCATGGCACGCCGCATTCCACTAAAATACATGGATGTTATAATATAAAGCCTGTGCCCGGGACAGGCGGGCGGGGGCTCTCTCACACCCCCGTCCATTTTAAAATCAATCTAAAATCACAAATCATGGAAAGTACAAAAGACTATTCGATTTTCAGGGAATTCTCCTCAAACCGCGAAATTGATCAGAAGCATGTTAACCAGCTTGTAAGGTCGATTGAAAAACATAACCTGTTAAAGGTTAATCCTATTGTTGTGGATAAACAGATGAGGGTTATTGATGGCCAGCACAGGCTTGCAGCAGCTCAGATCCTCGACGTGGAGATCTACTATATACAGGACGAGATTAACCGCAAGGACATATCGCTCCTGAACAGCAACCAGAAAAACTGGAGTGCGATGGACTACATTAACTTTTACACGGTTGAAAAGGTGCCTGCTTATATGAAGTTCAGCAACCTGGTTAATAACTACCCACGCATGAAAGTAAGCGCACTGCTGGAGCTTGCCAATATTGATGGTGTGAGGAACATTAAGGATTTAAAAGAAGGTGATTTGAATGTCAGTAACATTGATGAAGCGAAAGAGGTATGCGAGATCTGCAAGGATATGTATTCAATACTTCTGAAAGCATTTGTGTATGACAGTAAGTTTCCGCTTGCCCTTAGCAAAGCCCTTGCCGCTGAAAACTTCAAGATAGAGAGGCTGTTCGAGCAGGCAAAAGCATTCCCTCGTGATTTTGTTGCATGCCACTCAAAAGTTCAATACATGGAAATGATTAAGGAGATCTACAACCGTAACCTTTCAAAAAACAAGATAACCCTTGACTAATGAAAATAACCGACAGATACGTTAAGATGGTATGTGACAGGCTTACCTTACCGGTGGAGGACGTCACAGGCAAGCGGCGCGATCGGGAGCTGTGCGAGGCGCGCCAGGTGATTAGTTACATACTTAAACAGTACACCCGGTTAAGCCTTAAAGCAATAGCCTGTAAGGTGGGTTATAAGTGCCATGCCAGCGTAATTAGGGACAGTCGTATTGTTCCCGACCTGCTGATAAATAAGCAATACAACGCCAAATACTCTCCAATACTAACCGAAGCGCGGGTTGTGGCTGAACGGATTGAGAAGGAACAGAAGGCGCTATTGACAGGAATCCCTCATTTGCCTGGTGATATATGCTGGTTCTGGAACACAGGTACCCAAGACAGATTCCCGGTAATTGGCACGTTCGACCGCATAATTACCGATGGTGATGTAATTAAGTATTTATGCCGCGAGCTGCCAGACTTTAGCTATACGGAGTGCTTATTTGTTGGCGATAACATATTACCTGCCGCATTCAGGGGAAGGGTTACAATGCCTCAGGGAAGACCTGCACATCCGGCACCCATGCTTCCAGCTGTGAGAATCACCCGTAAAGCAGAGCTATGTACAACATACTGATTGCAGCTGCCTCGTTTAACTGCCCTGCCTGCGGAGTACTTGTTGTAAAGGGCGATGCCTGCATGCAGGATGAAGCCGGCAGGAGATTCTGCTTCTGCCAGCTTCCAAAGCGCAATCTCAGGCCAAAAATCCGGCAGCCGAAATGAAACGCCTTATCATACTCCTTTTACTTGCTACATCGTGCTCAACTACACGCCAGGCAAGCATTGACGACCGGCGGGGACTGATGCTGCTTGAGCCACATGAGTTAACCGGGAATAAGAAGTTCAGCAAACGGTACCGGAAGGTTAATGCAAAGCGGAAATACAAAAAACGCTGGATCCAGTTTTTTTCAATTTATAACACATCAAAAACCATTTAAACCCAAAAATATTCGAAATGGAACGACACGAACTTGATTTGAAAGTACCAAATCAGCCTAAGCCTGCCAAGCCCTGGCAGTTCAGAAAAGGGCATAAGCCACATAATAAAGGAGTGCCTTTAACCGAGTGGATGGATGGCCGCAAGGTTGGGAGGGTTCTGAGGTACCTGGAACTGCACCGCATGGGAAACCCTCACTTTGGCAAGACGATAATTAACCACAGGGCAGTTGTGGGCATTAAGAACGGGAAGATGTACCCGTTTAAATCGCTCGAGGAAGCAGCCCGCAGGTTAAACGAGAAGGGCATTAAATGCAGTGCCTGTAATATTCGCCGCTCATGCAAATACGGCAAGTTTAAAGCGGGCGGGTTAATGTGGTTCTATGCCGATGAGCCGCAGAACTGGAGTCACCTTGTAGCATAAACAATTTTAAAACCTCAGATATGTCAGAACAAAAAATAGTATTTCAAAAAAGGAACATAATGCACATGACATTTGCCCGCTGTTATTTATCGAAAAGTGAGATCACTATACTATGCGATGATAGTGTAATAAACGGGAAAAAGTTCTATTCTGAATCGAAAACGCGAAGGAAACTGCACGGCACTGTGATTGACGGTAGTACTTCAACGTGTTTCTACTTTGATGATACTCCTCCGGGAAAGGAGTTTAAAACAATACAAGAGTTACTTAAAACAATAAATATTAAACTTAACACAACTGAAGATGGACCAGAAATCGCAAATTAAAGTAATGAAGGCCGGGTTTAAAATACTCCGCACCGACGATCAGCCAACGCCCAGGATAAAGATCAAGGATAACGCCAGCCATGAGTGGCGCACCTTTGAAAAGGACTTTAAATCGAAAGCCGAGCGCGACAGGCGCATGGCAACGCTTCTGGTGAGTAACATTTATATAGAGGACTAACATGAAAACTGCATTTGCAATTTTTATAATTAGTGCATTTCGATTAGTAATAGCCTTTTTGCAGGTCATACTTTACCTGCTGATTCAGAACTTCAGAAACAGAAAGAAACAGTAATTAAAACAACCCGAAATGAAAATTGTATACATAGCCCACCCCATTGGCGGCGACGTTGTTGAAAACATTCAGAAGGTACTTGATATAGTAAAAAAGATTAACCTTGAGAAGAAGTATGTTGTTCCGTTTGCCCCTTACATTACCGATGTGCTTGCCCTTGATGATGACAAGCACGAAGAGCGCGAAATTGGACTGCGTAACTGCTACCACATACTAAGCAGCCTTAAGATTGATGAGCTGTGGCTTTATGGGCCCCGGGTTACTTCCGGTATGTTGGCCGAGGTTGAACTGGCACTCGAGAAAGGAATGCCTGTTTATATAAAAGACCCTGAGATGGAGATGCCACTAGGTTATGAATTTATTGAAAGGGACTGCGATGAGGATAACGAAGGATGAAGCCCGTATACTCTCGGCAGCGCTGGAGAGTCATAAGTATGACCTGGCACAGATGATATCACGTTCGAAAGACGAAGCCTTAAACGCCATAGAAGCACTGGAGACTCTTGAGATAAAGCTAGAGGCAATAGGCAAGGATCAACGACGCAAAGGCCGGCGAAGTCACGATGTCCTGACTGAAGTTTTGAAGCGGTTTATTAAGGGCAGAAAATAAAATCTATGTTCGTAACTTTTTTAGAGCCGCCGGAATTAACCCGTGCGGCTTTATTAATTTTGATGTTCATGGGAGAAAAGGATCTGAGGGGATATTGCGGAGGGAACACTGCACGGGCTTCGCGCAGGGGCAGATCGGAATTGAGGATGGCCTGCAGGGATGAAAAGATGGTTTTCCGCTTTTACTACTACGCTGTTATTAAACAATGCACCTACGGGCAGACCATCAGGAACCTTTCGAATGAATTCGATATTGTGGAGACGGTGATAACTGCAAGGCTAAAGAAGATCTCCGGCAAGGTTGATGAAGTTTTCGATCAAAAACCAACACTCAAATATTTAAGGGATAAATTTCCGTATTACACCTGGTAAGCTGTAATATCCTCAAAGGTTGTTTCAAAAAGCATGTTAATTATCTTTATGCCTGCATACCTGTTATCGGGCGATTGCGATTTACGGCTGAAGGATGAAAACTCATCGGATTCAAATCCCTGCAGGAATTTATAAACGTTATCAACTCCATCGAATATTGCAAGCGATGCAGCTCTGCGGGCTGAAGGTGCAAGGCTATCGGTCGGCAGCGGGCACTCGAATGCGAGCTTCACGTTAACATGAGCAGTCACAAGCTGCGTATGCTGGCTTTCGTCTTCACATTGCGGGTATGATATATCGAGCAGGGCACAGGGGAATTTAACCGCGGGGCGTTCGTCGATAGCCAGGGCATCGAGCTGTCCCATTTCAAAATCGATCATCTTCAGCGCGGGTACCTCTTCGGTTAACCTGGTTACAATTGCTTCATAGAGTTCTTTCATTTTAGTACTATTTAAATGGTAAATTAAAGATTCTTAAATGCTCCTTTAATGGCAGCAATTATGATATTGTTCAGCCGGTCGGAATGTCCCATAAACCTGCGCTCAGGCATGTTAACCGTTAGCTTCTCTTTTTTAGTAAGCGCTAGCCCCTTCCATGGAGTGAAAGCTTTTTTATCGCTGCCTGCCTCTTTGTAATGCATGGCCCAGGCAAACTTCTTCATTTTAGCCGTTACCGGGATTGAAATTGTTTCACCCTCATTATGAGCCCTGGCATAAGGAACCTTATCGGAACCGGCTGAGATAACAACTTTACTTTCGGTAACCGTTTTAGGCTTTATGGAGTTCCTAAGGTTTCCGCCGCGGAACAACAGAGTACCTCGTCGGACCGGCTTCTTCACGTCGGGCCATGGAGCTCCGTCCCATTCCTTGGTGGTAAACCGCTCCTTAAAGTAAGCGGTTGCTTTTTCGGCAATAATATTCGGCACCTGTTTTTTAAGGAAATCCTGATCGAATTTTAAAAAAAAGTCATCGAGTTGTTTAAAGGATCCCATGGTATTCGTATATTTGTATCAAGTTTCATTTGGCGGGAATAAACCCCGGTTAACACTAGCGAGCGATGGGGATCAGGGGGTGACTGATATTTGACAGCGTTAAGTGAAATCAACTCGCAGATCCGGACAGCATCACTGTCCGGATTTTTTTATCGGTAATCCACATCTTCTCTTATTCCATACGGTGTTCTTTAGATCAACCCCAGGTAAATCCGTAACCATTTCGTACCATGTTTTAAGAAGTAATTTCCCTCCCTCAACTTTATAATTAACCACTATAACCTTGTCCTTGTAAAACTTTAGCAGGTTATAATTATCGTAAGCGTCGGACATATTGTTGTTAAGCCATATTTCATCAGGACTTATAATTGTCTCCTTCATGGCGGCCCATAAGCTGATCCTATTCTCCTTTTTCCGTGAGGTATGGTGATCGAAACTGCGTTTATTCATTTCAACATAGCGGCCATTATAAATCTGGAGTTTCAGAATCCCATCGGAACTTTCTTTCTTCCATACCTCGGCTGCAGTACCTGAAAATGGTGGGGTCAATGACGATGATGCCGTCATCAGGTCAGGGACTTCTCCAAATCCCCACTTTTCAGCAGTAAGAACGTTAAGCTTCGCTCCAGCGTTGCCTGGAAATCCTGCCACATACATTTGATTTGCAGTAAATACTTCTCCAGTCAGTGCTCTGTTTACCCCAAATCCATGTTTAACAGATTTTTTCCACTCAGCAGATTTCAAATAGTCTGTTACATTCACCTGCTCAGTTGTTTCATTATATCCTGAAGGAAGTTCATGAGTCATAACCGGGGATACCCAGCAGCGACAATTCCAACCATTCGGTGGATATATCTTATTCCAATATTCATTTTCACATGAGAGGATTAAACCATGTAATCTGGCATGTTCAGTTCGTACCAGTGAATCATTCATTGTCAGATACTGCCAATATGGGAAAATAGATTTTTGAGCCATAAGCCTGTAGTATGTTGCACTACTCTCGGCTATATTATACGCGGTATCGTATTCGGTGCGAAGCCATGTTTGGTTAAATTTATCTGATATCTCTCTTGCCTTACCAAGAAATTCATTAAAGCTTTTCGCGTTTCTGAAGGAGCTATTTAACATCTGGATCTCAGCCAGCGTTTTCGCCGCGCTGAACTGGAAAAGGTTAGTTTCGAGGGCAGCCTTATAGGCATCAGGTGTAAAACCATAAGTGATATCAACACTAAAGTTCTTCCTGGCAAACCCTGCCCTTAGTGCTCCGATCAGTGCCCCTGAAGTAAAATAGAATAACTCCGGGTCGAAATAATCGGTACCATCAGCTACACGCCTGGCCAAGGCTTCAATATCAAATACCGGAAGATCGGCAAGGTTAATAATACCTTGGTGTGCGGATAACTGCTCTACGGATGCCCCCTCCAAGGGGGCCGATACGAAAAAACTTTCAATCCCTTCCCTAAGCTTAATCCAGAATGAACTTTCATCGTCACCAGGATCGGAGAGTTTTTTAGGATCCTTTGCAGAATCTTTCTGAGCCGGGGGATTGGCCGGAGCTGGTGGCTGCTTAACTTCTTTCCCCTTTGGCCGGCCATAAAAGTCATACAGGAAATCGAGATCGATATTAAGTCCGATCTGATTTATAAGTGTGGCATCGATCTGAACCTGCTCAACCATTGAAATACTCTCGCCGGCATCGGGAAAAGTAAACCAGCCACCGGCAACAGGGAACCCTCGTTTTTCGAGCCTGGGCAGCAGCTCCGTATTAAGGATCCTCTGAACAAACCTACGATCGGATTTAAATATATCCTCCTCGACCTCTTTATGAGTTTCGCTCTGGCTCTTTGATGATCCATCAATCGTGGTCATTGTCTGGCCAAGTATAGTAATAAGGATCTCCTCATTACATGCCTTACGGAAATCGTTAAATATTTCGCCATTACCCTTTGTAACCTGGTTAATTACCTCCACCTCGGTTTCCTTTGGAATTACAGCATAAGAGGCCGAGCCTGACTTGTCGAGAGCTTCATCGAGAATGGTTCTGCTACTATCATCCTGGGCGCTGTACCTTCCAATCTTAAAAGGGATACCAAATAGTTCACAGAACTGAGCCCAGTCACCTGTGTTGCCTCTTTTATAGATAGCATGTGGAGCAGCCTTCATGAGCAGTCCAAAATCTTTATCGTCGCCGGCCTCGAGGAAGAAATCATCGCCACGGTACGGGATGCCCTGCTCATCGCCCGGATTGATAACGATTAAACCCTTCTCGGGATGTATATGCTGACGCGGGATGTTATATGGAGTAAGGCCATTACTGAAATCGAGCTCTATAACTGATTTACCCCAGAAACGTGAATTTATTACCTCGGTAATTAGCGTTTCAAACCCTGGTGAATCGATAAGGTCATCCATCTCCGGAACCGGTTGCTCGTCGCGCATGAAGTTAATCTCGGAGTTCGTTATGGAGTTGACACGTTTCGATATCGCGTTTGACAGTACTGAATCGATAAGTATGTCTTCATACAGTTCATAAAGTTTCTGCCTCCTGCCGTAGTCAGCCGCCTTTAAAGCAGTACGCCACTGACCAACGTCGAGCACGTTACGGTTCAAGGTGCGTACGACAAGGTTATTTATCGCCAGCCCTTTTTTGTCTTTTTCTTTGGGTTTAATTGATGCCATAGTTTTTTAAGTAAGCTAAAAATGTTGTTCACGCTTTTCGTTTGAGCCGTATGAGATCCTGCCAGGCACACTTTTATCAGATGCAGGAAGATCGGGGGTGATATCGCCCTTCTGAACGCCTTTAAGCCAGGAGACAGCTCTGTCGTATCTTTTTTCCCTCAGGGCGATATCGGCCTGGTAATTTGACAACGCTATCAGGTGCCAAACGGCAATATCTTTAACGAATGTTAGCAGCAAGGCATGCCTTGTACTGCCTGTTGCTGAGAAAATGGAATCAGCATCAAAGGCCGAAAGGTATCCGCGTGCTTCTGCCACGGCTCCATCGATTGCGGCGGTTACCAGGGTGTCATCACTGCCGGTTATAACATCGAGCGAATCGACGTTCATATGAGTCTTAAGCTCTTCTCTTGTTGTAAACATGCTAGTATCGTTTTGCGTTTTTCCTCTTCTCCCCGACTATGATTGGAGCCAATGAGGCTATTTTATTATTGATAATCCATACGGCTCCTTCAACGGCATCGGGTCCGTCGACATGGGCCGAGAGCTGCGGATCCACGGCCTTGAACTGCTCCTCGAGGCGTTTCATGTGGGGATTGTTCCTTTCCGCAATGTTAAATATCAGCCGGCCCATACGGTTGAGCGGTTCCAGGTTGCCTTCAATACGCGAGAACTTTTCAGGCTTCTTGCGTTCATCGGGTGAGATATTTATATAATGCTTCCGGGACAAACCTTCAGCCATAAACAGGGGTGATATCACCTGTTCCCAGAAAGGATCCTGAAGGGAGTTGTTCTCAATGAAATTATAGATCTGGGTCTTGCCCTTAACATAGTCCTCGAGGTCGTAATACCAGGTAACAAATTTTGAGTTCTTAACCTGCTCGAGCAGGCATGTAACAATATAGTACCTGCCTTCATGTTCTCCAATAAGCGGCACCGTTTTATAACAGTTGTCCTTATTCTCCTTGTTTGAAGGGGCAGGGTCGCCATAAGCTACCAGGAACCGGAACTGCCAGAGCGGCGGAATCACTCCCCAGGAGATATCTCTAAATACGGTTCCTTCACGAACGGGGTTATTAAAGTACTCCTGCTGAGCTGCAGAATAGCTTATTTTTGAAAGCATGTAATCAATATCGGCCTCGGAGTTCTTTTCAGGCCAGGTTGATTTGCCCTCCTTGTCGCGGATGTTTATTATATCAACATGGTCTGCTCTCTCGATCGCCTTTGTAATACAGCAGTACTTTGCAATGATGTTACCACAAAAGAGTATGTAGTACCTTGACGAGATATCGACTGTAGGTATTATTGCTTTTTCAATCCATGCCCATTTGGTATCAATACGCTTTGTATTACGGCATTCTTCATCGGTATCGATATCATCGAATATTATGCCATCGGGCCGAACCTCCTCATTCTTGGTTCCCCTTGGGCTTTGACCTGCACCAATTGCCCTGAATGAAACACGCCCGGTTGTGGTGAATTCTCCATCCTCCCAGTTCCCGATCTGCTCCTGAACCCCATAGTCATTAATGATTCGCTGGTTGCTTTCAAAATTGATCATGAAGGGCTTCAGCAGTCGCTCGGCATTGTCATAGCTGTTACTTATGATAAGTACGTTGCGGATCTGACCTGTTAAAGCAAGCTTTATAAATTCCATCATTGCCCTGGTAGTCTTTGATAAGCCACGGCTCCAGGCGCGTACCTCATACCAGTGTTTTATGTCAGGATCGAGCAGCCTGCGGGAAGCTTTAATATGAAATTTTGTTGGCTTGCTTTTGTAATAGTTGGGAAAATAATATTCAAACCAATCCTCATGATTCTTTTCAAGCCTGGCGACGCGCTTCATGCGTTCGGCTTCGGTTTCGTTATGATCGACGGATGTCTCGCGCATCAGGTTAACGCGGTATTCACCCCATTCGATAGCTGCTTTGCGATCGTTAACTTTTACCATTTATTATTTCTTAAACTGGTCTTTAATAAACGAATCAAAGTAGCCGCTGAAGTCCTTGGCCTTTTCGAGATTTACCGGACGAAGCCAGTTAAGGAACCGTTTAGTTACCTCAACGATATCAGATATTGAGACTTCTGTTTCAAGGTTCTTTATGGTATTAGTAATCTTTATGAGTGTGTCTGCTTCTTTAGTATCAGGATACCTCTGACCTTTCGGCTTTGATTCTATCTGCTGGTTGAGCTCATCGAGTTGATCATAAGCCCTTCGTAATTGCTCTTCCTTTGTAATTGTAATACTTTGCCGCAGTCGTTTCCAGGCACTATCATTTGCTTTTACCCATTTTGATATGGTAACCTCCGAAACACCGACCTTTTCGGCTATTTCTTTCTGTGATTGGTTTTCGCGGACGAATAGAAGTTTTGCAAGCTCCTTCTTTTGATCGAGATTCATAATATATGCTGGTTTTAGGCAAAACTAAAACGAAATAAGGTATTAGGCGTGTTGATGATTTATGATAACGCTTATGATGAGGCTTTTAAGGCTTATCATAAATATCCGATTTGCAAAGGCATATAAAGCTTTATTCTTTTGTTACCGCTTAACACGTGAACCCTAATGAAAAAAGCCATGTAATGCCAAAATCATTTATTATAACCGACGAATCGCTCAACAATCACGGGTTCTGGCTTCCGCTTGCCGGCGCTGAGCTGGATCAGTTCCGTAAGAACCCTATAATGCTTTGGATGCATAAGCGACCCAGTACCTGGAATTCAACACAGGGAGAGGTTCTGCCGATCGGTTATTGGGATAATATTCGCATTGAGGGTGATAAACTTCTTGCGGATCCGGTGTTTGATGAAAACGATGAGTTTGCGATGAAGATTGCAGATAAGGTTGAACATGGAACACTAAGGATGGCCTCTGCCGGGATAAAGGTTATTGAGACCAGTGTAGATGTAAAAAACCTCAAGCCTGGTCAAACCACAGAAACACCGATTAAATGGTGTTTACGTGAAGCTTCAATTGTTGATATAGGGGCAAACAATAACTCACTTGCTCTTGCATTCTATGACGATAATGATGAGCTGATAAATCTATCAGACGGGAAGACAACAATTCCGCTAAGGAAAATTACTGAAATCAACAATAATCCAACTAACGAAAAAATGACAGAGAACAAAAGACTTGCAAAAATCCTCGGTCTGGCTGAAGAGGCTACCGTTGACCAGGTTGCGACTAAAGCCGAGTCGCTCACGCAGGACATTCAAAGGCTAACCAACGAGAAGACCAACCTTGAGACAAGGCTGGCTGATCTGGAGAAGAAGGACAAGGACGAGAAAAAGGCTAAAGCCATCATCCTGGTCGATGCAGCTATTAAAGCAGGGCGTATTGATGCAACCGCAAAGGAGTCATGGAAGAAGTTCTTTGAGACTAATCACGAACTTGCAGACAGCAGCCTTGCCGCCATTCCTGCACGAACCAGTGCACGTCAGCAGCTTGAAGGAGGTGCAGCAGGTACTGAAAGCGAACGTTCTGCCCTTGAGAAACTTTCATGGGATGAACTTGACCGCTCAGGCAAACTCATTACTCTAAGTGAGAAATACCCGGATATGTACGAACAGAAGTTCGAAACCAAATTCGGACGCAAACCCAATAAAAAATAGTAAAACCACAGACCATGTACACAAACAAATCATCTGATGGGTCGTTCCAGTCGTTTGGGTTCTTAGCGCCCGACGGAATTACCACTGAAAAAAACGAGGTTCTTTTCCCGTTTCATGAGAAAAAGACACCCGCGTATGCCGCTACTCTTGCTGTAACAGTTAAGCAGAGGGATACCTTCCTTCAGCCTGGCGCACTTACAGGAAACGTCACTATTAACCTTACAATCGATGCCCAGGTAACTCCCGGAGCAAAGTTGTATGTGAAGGTTAAGGAATCAGCCAATTCGGCCGATCGCACCGTTACCCTTGGAACAGGTTTCGATGAAGATGCTTCAGACATCACAGTTGTAAAGAACACTATTGTATACAAGACTTTTGTGTACGACGGTGTGAGCTTTGTTCCTCTTTCGTAGTAATAATTTTAAATCTTAATAAAGTGAAATCAATAAAATTCATAGCCGCTCTCTGCACAGTTTTGCTTATGAGCACGCTCGCGTCGTTCGCGATTGCCCCGGCACTCGATGTGTCTGTTGCACCTGTATTCGGAGTACTCACCCTTGCTGCCCTGGTTCCGATGCCAGCAGGTGTATCATTTATAGCCTTGCAAAAGGAAATATGGCTTAATGATATTGTAGGCAACCTGTTTAAGGCTAACCCGCATCTTGCATACGCCATGAATGCCGATCAGTTCGTTCTGGCCGGGAAGGTTGTTCATATACCTAATGCAGGAGGGAAACCGGGAGTGCAAAGGAACAGGACCAAATTACCAGCTACAGTAGTTAAGAGAAATGACGTCGATATTACCTTTCCTCTTGATGAGTTTACCTCAGATCCCATGCGTATTGATAATGCTGAAAAATACGAACTGTCGTACGACCTAAGGAATTCGGTAATCGGAGAACAGAAGTCGGCAATAGCCGAATTAGTAGGAGACTGGTTTTTCCGCTACTGGTCGCCTGAAGTTGCCGGTTCAATGATCAGAACCGCAGGTGGGAATGTTGCTGCGCACTACGGTACCGGTAACAGGAAACTTGTCACACTGGCAATCATTAAAAGCATTCAGAAACAGATGGACAACTGGAACGTTCCCCAGGAGGGACGTGTTGCCTGCCTCGATGCAGAGATGATGGACCAGCTCACAACTGAACTTACTGTCACTGCTTACAGGGATTTTTCATCGGCTTATGATGCCCAGCGTGGCGTTTTGGGTAAGCTTTACGGCTTTGACTTCCTGGCTCCCCGTTCAACTGTACTCCGTTATGATAATACAGCAACTCCGGTTCCCCAGGATCCGGACACATCTGTTGCAGCTGCAGATAATGCAGCAGGTCTTTTCTGGCAGCGCGACCTTGTAATAAGGGCAATGGGACAGAATGAATTCTTCCAGAGTGAAGGAGATCCTACCGTTTACGGTGATATCTACTCTGCGCTTCTCAGGGCTGGTGGCCGTATTAAGAGAAACGATTCGAAAGGTGTTGTAGCGCTTATTCAGGCAGCAAGCTAGTATTTAGAGTGAAAGCATTAGTCTGCATATTAACAGCCCTGGCAATAATTACCGGGTGTAATCGCAAAGCTGCGGTTGTGCAGACTATTGCTGTAAAAGACTCTACCAGCATACAGAGCGACACAAAGTATATTTTTGAGGATAAAGCCGGCACGCCGGACAGCGCGATCATCAATGCACTTCTGCACTGCGATAGTTTGGGAAACATTTACATCTCAACTATCGCACAGCTGCAGGGGAAGATTCTGACGCAGGAAGTAAGCATGCAGGGCAATAACCTGACGGTTAAAGCCAAATCGGCAACAAGGGAGACAAGGGAGAGCTTTACACGCGACAGCATAATAACCGTCTACAGAGATCTTCCGCTTCCTTACCCTGTTGAAACGATAACAAATAAGCTTACATCGTGGCAAAGTTACCAGATATGGACCGGGAGGATAGCTCTCCTTCTTATTCTTATCTGGGTAGTGATTCAATTGGCAAAGAACAAATTTCAGGTAATAACAAAACTATTTAAAAAGCAATAAAATGGCAGAAATAAGGACATTGGGTTTAGCAAGCATTGAGATTGGCGATCCCGTAGATGGGGGCGTGGCAACCACATTTGCCGCCCTTGGTGTAACCTATAAGGATACAGCTACAATAAGCGAGGAGGATCCAGCTGAGGCGCCGCACTACAGTGAAGAAAACGAGGATCCGGAAGAGATACTCTACAGAAAAGGAAAAAAAACAATAAAGTGGAGCATCATGGACAGTTCGCCAGCCACGCTTGCAAAGATACTGGGAGGTACTACTGAAGGAACAGCTCCGAACAATACATGGGACGGTCCCAGGGCTTTGTTTAATGTGGAGAAATCGGTTAAGATTACTCCACGAAGTGGACATATAATAGTTTTTCCACGTGTAAAACTTTCGGGAAAGATGAACTACAAACTTGCCCGCACAGGGATTTTTCTTGTTGATATTACGGGCACTGTTCTTATTCCAACAGATGGAGAGACGGCACCTGTATCCATGTACTTAGACTAGCATTCTGAAATAATTAATTGGAAGGCCCCCCTGAGGGGCTTTTTTTAAATATGATTATGGAAACCGAAAAACAGGCAGCCGAGGTATTACTCGATAGAGGTGTGGGATGGAAACTTTCCGCGCCCTGGTATTTGCGGATACTGGGAAAGAAAACAGTTACTGTAACAATAAAACCCCTTCGGCTGGGAACTCTGCTTGAGCTATCGCGACTTTATGCAGGTATGAATATTGATGCCAGTCAGCTTGAAAAGGATCCGACACTCCTGGTTAACAAGCACGCCACGACAGTTTGTAGAATAGCTGCAGTATGTATGCTTAACAAGAAGGGAAGAATATGGATGTTCTCGGGTTTTCTTACAAAATTCCTTTTAAGCAGATTAACCGCTAATGCACTTCTTGAAGTAATGATTTTCATATCAACTTATTCGGGAGTAGAGGCTTTTATAGACACTATCAGATTGATCGGGGAGATGAGGATGACAGCTCCGAGGAATCTGAGTCCGGAGGATCAGGGGAGTCAAAAGACCGAGTAATCGGTTTGCATAGCCCCTGGGGTTATATTTTCTTACTGCAGGAAAAAATAGGATGTTCGCATGATTATTTGCTCTGGAAGGAATCGTGGCTTAACCTTCAAATGAAGATATCAGATTCGGTACGATATGGAAAAAAAAAGACACCGAAGCCAAAAGAACTTGTGACGGAAGAAGATTTTAAAAATTTCTTTGATTTACAATAGATGCCGGAAAAGCTTGGACCTATATTAATTGAATTTGTTCTCGACAAGAAAGCTGATGAGCAGGCTAAAAACCTGAAGCACTCTCTCGATGCTATAAACACTTCAACACAAAAGGCATCGGCAGGGGTTGTTCAATATAGCCGAAATGTCAGGTCATGGTCTTCTGACATTAACAAGCAAACATCAGAGGTAAATAGTTCAATTACACGCATAGGCCAGGCTGTGGGAGCATATTTGACATTTAACACGCTTCAGGGTTTCACCAGGAGTGTTGTTGAAATAAGGGGTCAATTCCAACAACTGGGAATAGCCTTTGAAACAATGCTCGGAAGTAAGGAAAAGGCTGATGCCTTAATGCAGGAAGCTGTTTCGTTTGCCTCAAAGACCCCCTTCACGCTCGAGGACGTGGCCACAAATGTGAAGCAGTTGATGGCTATGGGTATTGCGACCGAGAATGTAATGACCACAATGAAATCGCTTGGCGACGTAGCGGCAGGTGTCAGCGTACCCATTTCGCGTATTGCTGTCAACTATGGACAGGTGGCAACCCTGGGAACACTGCAGGGAAGAGAACTGAGGGATTTTGCCATGGCAGGCATTCCATTGATGGACGAGCTTGCCAAAAATATGGGAAAAACAAAGGCCGAAATAGATTCAATGGTAACAGCCGGGCAAATTGGTTTTCCACTTGTTGAAGAGGCATTCAGAACCATGGCCGGCGAGGGAGGTAAGTTTTACAACCTGATGGAGAAGCAAAATGCTTCAGTTACCGGGCAACTCTCGAACCTAACGGATAAGTGGCAGATAATGCTTAACGAAATAGGCAAATCGAACGAAGGAGCGATTTATGGGGGCATTAAAGGAGTTACAAACCTCATAACTAATTACAAGGATGTAATTGAAGTAATAAAGGGGTTGATAGCAGTACTTGGAGCAGCCAAGGTAGCAACACTGGCTGTATCATATTACCAGGGGGTGCAGGCGGAAGCAGCTCTTGTGGTAGCAGGAAGCACAGATGTTCAGACACTGGCAGAGGGCAGGTCGATTGTTATGAAGCAACGTGCAGCAGCAGCACAAACAGCTCTTAATGAATCGATGCTTGCTAACCCCTATGTGTTAGCTGCAGCGGCCATTGCCGCAGTGGGTTTTGCAATATACAAACTGGTAACGTACCAGAGCGAGCTGGAGAAATCGGTGAATAAGGCACAAACCGAAATTGAGAATGAAAAAGACAAAGCTCTTGACCTGTTTACCGCATTAAAATTGGCAAAGGAAGGTACCGATGAATGGAAAAATGCACGTAAAGCAATAATAGATCAATACGGCGATTACATTCCTGCACAGCTTCAGGAAATGAAAGGACTGGACCAGATAGGCAAAGCACAGCAGGTAGTTAATAAGCTTATTGAAGATAATATAGCGCTGAGAGTAAAAAAAGAATCACAAGCATCGATTTCGGCAGAATACAACCCCGAGATAATAAAGGCAACAGATAAAATAGTTGATGCACTTGAAAAATCGGGCAATAAGGATCTGGCTGCAAAAGCCAAATATCAACTTGCCAAACTGGTGGAAGCATATAAAGTTGGCGTACCTGATGCAGAGAAGAAACTTGATGAGTACAGGATACAGCTGGCCCAGGCTATGGGTAAGATATCGGAAGACGGACTGGCTAAGGATTTCAAGAGCGCACGAATAAATGCAATGTTTGCCGGGTTAGAGTCGACTCTGCATGGTTTGCGAACCGAAACGGAACTGAATAATAAGGCATTTGAGGATTTTTCGAAAGGAGTGATTGAGATTTCTGCCGGGCCTACAATTAAAACTCCCAAGTACGAAAATGCTGCGGCACAACGAAAACAGGTTATGGCTGAGCTTGAAGCAGCGGAGAAAAAACTGAAAGAAATTGAAATGGCTCCGGGCGACGATCCGCTCAAGGCAATTGCTGAGCAGAAGGCTGCAATTAAGGCTTTGAAAGATCAGCTTGACCTTAAAGATAATGAAGATGCCGACAGGTCGAAAAGAAAGCTTGCATATGAAACTGAAGCTGGGCGGAGACGTATTGAAAACGAAATAGACATTCAGCAGGGGTTAATTGATGCAATGGCCGATGGGGCTCAGCGATCAAGAGCACAGGCAGAACTCGATCATGTAAAAAGACTTAATGACCTTGCAAGTTATAAGGCCGACCAGCTAAAAGCATATAACGAGGCCAACGGAGGCATTGATGCAAAAACAGGATTAAAAACAAAAGCATATACAGATCAGTTGCCAATTGACGACCAGCTGCAGATAGATAAGCTGATAGTTAATTCAGAAAATAAAAAAGCAGCAGCAATTGAGGCAATTAATAAAAAAGAAGTTGATGATCTGAAAAAGCTTCAGGATGAAATTCTCGATTACAGGCTCTCCGGTATTGAAAAAGAAAAAAGAGCCGTTAAGCAGAAATATGATGAGCTGGCGAGGCTTGCCAGGGAGAAGGATCCGGGGAATGAGGATGTGCAGCGAGAAATTGAGCAGCTGCGAAAAAAAGCTAACGCAGAAATAGACAATAAATATGCACTGGATCAGCTCGACTTTCAGGAGCAGATTGAAAACAGGAAGGCTGCAATATCGACAAACAACGAGGAGGAACTTCAGAAAAAATTGTTTGAGATATGGGCCAGGTATCAACGGGCAAAGATTAACGCACTACGGAACTCTACCGATCCGAAGGATGTAGAGCAGGCTGCAATAATGCAGGCAGACCTTGATGCGGAAACAAAGAATTACGGGCTTGAGCAGGAAGATAAATTAAGAAAAAGCATACTAAGCAGCGCCACGCGACTTGTTGAAGGAGTACGGCAGTTCAATGGGGGATTGGCTGATTCACTTGGGCTCGCTCTTAACCTGGGTGATACTCTTTCAAAAGCCTTCAGAGGGAAAGAGATGAGTAAAGAGGACGCAGCGTCTTCAATTATCGGAGGGGCCATTGATATGATATCGATGTTTGCAAACCAGGCACAAGAAAACAAACGGGTGATGCGTGAGTATTATGCCTCAATAATATCGCAACAGCAACAGTATAACCTGCTCCTGAACGAGCAATTGCGGCTTAACTCGGATGTTGAAGGATCGGTGTTCCTTACTGATTTTGTTGGCAGGATAAAAGACGGGGCTCTCGCTTTTAATGATGCTCAGGAAAAATACCAGGAGGGTCTGCAGAAATTTAAGGACTCGGAGGCGATAACCGGGCAGAAGAGTGTTGTGTCGGGCAATAATGTGCTGAAGGGAGCCGGTGCCGGTGCGGCAATTGGAGCTGGAGTGGGATCGTTTGTTCCTGTGATAGGAACGGCCATTGGTGCTGCCGTGGGTGGGATTGTTGGAGCACTGGCAGGCCTCTTTGCCAAGAAGAAGAAGGATATAGTGGCTCCGCTGCTTTCGACATATCCTGATTTAATAAAAGCAAACGGGGAATTTAATTCGAGTCTTGCTCAAACTCTTATTGATAATAATAAAGTTACAGAGGAAACAAAGGCGACTTTAAAAAACCTCATTGAGTGGAAGAAGGCTGCAGATCAGGCTAAAGAACAAATAAAGCAGGTTGTTGCCGATCTGGCCGGGTCGCTCGGCGATGATCTTAGGAACTCTCTTGTAAAAGCATTTGAAGAAGGTACAAGCTCGGCAATAGCCTTTGGCGATTCAGTTAATAAGGTTCTTGAGAATATACTGTCAAATATGATTTTTAACAAGGTATTCGAGGGTTCTTTCAAACTGCTTGAGGATCAGCTTGGGCAAGCAATTGGCACAGGTGATGAGAATGCGGTAACACAGGTGTTTACTGATTTCTTTAAAAAAATGCCTGAACTAACTGAATTGTTCAACAAACAAATGGAATCAGCAAAAACAGCTGCAGGGCAGTCGGGGATTGATATTTTTAATCCGGGAGAGAGCTCGCAGCAAAACAACTCATCAATGACCGGGACAATCAAAGGGATAACCGAGGAAACAGCCTCAGTACTTGCCGGTCAGGTAAACGCGATAAGGATAGCACAGGCGATGGCAAACAATACAATGCAATCATCAATACTACAGCTTGTAAAAATTGAAAACAACACAAGCTATTGCAGGTACCTTGAAAGCATTGATAAAAGGCTTGGTGATTTAAAAAACAGCGACTCGTTAAGATCAACAGGTAATATTTAAAACTATGACGGTTAATTACTACATAAACGGCGTTGATTTTAAGACTTTCGGAGTAAAGGTTACCGAGTCGTATGGGTTGATTGGCGCCTTAAAGATGAAGGAGCCATTGACCGTAAACTGGCCCGATCATCATGGCATAGTGGTTGATCTTGCCTCGCCTCGGTTTGATGCTCGTGAAATTACACTTAAATGCTATTTAAAGGCTGCAAATTCGACTGACTTTATTTCAAAATCGCAAAGTTTCATTGCTGCCTTCCAAAAGCAGGGAACACAGAGGTTGCTGGTAGATGTTTATGATGTACCCCAGGCTAAGCCACTTGTATATGAGGTGTTTCTCCAGGATAATATAGAGATTACAAAGAAATGGAGAGACTCGGTAATGATAGGCACATTTACGATTAAGCTTATTGAGCCAGAACCGGTAAAGACTGTATATATTACCGAATCGTCGAACGAAAGTATTACAGTAGAATCAGAAAAACCAGTAAACATATACTGGGGTGATGGATCGGCCACATATGATGTAACTACGTTAACAGGAGCAGTTGAACATAGCTATAGTGTAACAGAGCTTCATTATATAGTAATAACGGGTATTATTGATGAGATAAGCTCAATAACAACAGGAGCAAATCAGTTATGGAGCAAATTACAATAACTCACGCAGATAATAGTTCGTGGCCCCTATTGACCAGAGGAGCTGTTACAGCCATATCGAGGGCTGAGCAGAGAAGATCTCTGTTGGGTGAGGATATTGTAACAATGACAGTTGACAGTGCAGTTATTTTAGATTTCAGGGTTAAGGATTGGATCCTGATTTTTGGATACAAATACTTTTTAAATACCCTCCCGAAAATAAACAAGAAGGGTATGCGTCAGTTTTCATACGAGCTTATTTGGGAAGGTCGTCAGTATGATCTTTTAAGACCGAAATTTTTCGACAGAGGAGTTGACGGGATAAGTATCTCACCTGATTTTGTGTTATCAGGCGATTTGGGGTTCTTTTTAGGAGTAATTATTAACAACGCGAACACGCTTCTGGGAGAAGGTAAGTGGGTTCTTGGCGATTGCCCTGAAACACAATATCTGACACTGCCTTTTTCAAACGAAAATTGCCTGGCAGTGTTGCAGAGGTTATGCAAACAGGATATTTACAATAAAGAATTCGAGATTTCAGAAAATGCTGAAGGCATATGCACAATAACTATTAAGGATGAAATAGGACAACAGCTTGAGCAACTATATGAATATGGGAAAGGGAAAGGACTGTATAACCTTACGCGAACGACGGTAAGTGATAAAAATATAGCCACGCGACTTTACGTTTTTGGCTCATCAAAGAATTTACCATCATCATACCGTGGATATTCTCAACGATTGAAACTTCCGGAAAATGATTTATCATATCTCGAGAATTCTGATATGGTTGACGCGTATGGTCCGAGTGAGGATATTGTGATATTTGAGAATATTTATCCCAACAGAACCGGGATGATTAGTTCGTTCGCTGACTGTACCGTAAATCAGTTTATTGATGACTCAATTGACTTTGATCTTACTGCAAAGGATGTTGACGGTAACAGCCTTTACTGGGCAGGTTCGGCCCCTGTTATCCATTTCAATAGCGGAAACCTTGCCGGTTATGAATTTGAGGTTTCTGCGTATGACCATGCAACTCATAAAATAACTTTAAAGCCATATACCGACGATAGGAATCAGCAATACCCCGATCCGAACCTGACAATTTTTCAATTGGCATTAGATGACAAGTATGTTATACTTAACATAATTATGCCAGAGAGTTATATTATAAGTGCAGAAAATGACCTTTTAACAGCCGGCCAGGAACGGTATATTAAAGTATGTCAGCCAAGAGTGCAGTACGAACAGGTTTTTGAGGAGTTATATTTTAAAGGCCTTTATGGAACACAGATAGTTAATGTGTTTGGCATTGGGGATTATGTGCCAATTAAAGACATTGACATAAACGTTGACAAGTCAATAAGGCTAAAATCGCTGCGAAGGGATGTGATTTACCCTTACAGGTATACACTTGAGCTATCAGACATAAACGAAACATCACTGACTGAACAGCTGGTTGCTGCAAATGTTGCTAATAGCCGGATTATTACAAACAATAATCTGGGTGAGATAAATAAAGGAAGTGCTACTACCTGGGGAGAAATGAATAGTTGGTTTGTGCTCGTTAATCCAGGGTTACAGAATGAATATTTAAGATGTAAAAAAGCTCTTTGCGGGGATTATGAGATACAGGCGTTTTCTGATTCAGGACAAATACCAGCCTCATGGTGGGAGGCAATGCCCTTAGCCACTACTACTACAAAAGGCGGAGTTATTCTGGATGGAGTTACTATTACCATGGATGCTAACGGAGTTATTTCTACAGTTGGTGGTGGAGGTACTGGTGATAATCTTTTCGATGAGATTTATGAAGAAACCTCGGGGCACGGTGTTTACATTGAAGGTATTCAGGTATATGATTATGGTATAACTCGACAGGGTGAAGGCGATGACCTTGAGTTACAAGTCATATCAAAAGGAGCCGGTAATTTCATTTGCGGGTCGCTCTCGTATGGAATGGTAAGTATTTATGGCTCTGATATCCAATTTAGATCTGATACAATTGAATTTATTCCTTTAGTAGGTTATAATGGTGCATCAGCTGCTATAATAGGGCAGGGGCCAACTGCTCTGCAAATAAATTCATGGTCATTTACATCGGGTAATTATGACGGAGGTAATTTGTTTTTATCAGGAGGCAACCCGAGCGGAACCGGTAAGCGTGGCGGTATATATTTAGGTCAGACCTGGAACGATCCGGGGCTCGAAGAAAAAACCTCTGAAACAAATGTAGTTTATTACGATGAAGTAACAGGAAAATTAAGTTATGGTGCAGCCGGTTCTGGCGGATCGGGCGAAGCAACCTCCCTGGCAACTACTAATTTCAGCATAACCGAAGAAAATGGAAATCTTGTTATTAAACACGGGACTACTGTAATAGCAAGAATGAGCAGCGCCGGATTATTTGAGTGCGCTGATGATATTGAAACCTTTACGACTTTATAAATGGCACTTGGAAGCATAAATATTACAATGTCGGAGGTGCGGGATTACATCCAGGGCGTTTCCTATAAGGTTTCAGAGCTTGTTGCGACACCGGGCTTGAATAAATACTCTTTTTACGCTCCAGGCCAGTTAGATGTTGATGCAAATAAAGATCCTCTTTTAATCCCTCCTACTGCAAATTTCAAGCTTGGAGACTTCAGGTTATACGACAAGCTTGCAACCGCTCCGGCAGCAGCATCGGATTTCACTTATAACTGGGGCCCCGGAGGTGTAATTTTTAACGCTGTCATACCGTGGTTTCCAGGAACAATGAATCTAAAATCGTTTGCAAGCCCGGGAGACTATGTGACAATGAAGTTTTACACCTCCACGGCAAATAGAACGGCTGAAACTAATGCAGTATTGACTTACACATCGTCAATAAATTTTAATTCAATAACTCCGCTTGTTTCGCACTCAAGAACAACTACATTCAAGGCAGAAGGAACACAGCTAGTCAGCGTTTCTGGCATCCCAACCGGTTATTCAACTCTTTATGTTGATACTTACATATCCGATATAGGCGGGGGCCGCTTAATAAATTTAGGAACTAAGACTAATGGTTATACGACCCTGACACTTGTTGAAAACAACTATCCTCACGTGAGTGGTCAGAATACTAATAATCCGGCACATCCGGCAGGATATACCGTGATATTCCCGAATGTATTCAATACTGTAAAATGCATTATGGGGGGCATGGATCAAAGTATAGGAACCTCTTATTCCTTCAATGTTGTCGCCTATGCTGTTAATTCAGGAGGAAACAGGACTGTTAGGCTTTCATCCGTGGACGTGATACTTACTGTTGACGGGATCCGTACAACCCTTCAGGCCGGGTTAGAACTACCATCTGCAGGGAAATCATTTTCAGGAACCCTGGCTGATGGGTCGGCCTGGAATTATAACGATATGGGTTATGTGACTTTTGAGAATGCAGTTTTAGACTTGACAGATACACAATTATGTTAAAATTAGAAATATGGGAAAGATAGTATTGATTAAACCAGATGATTTTGAAAAGATAGTGAACTACGTAATGAGTGTTCCAATTAATGCGGGTTTTGCTTCTAAATGCGTTGAAGTGCAGGAGGCAATAAGAAGCGCAAAAGTGACAGAAATGAAAGTTGAAAATGTACCTGAAAACAAGGAGGAATAAAAAATGGCAAAATGGCAAAATGATTTAATGCTCGATGCGGCATTGGATTACATTAAAAACAACACTACGCAGTTATGCGTATGCTCGGCTCAGCCTACTACCTATGCTGAGGCTACGGCAACCTACAAGCTGGCGCTTAAAACAGGTTTAACATCCGGCTCGTTTACGGGCCCGGCCAACGGTGACACCAACGGCAGAAAAGTTACAATCAATCAACAAGCAAATATTGTTGTAGACTCGAGTGGTACTGCAACACACGTTGCTCTCTGCTCAGGTACTGTTCTGTTATATATAACAACCGTTACATCGCAAGGGCTTACAGCCGGGAATACTGTAACAATACCTGCATGGGATATTGAAATCGCTGACGCAATTTAATTATTAAAGACATGGCCGGATCGAAAAAAGACAATTTTGAAAATGCGCTGCTGTTATTGATTTTCAATAACACAACAATTACAGGAGTTGGCAGCGATGGAATGCGAGGAGCAACAACAGCAGGATCGCTTTATGTTGCGCTTTATACTGCAAATCCCGCGGATGGGACCGCAGGAACAGAAGCTGCATATACCAACTATGCAAGGGTTGCTGTTGCACGATCAGCTGCAGGCTGGACAGTTTCGGGCAACAATGCTTCAAACACAGCTGCGGTGAATATGCCTACTTGTGGCGCCACCGGGGCAACAATTACGGGCATGGCAATTTGCAAGGCAGGAACAGCCGGCGTTGATGATGCAATTTACTGGGCTTCGCTTACCACAAGTAAAACTGTTGCAAACGGGGATACGATATCATTTGCAATTGGAGATATAGACGTAACAGAGGATTAGCATATTTGATGTGTAATACCATTAAATCAGTTGTCCTTGTAAAATAGGACAATTGATTTAAATGCTGAATAAATAAAAAATGGCAGTATATACGGACAATTTTGATTCATTAACTGGAGATTCATTGCTCGCCGGGTTGGGTAATTGGATTTCGGGGTTAAACGACATGGCCTGCTGGGCTGTTTCGTCAGGTCAGAATCAGGTAGGTCCGTATACATCAAGCGCTTATTGTGCTGTTATTAATAATCAGACATATGCTAATAATCAGTATTCTCAAATAACCAGAACAAAAGTCATAGCTGATGGAGCTTTGGGGATTGGTGTTCGGTTATCGGGATCCGGAGCGACTTTTTGTGGCTACGCCCTGGTTGTTCAAGACGGCAGTTCAGGATACTCGAGGTTGATTAAAATTACTAATGGCGTTGTAACAATACTTGGCACAACAGGAACAACCAAGGCTGCACTTAATGATATTTTCAAGATAAAGATTGTAGGCAATGTTATTACAGCTTATAGAAATGGGAGTGTTTTTACCGAGGTAGGCAGTAGCGGTTCTTATACTGACTCTACATATACATCAGGAAAGACAGGGATCTTAGGATTCGGCAGCTATAATGACACACTTTGCGACAACTTTGAAGGCGGCGACGTATCTTCAGGAGTACTACTTGCCGGTACCACTAATGGCATTTCTACTGTTGCTGGATCGTTGACTGTAGCAAAAAGACTTGCCGGTACCACTAATGGCATTTCTACTGTTGCTGGATCGTTGACTGTAGCAAAAAGACTTGCCGGTACCACTAATGG
>CAIMVD010000176.1 GCA_903844815.1 uncultured Bacteroidota bacterium | reverse complement strand
AGCTCTGTCAGTTGATTATTTATTTCTGAATAAGCCCTGTAATTGCCTGTTATTGATTTTTTTACGATAATTTCAAACCGTCTGAATCTGTTATTTACTAACAGGAAGGAAGATTTTGTTTCATCAATAGGAGTACATTTCAGGCCAAAAATCTTCCGCTGAATAAAAGACAATTCCGCAATACGGCCATCCTCTTCATACCTTTTCCAATACATCTTTACAGGCCTTTCACTATTCAATATATTATCTGCTGAGAATTCTGTTTCAAAGATTATTGTGTTTTTATTGAATGACCTCTGAAGGTAAAACAGCATTTTATCAGTCTTTGGCGGCAAAGGGTAGGATGTTTGGGCCTGAATAGCATGCAGATTGATAATTAATAAAAATCCTGTTAGCAAGTGATATTTCATTGTACTTTTATTAAATATTTTTAGAAATCAAATCGGAATCTCATCCTTATACCATATTCTGACACATTTGGATTATCCAGATATGTAAACCGTCTAACGAGATCAATCCTGAAGAATTTGAAAATATTGCTGACTCCAATGCTTCCTTCAATGTATGGAGTTTTACCAAGTGTATAGGTATTTGGGGTACCGTTTGTCTCTACCGGCAATCTGAACAGATCGGTTTGCAGCGAAGGATCATTGGTTTTGGTAACATTGCCATACAATGCTTTTAAAGTAATTACTTCTCTTAATTTCAAACCATTAACGACTGGAATTTTATTAAGAAAAAATCCATTAAATGAATGATCAATCAACAGGGACATATATTGGTCGGTTACAAACTCAAGAAAATTCATCATATTGTATGACTCTATCTGATAGGAGTAGGATTGGTTTGCCTGTGGTATATTCAACAATTGATAAGGCACTTTCCCGAAAATTTTCCCACCACCTAATGAGACATCCGAATAGCCCAGAACAGAGAAATAGAATCTCTTACGGACAGAAAAACGCAGGTTTTGATAGTTGTAATCATTCCCCCAGGCTTTTGAACCGGCAATGTACCGCAATTCGATAACAGGGAATTTTCCCATAATTGGAACACGGTAGGTTTTTCCCTGATAAAATTTTTCGTTTGGTGCGTATCTTAAATTGATATAGAATTCAGATATACTCTGGCTGTTTACATCGTTGTACTGCGATAAATAATCTGTATAGTTGAAATAAAGAGTCCCTCCGGGTGCCTGGCTAGTAAATCTGTATCCCAGTGTGTATGAAAAATGATTCTTAAATTCATTAAGATTTTCTATTGTTAATGTTTTATTATAGAAAATTTTATCATTTACACCTCTTTTGATTGATAAGAGAAAATTGTCTTCCATCAGAAATTTCATTTGCTGACCCGGAAGCTGTGTTTCGTTCTGAATGCTGATTTTCAAATTTTTTGCAGGGAATTGCATGATGTCTCTTCTCATGAACGACCATGTGCCTCCCAGGTAATACTTAAAACGTTGATCGGTAAAGCCGTAGGCTCCATAGGTCTCTAAACTGAATCGCTTATTGAATTCATAAGTGGTCCTCCCTCCAAATCTCAACCGAAAACCTTCGATTGGATTGTACATATAAAATGTACTGACCGGTCCGATTTCGAATTTGCCCAAATCTGTATATCCAAACAATACAAGTGTTGCAACATTCTTTATTCGCTTAAAGGCCGGAATATTCAAAATACTGTCCATTGCGATATAGGTACCTGCCTCGGATTTACTAAGCGGGATAGGACGTGATCTTTCCCAGTCTAGGTTATTGCGATCCTTTGCACTATCAAATATTTCTATCTTCTCAGCATTGAACAATAGTATTTCATTTTCGGCTGGACTGAAGCGGTAATTAGTGTACTTGACAATTTTTTGGCCAAATAGTCCCCTGCTTTTCTTATTTATTCCAAAATTTACTGAGGT
>CAIMVD010000175.1 GCA_903844815.1 uncultured Bacteroidota bacterium | reverse complement strand
CCGTTTTAAATGCAGTATTGCCATATCGGGCGCATCCTGATATGTATAAAGAACACCTAGGTTGTTCTGAATTCTTCCTTCAATGCCATAGTTTTCTGCAGAACCTCCTGCTTCAAGGGCTTTCAGATAATACTCCTGGGCTTTGGGAACATTGTTTAAATCATGATTTACCCGCCCCATGTAGTAATAAGCAAGCCTTAACCGTTCAGGGTTATTTTTCTTACCATAATATTCAGCCGATACGCTTATCAGAGAATCTGAGGTATGCTGAACATAATTCTTATCCCTCGCCTCTGTTATAAGCAGACACCAGAGTGCATATTGTTCCCGCTTCAACCTGTCGGGACTTGCAATACCTTCAAGCAGAAGAAGCGAACTGTCGGGACGCTCAGTCATAAGCCTTTCAGCCTGTAGAAGAATTTCATCAGCTCTGCTCCCTCTATTACATGACTGGCATAAAAAAGTCAACGACAGAACTATTAACAACATGCCTGATCTGAATCTGTAATACCCCATTCTCTTATTTTGTTTCCAGCACCAAGATAATAAAAAGATTTTCTGGAAAACATTGAAAAACGTGCTCCTGGTTGAGATTAATTTTTTTTAAAAATCAGAACCTCTAAACAAGTTTAATTGCGGAAATTTCATTTGCAATTTTATGCAATGCGTTTTCAATTTTCAGCATCTGAGCTTCGGATATATACTGATTCCCCGATTTGTATTGCCGCATCAGGGAGGCATTAATACCTGCTATCCGGGCAAATTTACTGACATTGATAAAATTGTAATAATTAAACAAGGATGCTATGTCGTATCTGTATTCAAATTCAATATTTTGCAATTCAGATGGTAATTGTTTCCCCATTTCCTCATATGATGCAAAAACTTCATTAACCGAATTTTCAAAATCTGTCTTGGCATCGGCTACTGTATTACCTTCTCCTATAATTGTATGGTCTATTTCTGGAGTATAAACCCCGAAGGTTCCGTCCTTCCCTTTTTCAATTAACGCGATTGTCTTCATTTCTATATTTCAATAAACGATTTTCAGAATCCTATTTGCTTTTTTAGTTTATGATAAAGACCGGTTTTTACTTCTTCCGAATTCTAAAATTCTTTCAAAAATATAGCATAAATGTTATATAATAAACTTTTTTCAAATAAAATGATAATGATAAAAAAAGTCATGTTTATCAAAGGCGGAGAAAAGAACTTATTTTATTATCAACATTTGAATTCATATCACTAAATTTACAACAACTAAGTTAAAACAGTGATACTCGAATTTAACTCCGTGTCACTCCGTGGTTAAAAATAATATCTCAAAATATGAAATCATACAGAAAAGAACTCTGGTTCGAGACCTCCACACGACGTGCCTTCCTCAACATAACAGGAGATGTTGAAAGATGCCTCGCAGAAAGCGGCATACATGAAGGTCTCTGCCTGGTAAATGCAATGCATATAAGCGCCTCCGTTTTCATTAATGATGACGAAAGCGGACTGCATCACGACTTTGAAGTGTGGCTTGAAAAACTTGCTCCCGAGAAACCATATTCCCAATACCAGCATAATGGATATGAGGACAATGCCGATGCCCATATCAAGCGAACCCTGATGGGCAGGGAGGTTGTTGTGGCCATCACTTCAGGGCGCCTCGACTTTGGTCCCTGGGAACAGATCTTCTACGGAGAGTTCGACGGGAAAAGACGGAAAAGGGTGCTGGTGAAGATTATAGGGGAATAGAAACGACACAAGGCGCACGACGCAAGGCTCACGGTGCACGACACAAGGCGCACGAAGGAGGGTGAAAGCCCCCCTTGGGGGGTTGGGGGGTAAAACGGTGAGAGACAATCATTCTTCTCCAAAAAACTCCTTTGCGAAATTTACAAGGTAAACCTTATCGGTCGACCTCGTAAGGGCAGTATAGAACCACCTTAGATAATCCAGAGTGATCTCATTCCGGTTGAACATACCCTGATCAATGAAGACCCTCTCCCACTGTCCACCCTGGGCCTTGTGACAGGTTACTGCATAGGCGAATTTGATCTGAAGGGCATTGAAATAGGGATCTTTTTTTACGGCATCATACTGGCCTTTCCTCGACTTAATATGAAAGTAATCAGCCTGGATATTCCTGAACAGTTCGCTGTTCCTCTCCGAGGGTAAGGCAGGTGTATCAAGATGAAGTACATCCATCATTACCTTTGTTTCAACTTCAAGGTCATAATCACCGAATCTGAGAGTCATGTCGGCAAACCGGAAACCATACCTTTCTTCATATTTCCTGATCCTTTTTACTTCGGCAATATCGCCGTTTGCAATAAACCCGGTTCCATCCTCTTCTTCTTCAAGTATTGAATAGTTGTTTTTTACAACCATTACCATGTCGCCGGGACTTATCTCCTCTTCCCTGAAAAATATCCTGTTCCGGATTCCCTGATTATATTTGTTTGCCTGTTTGTTTGAATTAACCACTATAATAGTACCATCCATGCCGCATTTCCCGTAAGCTGTAGAGATCTCATCGATCAGATCCTCTCCTGTTATCCTTATAGTATCGCTGAAATTTTCGCAGTCAATTCTCGGCCTGACAAGGTCCTGTTCTGCGACCTGCAGCCTCAGACGGGTGGCATTCATCAGTACTCCTGATGTTTCACTCTGCCGTACAACCTGCCTCAATTCCGTGGTTATTAGTCCAAAACCATATCCGCCAAGGATGGCCGGATCAAGGGCCGGACTTACAACTGCACCTACAGGAGGCAACTGAGCAGTATCGCCTGTTATGATGAGCTTGCAATCGGTACCCGAATAAACATATTCTATCAGGTCATCAAGAACCCTTCCGCTGCCGAACACGGATGAATCACCGGAACTGTTAGAGACCATTGATGCCTCATCAACAATAAAGAAGGTATCCTTGTGAAGATTCCTGTCGAGCGAAAAGACACCAATTCCATCCTTTGACGATTTCTGACGGTAAATTTTCTTATGAATCGTGAATGCCTGCCGCCCTGCGTAAGAAGAAAGGACCTTTGCCGCTCTTCCTGTCGGGGCAAGCAACACCGACCGCATTCGCAAAAGGTCGAGGGTCTTCACTACTGCACTGATGACGCTCGTCTTTCCTGTTCCTGCATAACCTGTCATCAGGAACATAACATCGTTGTTGTTCTCACAAATATATGATGAAAGTTTCTTCAGTGCGACAGACTGGTCATCCGTGGGGGTATTTCCAAGGTTTTTACAGAGCTGATTATATATTATCGTCTCGCGCATCAGTATTCGGGGCAACTTAAATTGCCACTCAGATTATTTTTTTAATTTTGTTTGTAAACATAAACAATCTTAACATCATTATAAACTTAAAGAAAAACATCCATTTGTGATACTCAGTGGCTCTCAGTGCCTCCCCGGTGTCTCTCCGAGTAACAAAAAAAGAACTGACACAGAGATCCACAGAGTTGCACAGAGTTACACAGAGAAATATGAACCTGCTCCGAAAAGTCTTTTTTTGCCACGAAGGCGCAAAGGCACGAAGTTGATCCAAGGTAATTGATTAATAATAAGCTATTTGTGAGACTTAGCGTCTTCGTGTCTTCGTGGCAATTGCATTTATTATCTTTTTCGGAGGGGGCTCAAATATGGATTTACAGATTAATTGAAACATTCTAACTATGCCCTTTCTGGAACTTTTTGATGAGACACTCGATATTAACTCAACAGGAAACTATGATCTGGCGCTCCAGATCAGTTTCGACAGGGTCTCATTCTGTATTCTCGATACTATCAGAAAGAAGTTCGTCCTCATAAGGGAGTTTGAACCTGAAATCCAGAATTATCTGAACCGCGATAAGATTTATGACTTCATCAGCAAAGATGATTTTCTTTCAAGACAATTCAGGAAGGTCCACATAATAACACCCTCACCCAGGTTTACCCTTGTTCCGGCAGCACTTTACGATCAATCGAGAATGGAAGATTATTTCAATTTCAACCATATCAGGGAAGAGGGCAGCATGATTCTTTCCGACAAGGTGACTAATCCCGATGCATTTATTGTTTATACTGTTCCGGAAGAACTCTCTTCAATTATTGACAAATACTTTGAGGGGAGCCAGAGGATGCACAACATCAAGCCGTTATTGGCACATATCTCAGACAATAAAAAAGGAGTTCACGACAATTATATTCACCTTCATATTGAAAAAGAGTATTTCAATATCGTCGTATTTGGCCACAGTACACTAAAATTGTGTAATAGCTATAATTACAAAAGCGGTTCTGACATACTATATTTTCTTTTAAGCTCTTTCAGAAACCTCGACTTACGCCATGAAGAAACCGTTTATCTGAGCGGACTGACAAAACCGGGAGATAATTTCTCATCACTCCTTTCCGGTTACCTCAGAAATGTGAAGTATTCTATGCCATCGAACAAATGCTCGTTCAGTTATGTTTTTAACGAAACCGGGCTTCATCGTTATATTAATCTTTTCAGCTCTGCAACGTGCGAATAATAGGAGGAGAATACAGTGGAAGAAGGATAGTCCCCCCGGGTGACTTCAAGGCAAGGCCTACAACTGACTTCGGACGTGAGGGGTTGTTCAACATTCTCAGCAACAGAATCAATTTTGAAGAGGCCCAGGTACTTGACTTGTTTTCCGGAACAGGCAGTATAAGCTTTGAATTTTCTTCAAGAGGAACTGCATCAATTCACATTGTTGAAAAAGATATGCGCCATGTTAACGGGATAAAGCGTATCATTAAAGAAATCGGATTCGAAAACATAAAAGTAATACACATTGATGTAAAGGCCTTTCTCAGGACCTGCCACGTGAAGTATGATGTTGTATTTGCCGATCCTCCCTTTGATCTGAAATGGATCAAAGAGCTGCCCGATATGGTAACCGGTTCCGGAGTCCTGAAAGAGGATGGATTTTTCGTTCTTGAACATCCACGCGGATTAAGCTTCGCCAGCCATAAATTATTTTTCGAACACCGCAATTACGGAGGTGTCAACTTTAGTTTTTTTAAACCTCCCGTCAAAATCAGTGAAAATGCAGATTAGATCTTTATTATTTTCCTGACAAAGGTTTTCCCTCCTGTATTTACCCTGAGCAGATAGATTCCTTCCGAAAAGGTTGTCATATCAATTATATAGGTATCACCATCGATGTCTTTTTTGTGTATCAGCCTGCCATTCAAGTCGAATAGCTCAATCCTGCATTTCATTCCTGAAGTCTCTATCGCAAGGTTTCCTGATACTGGTGAAGGATAAGTACGGACGAGTTGTTCCGGATTAACGTCAATTACACCAACAATCTGGTCACCGACTGCGGACCAGTTTTCGCCAAGGCTGTTGTCCGACAAAGGATCGGCAAGTGCAAGGTATTTACCGTTTCCGTCAGCATCGGGCCAGGGAGGATCGTTCGAATATTTTACCTGGTCAATTACGTTTCCCCAGGCATCAGCCAGGACAAGTTTTTCACCTGCGGCATTTAAGTTACGCGTAAACTGACCAAAAGGTGTCACACCATATTTTGCCCTGAAGGAATCAGCATTGCCTGCTAAATAGATTGCTGTGCCCGGATTGATAACTGACCATGAAGGAAACTGATAAACAAAGCCTGTCCCTGCAAAATAGAGGCCTGAAAGGTTTACAGTTTTGTCGCCTGTATTCGTGATTTCGATAAATTCAAGCTTGTCGGCGTCGGGAAAGCCGATGCTTGTTGCCGGATTGTACATTATCTTTGTTATGGCAAGTGAAGGAAGTTCAATGTTGCTGCAATCACTATCGGATCCTAACTGAGTTTTCATCCAGGAAATCCTCTTCGGGATGAATTCCCTAATTTTATTAATCTCATTATCAAGATTCGGTACAGTGCCCCATCTATCCTGTTCACGTACTGAAGCCTCGCGAATGGTTGTAACTGTACTGTCGATAAAAGACTCAACTACCGATTGGTTCAAAGCCTGCCCTGGTTGTGTGAGCTGGTTTAATCGGCGTGAAAGATAACACCTGTACCGGGAATTGGCGAAAAGGTCTTTCCAAAACCGTGGTCCGTTATTATCCCCATTTGCGAACTGCCAGGTATTGTATTTACTTCTGTCGAATCCCCATATGCTCAGGTCGTAACCATAGGTTAGATTCAAATCCCAGATTGGACCGGCCCTGAGCTTTCCGTTCCTGTCCTTATGATAATAAGTACTGAACTGGTAAGCATCGGCATTGGCCGCATACTCATTTATAAGCATAAAATCAATAAAAGAAGGAACATCGATTATTGAAGTAAACCCGTTTTCTATATCTGAATTGGATTTACCTGCAGCATATGATAGTTTTTCAAACTCATTCTTTATGTAACTGGTTTGGGTGGCAGTAACATTCCCGGGTTTGGGAAGTTCATGAATAAATACTACATCATTCACCCCAATATTGCTTGAGGTGGTCCAGGCAACCGGATCCCCTCCTGTTGTCTTGTCCGACTTGGTGATATAACCTCCAGTAAGGTTTGGATAATTGTTATCGCTTTTTTCAATCTTCGTTACATCCACCCTGTCAGAGCCTTGTTTTACTTTTTCTTCAAGCAGATAAAGGCCATTATAGGAACCATTAATTACTACTTCACAGTAAACGGTACGGCTGGCATACTGACCAATTCTCCTGGCCAGATTATAATTAGTATAATCGCGTATCAATGATGGTTCGAATGCAAAACCGTTAAGGATCCAGTCATTATCAGAAGGAAGCCCTAACAGTTTTTCATTCCTGTTAGTAATATTATCTGCTTTCAGAGTTGTAAGACCGAACTGTTTTTTAGCCACCGACTGAGAGCTTGAACCCCTGATTTCGATATTAATACGTCCGTCATAATTCAGGTATTGTGCCGAATCCTTGTCGGTAAGGTAATTTCTCAGGCCATCACCGCGCAGGATTATCTTCATTGAAGCCAGAACATGGGGAGAATCGGGGATGGTCACACCTCCGTCGGTATTAATTATGACTATTGGAAGATTACTATCGGTAAGTATCTGGGAATATGCTGAATTACATATAAATAGAAGGAACAACAGTTTAATCCGGATCAGTTTCATCAAAGTTTTTTTAAAAACAGGATCAAATGTAAAATTTTAAAAAACAATAATCAGGAAAAAACCAACATTTTTACAGATCGTTTCATGTTGATTTCCACACTTATCGGCGCTATCAGAAAATAAATATAATATTTTTGGCGTAAAATATTTTGGGAAATTAAAAATTATCTTACTTTTGCAACGCATTAAAAATGGTGCGGTAGTTTCCCGGGTTCCCGGGATTAGAATACCGGACAGTTTTTGAAAGAATGGTGCGGTAGTTTCCCGGGTTCCCGGGATTAGAATACCGGCCGGTTAATGAAAGAATGGTGCGGTAGTTCAGTTGGTTAGAATAACGGCCTGTCACGCCGTGGGTCGCGGGTTCGAGTCCCGTCCGCACCGCCAGCAAAAACAATAAAGCCTCTGATTTTCAGGGGCTTTTCCTATTCTATATACTAAGTTGTAACTATGGTTACCTGCTTCTCCTGTAGTAAAACATGGAAACAAGCCTGATAAATTAAAACAATAAGGGATCAAGTCGAATATACGGTTGATAGCAGAAATTGTTAAAAAATAAAATCTTTTCCTGAATTATTATGTATGTTTATAAGTGATATATTTGACCCTGTTTCAATTTACACATAGATTTTCAGAAAACATTCATGTTGCAATACTATCAAAAGCAGGAATTCCGTTACTAATGTATATTTTAACTTTAAATAAGATATGACACCAATTCTCATACAACTTGCCGGTACTTTCGATACTCTTAGCACGATTGCCGCCGTTACACCTTCACTCCCTGTTCAGGATTCGCCCGAAGTAACTTCGGCATTCGGCATCATATTGAAAGGCGGTATAATAATGATACCCATATTGTTACTTTCATTTGTCGCAATTTATATTTTCATAGAGCGATATTTCACTATCAGGCGTCATATAAGCGCCGATATGGGCTTCATGAACAGCATACATGCCTATATACTCAGCGGTAATACCGAATCGGCTCTGGCACTATGCCGAAGCACTGCCAAACCCATAGCCCGAATGATCGAAAAAGGCATATCCCGGCTCGGAAAGCCCATCAAGGAAATCGAAGAAGCTATAGAGATTGCGGGCAAGTTCGAAGTCTATGAGATGGAAAAGAATGTCCAGATCCTGGCTGTGATAGCCGGAATTGCCCCAATGTTCGGTTTCCTGGGCACAATTATCGGTGTAATAAAGATTTTCTTCAATATTTCAATGACCAGCGACGTCAGTATTGGCAGTGTATCAGCCGGCCTGTACACAAAAATGGTTACAAGTGCCGCCGGACTTATAGTCGGTATTGTTGCATATATTGGCTACCACTGGCTTAATATTATTCTTAATAAAGCGGTACACCAGCTTGAATGGAATGCCATGAATTTCATTGACCTGTTAAAAAGTCCCTCAAAATGATCGATCTAAGGAAAAAGAAAGACCTTACGGCTGAAGTATTCACCTCATCGATGAACGACATAATGTTCTTCCTTATGTTGTTCTTTATTCTTATCTCTACTTTGCTTAATCCGAGTATGATTAAGGTTGCGCTTCCCGGTTCTAAAAGCAGTCAGTCGATACAGAAAAAAGAGATTAACCTTACAATGACAAAGGAGAAGACCTATTTTGTAAATAATACCCAGGTACCCTTCGATGCACTTGAAGGTCAGCTAAAAAAAGAACTTTCTGCTGATCCCGAAGCCTATATAATGCTCCGTTTTGATAATACCCTTCCCATCCAGGACCTTGTTGATGTGTTGTCAGTAGGAAACAGGCTGAATTCAAAAATGATAATCGCCACTAAAAAGCTAAAATAACTTCAGTATCTCAGTACCTGATAAATGTCAGAATGCCCCATATTGAAAAACCAGGGGTAACGCTTCCAGAGGGGGTTACGGTGCTACCGAAACATCTTCAGAGCTTCTGATAGTTTGTCAGATTTAAGTTATTTTGACTGCGTTTTCATGTAATTGTCAGTATTTATCTGCATCTCGATATTTCCTTTGTTAACAACCATTGGAGCCAGGAGGATGGAATGAACAAGCTTGGTTCCATTGTTGATCGTTGTGTTCGCGTTTTTAATTTCGCGGTTGCCGGCAATTGTCATTGCAGCCTCGGCAGCAGCAAAAGCAAGAGCTTCAATTGGTTTGTAAACAGTCATGGACTGTTTGCCCATAATAATGTTCTGGCGGGCTAATGAATCGCCGTCCTGACCCGTAACAAGCACCTTTCCTGCAAGAGATTTTTCTTCGAGAGCTTTAATAACCCCTTTTGCGAGTAAATCGTTAGAAGTTATAAAGGCATCTACCTGATTTGGGTATGCTTTCAGACACGAAAGTGCCATTTGGTAGCCTGAAGTGTCGGACCAGGAGGAAGCGTGCTTATCGTATATAATCTTAATATCTCCCTTTTCAACAAAAGGCTGCAGAATGCCTATTTGTCCAAGTCTTAAGAAGAATGAGTTGTAATCGGACGAGGGGCCTCCTATCAGAGCAACATTTCCTTTACCCAGACGGTTCAGTACATAATCTGCCTGCAATTCTCCAACTTTAACATTGTCGAACGATACATAGTAATCTAAATTAGAATTCAGGATTAAACGATCGTACGATATTACCTTAATTTGAGCTGCGCCGGCTGCTTCAACTATTTGTCCTGCTAAGTTAAGGTCAGCAGGGACTATGACTAAAACGTCCACTTTTTTACCAATCAGCTCTTTGGCTTGATCAAGTTGTTTTAATGGGCTTCCGTTTGCAATTCTACAAATTACATTACCTCCAAGGTCTTTCACTTTATTAATAAAAAAAGCGGTGTCCTTGGCCCAGCGTTCCGTGGTAAAATCATCCATAAGAAGACCGACTACAATCTTCTTATTGTCCTTTTGGCATGATTGAAAAACATAAAATCCAAATGAAACCATGACTACTAAAGCAACAACTTTAATTTTCATACTTAATAAATTTAATAGGTTAAATACAGATAATTTCGTAGTTCATTAAAACCAAACATACTCCAGAGATGGATTCAAGCATCTGTCAGAGTCATCAATAACCTAGTAAATATAATGAAAATTATCCTGAATACCTTGATTTTTTTATACGATTATTGGTAAACATGAACATAAACTAAAAAAACGCTAAAATTAATTAAGTTCTGTGCATTATGTCTTCCACGCCTGAATAAGTAACAATTTGTCGCCATATGCAAAAAGGATAATCTCAACGATCAGACCAGAATTTTCCCTAAAAGTAAAAAGAGCAGACCTTTAGCTAAACTCAAAAAAAGTAGACGCAGCTTTCTTCTTTCAATGTTCTGCTGGTACCCTGACAATATTATGCGGCATAATTACCGGTATTGAAAAATGAAGCTGTTTCTTTTGTTTTATATTTCTATAACAGCCTGTTGGCACAATAATTGCAGTTAATAACCCGATTAGTTATAATCACTTAATATATTTCATTATGAAAAAGATAATTATTGTCTGCTTTATGTTTTTTGCAGCAATCGCTGGCCATGCGCAAAAAGATTCTCAATCTGAGATCAAACAGGCAGCCAAATCAGAAAAACAACAAAAAGAAGAAATAAAAAAAGCCGGTGAAGAAGCTACGGCAAAAATGGTTGAGACAATGATAACCGACAGGCAGTTCATTCTCGAGGTTGAATTCATGAATGACCAGGCGAGAAATTTTTTACATGCCGGAGCCTGGATTAACATAAACCCAATTGGCAACTACCTTGCAGTGAATGATGCCAAAATTGTTGTGATGTTTGAACCCAACGAAAATCAAACTTCCAACTGGCCCTTTGGAAAATTCCCAAGCAACGATACATTTTCAAATTACAAGGTAACTAAGCCTCAAAAAACAGGAGATAGTTATTTTGTCAGTTTCCGGTCTGATGGAAAAATAGGACCATACGATATTACGATGAATGTTGCCCTAAACGGAAAGACACAACTTACAATGAAAAACAATTTGGGCCTGTCATTAAATCTTAAGGGTGTCCTTGTTCCTTTAAAAAAATCAAAGATTAACCCGGTTTTTATTTAAAAGGAACTTTTATTGTCGAATGAACTTGAAAATATCGGGTTTCCCGATCATGCCCGGTGGAACTGTAAAGCCACCGGGCCTTTTACATATTAAGCTTTTGAACTCTTCATGGATTACACTGTCACGAGAATTGAAAATGCTTTCGGGTCAAATGCTGAATAAATGTCAGCACTTTGGTCTGATTAACCTTATAATTCCTGGAAAAGTAATTGGTCACCCTTCCTTTATCAAGCTTTTGCATATGAACCATCCTCCATCCGCCAATCAAAAATTTGTTTTCCTTGTTTGAGCAGGCTGAAGCTGAAAGGCAAATAGCAAGAATCAAAAAAAAAATCTTTTCATATCTACTGGCCTTAGTTGTTGGACATTAATACATTATTGTTATATACTAAAATTACACCAAGTCTGATCCAAAATCATTTTTTTAAATAAAATCTGATTGTTGTATTTAAAAGTAAAAATTGACATTTAAAATTTGTGCGACTGATTTATTAGTTTTGATAAAGAAATTTACTTGCAGACATTTATCTTAATCCTGAATAATGAAGAAGATCCTAAAGAAAATCCTACCCGATATATTGCTCAGGTGGTATAGAAATTATGCAATTTCGGGGTTTAAAAGCATGAATACAAAGGAAGTATTCACCGAGATATATAATAACAACCACTGGAAAAGCCGGGAAAGCATTTCAGGTGTTGGTTCCGGAACTGAACAGACGCAGTCAATTACAAATGCACTCTCTCTACTAATAAATGATATGAATATTAAATCAGTTCTGGATATCCCATGTGGTGATTTCAAATGGATGAAAAAAGTTGATTTGACGGGTGTAAGATACACTGGTGCAGATATTGTTGATGCTCTTGTCAGTAACAACTCAGAACATTATGGGATTATTCCTGATCGCGAATTTATCGTACTGGACCTCATAAGAGATCAGTTGCCTGAAGACGATCTGCTGATTGTCAGAGACTGCCTGGTGCACCTTTCATTCTATGATGCCATTGCTGCAATACAAAACATCAGATCCTCTGGCTGCCGGTATTTACTTGCAACAACATTCCCGGAATGCCGGATTAATTATGACATAACAACAGGGGGATGGAGACGGCTAAACCTCAGGAAGGAACCTTTCTGTTTCCCCGATCCGATTCTTGTCATCAACGAAAACTGTTCCGAAGAAGAGGGTGATTTTAAGGATAAGTCAATGGCCTTATGGGAGATTAGCAAATTATAACAGTCTTGAAAATATACATGGAATGATCAATTCATGAATAAGTTTAACTATAATAATTAATTTGATGCATATTAATTCTACTTGATGGATTTGAAAAACCTGATTGCATTTTAATCTGTCAATAAAATTAAACTAATCCTCTGACCCCTTTTAATAAAACTTTCGTTACCTTTGTTATAAAAAAGAGGCAAACTTTAAATTAAGAGAATTTCAATTTAGTCAACAGTTATACCAGTTCCCAAAACAAAAAACCAACTTATTTCAAGGATGAAAAAATCATTAGCATTATCACTCCTGATAATATTTTCCTCTACACTAATTTCCTGCATTTCTGAAATCGGGAAATGGGACGACAACATTAAATTATCGGTCAGGGAAGCAGAATTCAATGCTACCGGTGACTCAATTGTAATTACCACAAAAGGCAGCTGGTGGTGGATAACCGACATTTCCATTGATTCGGTCAATTATTATGGATTTACCGGCGATAATCCTGATGCCGAATCATATTCTATAATACAGGACAACCTGACTGTCGAACGTCGCAATACGACCACCCTTTTTATCAAATCGGGTGAAAATCCTCTGAATAAAAAAAGGATACTTACAGTCGGGCTCGAAGCAGGGGACTACTTCGACAGGGTGATCATTACCCAGAAGTCAAAATAATTCACTGATTGCATATGGGATTTGGTACAATTTTTGAGCTGTTTACAGGTATCCTAACCTAATCAACCATGAAGAAAATTTTCTATATTTCTGTTTTTCTCATCCTTTTGCTGAGCTGTGAAAAAAACAATATCACCTGCAATTCCGAAAACCCTCTTGAAGAGATTGGCTGGCTCCGCGAACTGAAGGTGTCAATCACAAACTGCTCTTGTGAAGTATCAATAATTCAGGCAAAATATAACAAGGGCACCGTTTTCTATATTGCTCTTACCGATCCTGTTTGCAACAGTATATTTAGTCCCAGCCTGAGGGATTGCAGCGGGAACATCGTTAAGAATTACACTACACCCAATGCAACATTTGAAAGAGAGGTAACAGAGCGCAAGGTTATCTACAGGTGCAAATCGGGGATCTGATAAACTAATAGTCTCAATATAATTTTAAATACCGGCCTTTGGCGTGGTAATTGCAGTTTATACGATGATTTGTATTATTCATTTAATAAACAAAATCATGAAAAAGATAATTCTCCTCTGTTGTATCTCACTTGCAGTACTTACTGGGTATTCTCAGAATAATTCCCAATCGGATGCCACCCTGAACAAAAAATCAGTAAAACAGCAAAAAGCAGAAATGAAAGAAGCCGATGAAAAAGCCACGGCTAAAATGGTACAGACAATGTTAACCAACAGGCAGTTCATTCTCGAAGTCGAATCCATGAATGACCAGGCAACAAACTTTTTGAATACAGGCGGTTGGATTAGCGTGAGCCAAATGGGCAACTATATCGCCGTTAATTCCGACAAAATAGTTCTTCAGTTTGAATCAAATGAAAACCAGACATCCAACTGGCCTTTCGGGAAAGTCCCCAATAACGATACCTTCTCAAAGTACGTGATAAACAAACCACAGAAATCAGGTGATAGTTATAATATAAGTTTCAGAACCAACGGCAAAATCGGACCATATGATATCACCATGAATACTTCCTCAACAGGAAAGACTGAACTCAAAATGAAAAACAATATGGGATTGTCTTTAAATTTTCGCGGAATCCTTGTCCCTTTAACCCAATCAAAAATCAGTCCTGTTTTTATTTAAATAGATTTAGTCCGATGCAGATGGCTTTCAGAATGTATTTCAATGTCGTTTAGTTAAGCCCGGGTAATCAGTTTCTCACTCCCATATTCTTACCCCCCTGCCCCCCAAGGGGGGATTTAAGAACACCCCCCTTGGGG
>CAIMVD010000174.1 GCA_903844815.1 uncultured Bacteroidota bacterium | reverse complement strand
TTTGCTGAACTCAGTTTGTCCGGCGACCTTCTCTTCTCCCGATTTGCCGTCCCAAAGCCTTAATTCCAGCTTATTGCCGGGAATAAATCCGTCTCTCTCGTTTGTAACAGGATCGTCGAGCGAAGCCGTAATCATGAAGTATTCTCTCTGCGGATCGTCTATTACTACTGTCCCAACGCAGGAAACCCCATCAAAAACTGCAATCTCATCTCCGGCTTCAACTCTTTTGCCTTCATGTGTCGGATTTGTTATATAAATATTCATCTGATCTAGACCGTTTCCGTTCCAGACCTTACTGAAATGAACCGGGCTTTCCGTGTTTACCGTTTCATAATCGGATAATCCTTTTGAAGCATTGTTTAACAGAAGCGATGAAGCTGCAGAAACCTTTACCTTGTATCCCTTTCCCTGTGAGAGAGTTTTTATGTTATCGATCCATCCAATCGGATCGGGAAGCTTCTCAATGGCATTGCCCTTCTCGTCCTGAGCCTTTAACAGGGTTCCTGATGATACGAGCTGACTGAAAGCATTTAGCGCCGGCTGAGCAGTCAAAAGAGGGTATCCGATAATGTTCCACCCGGCATCGAGAGAGATAGTGTATGGGAGAGTCACAGGCAGCCCTGAGAAAGTCCTGGCCGATCCTGTTGTGACCTTAATCTTATATCCCTCGGGGAGCTTCATTGTCCCGATATTGTTTATCCACCCTATTGGTTCTGGCAGCTTCTCAATGGCTGCTCCTTTTTCGTCCTGCACCTTCAGGAGTGTACCGTCGGCTATCAACGGGGATAGCATGTTTTTCAGCGACATATCCGGGGGCTGTACGGCAAAGGAAATAATATTCCACCCCGCGGTGAGGGTAATGGACTGCGAAAGGTACGATATAAGGATATTACCCGACTTAGAGCCTGTAACTATCGACTTTCCGGCAAGGTCGCTAATTTCGACACCCGAAATGGTTATCGGATAGGTACCCTCGGTTGTTGCCGTAACCCTGAAAGGGATCCCGAGCACGTATCCTGAAGCTCCTGAGAATGGTTTTAGAGAAAAAGAATATGACAGTACACGAAGTTTCGTTTCCGTGAGGGCTGATGCAATAAACATGTGATCTGCCTTTCGGTTTGTAAGAAAGACAGAAGCAGGTGAAGGCAATGTCCCTGCCGGAAACTCAATGTCGAACTGGAAGCCTGATGACTGGAGCTGGTTGAACAATTCAAGGTACAGTGTATCCAGCATCCCCGTAACTGCCGTCATGTCAGGTATGCGAAGTTCGTTCGGGAAGAACGACTTTGCTTTTAGGGTAACATCAGTCGGATCCCTCGGGGTGTCGTTGCTGCGTATCCTCAAAGTTGCCTGGTGGCTCAGGCCATCGGTGGCGCCGAAAGTAATGGCTATGACCTTGTTCTGCCCTGGTGTGAGGGTGAAAGGAAGTGTGGCATTGTGCTTAAATGCATTGTCGCCCACGCTTATCTGGGTGACTATTAGATTATCATTGCCATTATTATATATCACAAGATCCTTTGAGTTGGTTTCGAGCGATGAAACATTACCGAAATCCAGAACTGATGTGCTTACCGAAAGCACAGGCGCTGCGATCTCGACCCATCCGCTGTAAGTTGCCGACAAACTATTCTGACCGTCAGTTCCCGAAATAACCGGTTCCTGATATTCCAAAGCGTACCTTCCTCCCTGGCCTTCCGTAAAAAGTTTAAAGGTGAGCACTTCCCCCTCATTTAAAAGAAAGGATTTATTGGCAGGTGAATATGCAACGATAGTAAGTATGCCCCTGGTCGTATCAGCCACCAGGATATGATCGATTTTTCTCGAAAGGCTGAGACTCTCCGATCCTCTGACAAACCTTGCATTCACGGGAAGCTTTATCTTAATCTGAAAGGCCGTCATTGGCTCCATGTTGTTAATGGTGACAGGAAGCGTGACTTCATAGCCCGATCGTCCCGTGGCCGTTCCTATATGAATTTCGTTCACCGCAAATGCCACACCGCTGAGGTCACAATTTTTAGTCCCCGACGGGTCGTTTGAGTTTATTATCAGTCTGCTGCTTATTGTACCCTTAACTGCAGAATAGAACCTTATGCTGATCTGTATTGAAGTTCCTGCACTGAGAGTAAATGGTACTGTTACAGGTGTTGTGAATCTTATATCAGCAAAGTCCAGTTTGCTTACGTTAAGGTCAAGATTCCCGGTGTTTGTGATTGTAAGTGTTTGAAACGACTCGCTCAGAATCGGCACCCTGCCCCAGCTGATAAGTGTTGATGATAAACTTATTGAAGGCGACTGGAGGGTAAAAGTACCTGAAGTAGTTCCTGATAAAATATTCCCCGATGCACCTCCAAGGGTTGCATTACCAAGCGTAATTGGATAGCCGCCGGGAGCATCACCTGTCTTGAAGTCAATTTCAACAACTGCGCCCGAACTGCCTGTGAAACTTGCATTTGCGAAGGACCATGCAACAATTCTGAGCCTTCCCGGCTCGATAAGCGAAGCGGAGAAGGAGTGACCCTGCGCCCGTGAGGTGAGCCTTACGGCATCGGTTGTCCAGGTGAGAACCGACGGAAATACCAGGTCGAACTGAAGGGCACTGAAGGTATCGCTGTTATTGACCCCAACCGAAACAGTCACGCTTTTCCCGGGTCCTGCCGCTGCATCCTGAACGTATAGAGTATTGGTTCCAAAGGTTTTCCCTGGAATAATGACTGTTAGCATCACCGCCAGGAATAATTTGATGATACGTATCCTTGCCATTTTCTCTCTGTTTTTAAACCAGAATATTATTGTTTAAATCCCAATTCCCTGTCTCCAATCCGGAATCTGCTGTCAGTTGTTACTTTATAATCATCTTGATGCTCTTCTCCGAAGAATATGTTCCCGAGAGTCTCACCGACAGTTTTCCGAGGTAAATACCTCTTGCAGTGCGCGGTCGCCATGTAAAATGATTCTCTCCTTCCGAGGGTTGTTCAATCCTTAACTGATCGATTTCCCTTCCCTGAGAGTCGATTATTGTAAATACGGCTTCATCAACAGCCCTCTGAAGACGGAAGGTAATAGTTGTCTCACCTGAAACCGGGTTCGGAAAGTTCTGCCCGAGTTCGAACAGGCCTCCAAGCCTGTTAACATTTGCCGCCGGACTTGCGTCTTTGGTTATGATTCCGGTTATGCTCTTTCCCGAAGGATCAGACAGGACAAGCCGGTCAAGCCAGGTCGATTTCGATTTGAGCTTCAGTACAGGAACAACACCCGGACCGGTTGTTTTGCCGCTCATGCTATAAGCAATGAATAGAAGCGAGTCGGCATTGAAATTTACTGCCTTTTCGAATCCGTCAACCCCCGGCAGTAAAGTATAACCATCGGCTGTTAAATTATGAAGCGTGAACTGAATCCCTGCAATCGGAACCTCGGTGCTTATGAACACAGTATCGTTCCTGAAGAAAAGAGTTGCCGTTACATCGGAATTATTTTGTATCCCTGATTTGGCTGGATTAAGTATCCTGCTCACTATTCCCGTTACATCAAGCACGTTTATTGTACCGTCAGAATTAATGTCGGCAGCCTCGAAGATAAATGGCGCAGGGTTTTTTACGAGGATATATGAAACTGTTGTGATAATATCGGAGACATTAACTGCAAGGTCGCCGTTGGCATCGCCCTTGGCTGCGGTGAAGGGAGTAGCCGCAACCACCTTTGAGAATGCACTCTCGGAGAAGTCGGTCTTAACTGTTTTATAGGTATAAAAATAACGTGTGGCGGGAACAACAGTATAGTCGGTATAAAGAGTATCGGATAACAGCGACTTGCTTACAAGAAGAGTATCGGTTGTTACCGAATCATTAATATAGGAGTAGCGGTACATATTGTAGCCCAAAAGGTCACTTACCTCCTTTTCGGGTGAAGACCATTCGAGCGACACCTTTCCCATTCCGGGCGTTGCCATGAAATCGGTGGAGAGTGATCCCTGTGACTGAATATTTACATTGAACCGCTCATTTTCGGGAACAAGGTCGAATCCTTCAGTGTCCTTACCTTCTGTGACCTGTATCCTGTTTATGCCGTCGGTCTGGGTAAGTCCCAAAGTTTTATAGACAGTATAAATCAATGAATCAGGGCTCCAGGAGCCATTCTCATTTATTGACATCTGGTTGTAGGGATACCTTACACCCATTGTAACGGTTGGAGGGTATTTTACATCCATCGGACGATTGAAATAAACTTCGAACTTGTGCCTGCCAATGCCAAGAGGGTCAAGAATTTTAAATTCATCCTGGGCGTCAAAGCCGTTAACAACAACTTTCCAGACGCAGCCGTGGGCTAACGGATTTGGCTTGATAAGCAATGGTTTATACTTCAACAATGATCTTCCCGCATCATCCCAAAAATCAACAATAACTTTTGAAATTTTTACAGAATCAGTTGTTCCCCAATAAACATTCGGTAAATTCAAGGATATTCCTGAGATTACAGAATAAAAATATTTTGCATTTGTTAGAATATTATTATTACTAAATTCTGAAGAAGTTGGGAGGGCATAAAAGGAATTATCATTAAATCCAGAAAAATTACACCCTGTTATTTTGCCATTTGTGGCAATTGTATAAACACCTCCTCCGTCTATATTATAAAAGTTGGATTTCTCTATTAGTAAATTGCTAGTTTGTGAAAATATTAATGTGGATGGAAATCCCCAAGTCTTGAAATTAATATTTTTAAATAAACAATTTCGTGCTGAAATCCCTAATCCTGAATAGTTATCAGAAATAGAACTAATGTTGCTTATATTTTCAAATCTGCAACTTTCATAGGAGGAGGCCCCATTTCCTAAAATAACACCAATTCCTGTAAAATTTGTGTGCTCGAATTTTAGTTCTCTTCCACTTGTAATTCCTTCTGGACCTATAATTTGAATAGTGGAATCCTTTGTCCCTGCTGCGAGTATCTTACCATAATTAATTACCCTTTTTTCAATTTTTATGGTTGTCCCGGGTTTAATAATCAGAATTCCATCTGTTCCTATTTTAAAACTATTTGAAACCAGCCAAAATTTATCGGGGGTCAAAATAAGAGTGTCCTCGAGGACTCCGATAAGCTCTGTACCATGTTCAACTCTGATATTGAGCGGAGATAATGATTCAGAAAGGTGTTGTTTCCCTTTCCAGGTTTTCAATATGAACTTAATTTCTCTTCCATGTGCAACTATAGAATTTATTTTAATTTCGAGAGGATCAATAAAATTCGATAGGTTAGAATAAGCTCCTATTGAACCAATCATGGTTTCACTTTGAAGAATGGCAGCAGTTGACTGATCTTCAAATTCAGCAAATTCCACTCCCACAAAAATACTATCGGAAGGACCCCAGGAATTTCTTGCAAAGATTTCTAGCTGGATTGTTTCTCCTGCATCAGCCTTCATATCCCTGTCCCCCCCACCTCCGGCAAGTGTATCGGAAACGGAATATCTGATCACATTTAATACAGGTTTTGGGATAACTGTAACTGCACTCTTAACATCGATATAAGCTGAAAGTGTGTTGATGAAATTACCCCACATAAGTTCCTGGCTGTCACTACTCTTTAATTCCCTGTACAATGAGACAGCTCCTGCCACCATGGGTGCTGCCATTGATGTACCGCTATAACTTCTGTAATTTCCTCCAGGGACACACGAAAGTATACCCGTACCAGGGGCCTTAAGTTCATAATTAAGCTGATCCTGATAAGCAGAAAATACGGGTCCGTCCTGGTCATAGTTGGTAAAACCATTGGGCGGACTTGGCGGCGCTTCAACACCCAGAACAAAAGAATATGCCCCGGGAAACAAGGGTTGGCCTGGCCTCATGTCGGGACACCTCCCGGGTCCGATACATAGACCATCATTCCCTGCAGCTGCCACAAGTACAGCTGTTGCATATGCATTTGCAAGGGCACTTCTGGTAGTATAGGATTCACCATAACCTCCGAAACTCATCGATATAACAGTGGCACCCTTCTGTGCGGCATAGTTTATACCTTTTGCAATCGTGGCAGCATCGGCCCAGCCCGAAGACTGGAAAACCTTAACAGCCATTATTCTTGCCTTCCAGTTTACCCCTGCAATGCCTATCCCGTTATCACCTGTTGCAGCCGCGATACCTGCACAATGTGTTCCGTGCGAATTGTCATCTTTGGGATCATTGTCATTATTTATAAAATCCCATCCGTAAACGTCGTCAATGTAACCATTGCCATCATCGTCTTTTCCGTTTCCCGGGATTTCATTCGGGTTTGTCCAGATGTTCTCTACGAGGTCAGGATGGAGAAGATCAACTCCGGTGTCGAGAATAGCTATTATCGAAGTAGTATCTCCTGTATGTGTATTCCACACCTCGTCGGCCTTGATTGCCGGAATACCCCACTGCGATCCGTACAACGGGTCGTTAGGAAGAAGACCCGTCTGACCTTTTAAAGAATAATTTTCATTTGTCCAGTTCTTTGCCTCAACCAGACTCATTTCAGGAGATTCAGGTTTAAAACTGCCTATAGAATAGTAATAGTTTGGCTCGGCATATTCAACTTCGGGCGATTGCTTTAATTCCTCAATCACTTCCATTAGGTTTACAGGTAAGCCTTTTGCCTGGGATTCAGCAGGTAATACAATCCTGAAGATATTTGAAAGGTTTGGTATTACCATTTCTGTTCCCTGGGGGGTCCTTACAACCTGAAGGCTTTTCCTGGTCTTTGCAAGGGGGAAGAGCTTTTCTGCCCTAGTAACCTTATAGTTGCCAAGGGTGGAATTTACCCCTTTTGAAAGGGATGAGCCGGCCAACAGAGCTTCCGGAGTAATGCTGACCCCGTCCCTGAACTTTATCAGGATTTCGCCAGGCACAAAATCCATTTTCCCGGGAATAACAGCTTCACCGGTACGGGCATCGGTCTTTGCAAATTTATCTGCTTCCTGGGCATTAAGCGTCAGTGCAGACACAAACAATAACAGTGCAGCGTAAAGAATTTTCATATCAGTAGATTTTATTACTTTTTTCATTAACAATATTTTATCCCCGACAATACTTCTTATACTTCTAATGCCAGGAATGATTTCACAGTCTTATCACAACCGATATACACAGTTAAATTCATGTGATTAATAAGAATAACTGAAATGATATCAGAACTCAATTACATCCATTAAGCCGACAACACATTTTAAATATTCCTAAACCCAATTCCTTAAAACATAGTAAATTTAGATATAAAATAACCCAATTTGTTCCAATAAGGCTGAACGCATGAATTTTAAGCTTGAACTACGGCAGATATTTTCTTAACGCAGGGTATTTCAGGTTCTAGGATGAACGATTTTAAGGTTTACCCCATTAATTTCACAACAAAAACACTCTGAAATATCAAATTTCAGAGTATTTCCGGTCAGTCATTTATGTTTTGAGAATTCCCGGCTATGTCCCCCTTAATAAACTACTAATTGTTTAGTCTGAATAAACCTGTCTGTTTTCAGTCTGTAGAAGTATATTCCTGCACCGGCCTTTTCCCTGCTTCCCGACCTGTTGTCCCATTCAATATTATGAACTCCTCCTCTGAGCCTGTCATTGACAAGTATCTTTACAAGGTCGCCCTTAACATTAAATAACTCAAGCCGTACATCTGACTCCTTTTCCGTTTCGAAGGTGAAGGTGGTCCTCTCTTTTGAGGGGTTAGGAAAGGCATCTCTGAGAACCGTTTTTCCCTCTCTTTCAAAATCGGCTTTCAGCACCGTGGTTCCATTCTTCTCAAAGAACTTTCCATATCCCTTTTGGTAATCCGTTTCCTTTACCATACTCTCAGTTCCCGTCCTGCTGTCCCACAGCCTCAGCACAAGTTCGTTGCCAGGAGTGAAACCGTCCCTGACATCTGTGACAGGATCGTCGAGCGAAGCTGCTGCCATGAAGAATCCGTTTTCCGGGTCTTCAATTACCACAGCACCCACACACACGATCCCGTCAAATACTCCTATCTCGTCTCCTGCTTTCAGACCTTCACCTCCAAGAGTGGGTTTGGTTATATAGATATTCATGTGATCGAGACCGTTTCCGCTCCATGCAGTTTTAAAATGGCTTGGGGAGGATTTTAACGTCTCTTCTGCAAAGTATTCTCCCTTCCCGGGAGCGGTTATTATAAGTGTTGTGCCTACACTTGTTTTTACCTTGTAGCCTTTACCCCCGTTAAGGTTCTTAACATTGTCGATCCATCCTATCACAGGAATCTTTTCTATTGCATTACCCCTTTCGTCCTGGACTTTTATGAGCGTTCCGGCAGTTATCAGGGGATCAAACGCGGTCAGGGCTGCCTGGGCGCTGAGTGACGGGTAACCCATTATGTTCCATCCTGCATCAAGGCTGATTGTATATGGCAGAGTAACCGGAAGTCCGGTAAAATCCTGTGAAACAGCTGTCGAGACCTTGATCTTGTACCCTTCAGCGACCTTCATAACGCCGATATTATCAACCCATCCTATTACCGGAATCTGTTCAATTGCATTTCCCTTCTTATCCTGGACTTTTACAAGAGTTCCGGCTGTAATAAGGGGATTGAGAATTGTCTTGAGCGACATATCAGGAGGGATAATTGCAAACGAGATAATGTTCCATCCTGAGGCCAAGCTAACATTCTGAATCAGATAAGATATTGCCGAGAGGTTGAACGTAGCACTGGCACCCTGTGAAAAGATACCTACTCCCGAAATATAATTGGCATTTACGTAGCTTATCTCAGACCCGGAGCTATAATCCCAAACTCTAAAAGCAATGCTGTTTCCAGATGTATATCCCTCCTTAGCTTCCGAATCCGGATCATCTTTTGAAACAGAAACAGCCAGATAATTTGAGCCATCAAGTGCCTCGGTCATGATCCCAGCCCCGACACAAAGATTCCCGTCGAACACACCTATTTCATCGCCTGGCTGCAGGTCTGTTCCATCCAGGGTAGCCGAAAGTGCATAAAGGTTCATATGGTCGATCCCATTCCCAGGCCACCAGGCCGGGGCAAAATACTGGGGTAAAGGAGGATTTACATCCTGAACACAACGTACTGAAAAGCCCCAATTCTTAGCTCCTCCTGGTTTAGTTACATAACCATAATTACTTATAATACATCGCGCAGCTGTTGCCTCCGGATCAAAATTGGATACTGGGGATTCCCAGAGAAAATTCCACCAGCCCATAGCCAGATAAGCATCCCTGCGGTAACCACAACTAATGGCGGTAAAACCTGATGAATTTGTCCCATTATTGGCGAACCAGTGTGATGATCCTTCTTCCTTAAGGGCTGCACTTGCTGTTGTTTCTCCAAGATAGTCAACCAGTGTTGTCCAGTCATCTTCAGATGACACATGCCAGCCTATCGGACAAACATTTTTACCTTTGTTGCTTGCATTTTTAGTGACAGTGTTATTATCCACTGCATACCAATTGTACAATCTTCCGTACTCCTCGGAAGTTGCCGGGGCATTTATATAGTCGCAATAGGCACCTTCCAAAGAGGCTGACCATAATACATCATCAGTAATGTTCGGAATTGGCGTTTCATCGTTGTACTTAGTTGTTTTGAGGTTTTCAGCCATCCATGTCTGGTTTCCAATCTGAATTGTTTTGTATGTATGTTCGTCAATATCTTTCACAGATCCATATTTTAAATCTGGATTAAAAACGATTCCCAACGTTGTTTTGAACACACTATTCCAGCTATAGGCAGTTCCTGCATTATTGGTTGCATATGCGCGGGCATAATATGTTGTGTTTTGAGTAAGCCCTGCTATACTGCAGGTAAATGCTCCCAGACCAGAACCATTAAAGACATGATCACCATCAATTGTGGGATCAACGGATGTACTCCAACACACTCCTCTTTCTAAAACATCAGCTCCGCCGTCGCTTGAAACATCTCCATATAAAGTAACTGAAGTCTTTGTATAACCTTCTGGCATGTGTGGTGCAGAAACCGTTGGTATTAACTCATCTGCTGAAGTTGTAAAGCTTACCTGATTTCCGTAAGATGTTCCGGCGCTGTTAATGGCATATGCCCTGACATAATAAGTTGTAGTTCCTGTAAGCCCTGTAATCCTGCTGGTAAAAGACTCTGTTCCCGTTCCATCGGAGGTATAGGCACTGAATTTGGTTGGATTTCCTGTATTGTTCCAACATACACCTCGTTGAGTAATTTCTGCACCTCCATTAGAAGTAATATTGCCTCCGGAAAAAGCCGATGTTTTCAGAATGGAAGATATGTCAGTTGTATTTAGAATCGGAACTTCAACCGACTTTGTGTTGAAGGATAAATCCTCTCCGTATGAGGTGCCGCCGATGTTGGTTGCATAAGCGCGGACATGATATGTCTTTCCAGGCAATAGTCCGGTTATGCTGCTTTCAAATTGACCCGTTCCGGTTCCATCGTTCGTCAAAGAATTTGAAAGCGTCGGATCTGATGATTCTGACCAGCAAACACCTCGTGCAGTAATTTCACTACCACCATCAAATATTATTTCACCACCTGAAATTGATGAGCTATATAAAACTGATGTTATGGGTGAAGTCGTAATTACAGGTAAACTAACTGCATTTGTTGTGAAGCTAATTTCATTGCCATAAGCTCCTCCTGCACTGTTGGTTGCATAGGCCCTTACATAATAGGTAGTTCCGGAAGTTAATCCTGTAATGGAGCTTGAGAATATCCCGGTCCCGCTTCCGTCGACGGTTTTATTGTCAGTCATAGTTGGACCTGATGAAATACTCCAGCATACTCCTTTTAAAGTAATCGGTCCACCGCCATCAGAAGTTACATTACCGCCGGAGGAGGCTGCAGATATTGTGATTGATGAAACTATTGTTGTGCTTAAAGCAGGACGACTAACTGTTGCAACAGGAGTAAAATCAAAACTTATTGTCTTATTGGTTATATTTTCAGCTATATTGCTGATTATTATGTTTGTATTGGCCAAGGCCCACGACTGAGATGAAGGTGTTGTAAGATCAGAAAAGGATGTTTTTCCCGAACTTCCCGGAAACGGAAGGCCACTTGCATTGATTGTGCCATAGTCAGAAGGAGGATTGCCTGCAGCACTGGCGCATACCTGGTACATTCCCTGGTGTTCCCCTGCATTTATTTCATAGGCATTGGAGGAAATGTAATTGTCGTCAACATGATATATTATCAACCCATGGCCTGGAATCTGCGTATCAAACTTATGCTGTTGCCTGTTCTCCAATAAAAAATATTCATTTGCGGTGGTTGTATTTATCCTGTAAAAACTGCCAGAGTTTTGTTCTGCATTTGTCATGGTTATGCCCAACGAAGAGCTGAGAGTTGTAGCCGAAGCCCATCCGTATGAATTAATAATTGTATATGGATTATGATGAGCAGGTGTTGCACCGGAATTATTCCATGTTCCCCCTGCCATAAGATCCCAGATACCTGTGCCGCTGTATTGACCGCCTGTTTCGTAATCTGTATCATAATAATCGTGTGCCCCCATAACATGACCGAATTCATGACAAATCACTCCGATACGCGTAATATTGGAACCACTGTTACCTCGTAATTCCGACGAACATGAATAACTGCTTATTATCTTCCCGTCAAGTGTCACAGGTGTTATACCCCAGGCATGTGCCCATATAGCATCGCTGCTAACACCGGCATACTCTTCCCCGTAACCGGCATAGATGACATAAACCCCATCGACGTAACCGTTCCCGTCATTATCAAAATCGGCAAAATTCACTGAAGAATTTGCCAGGTTAACGGCTTCTGTAACAAGGTCCCTTGGTCTCATGTCGTAGCCATTTACATCATTTCCGCCATAATATGCCATATTGTTTGCCGCGGTAAACGGACCTGCAACCGTTACAGTCAAATCAAGATTACCATAGGAGTTTTCCTTATAGAAATCATAAACACTCCCTGAAGCACCATCAGTACTGTATCCGACCTGGTTAAACAGGTTTTCATAATCGGATTTTGCTTTTTGAAAGGCTACATCCTTAAAGCCAATTAGTATACAAACAAGCTTCCTTGATCCAGTGGTGGGAAAGGCTTTCTGTGGCGCTGTTAAAGAGAGGTTTATGATACTTTTCATAACTCCTTTCTGTTTTCCTGAATAGGACAATCCCTTATTGACACCTTTGAGGAAAGCCTCATCAGTAATACTCCTGTCCTCCCTGTTTCTGGCAGCAGTTCCTGAGGGCACAAGGTCGTTATCACTATTCAATACGGCATATTCATAAATTCCTCCTTTATTCCTGAGAAGTGAATAACCGTCTGTTGTAACAGCCCATTTAATATATTCGTCGCCACGAAGAATAATTGTCAGTCTTGAGCCATCCTTCTGAGTAATATCTACAGGTAAAGGATAAGCCGTAACCGCCAGTGTTTTATTATTTGAAAACAGAGATGCTAAAACAATAACCAAAATACTTAAGCGGTTTTTCATATTCATGCCTTTAAAATTATTTGATTAAATCTTTTATTGTCAATTAATGATTAGTTTTTTGGTTATAACATTGTTACTCGTTTTAAGCCTGTAGAAATATATTCCGGGCTTGGCCCGCTCACCAGTTACGGTAGCATTGTCCCATTCTGATTTATGTAAACCTGTTTGCATCATTCCATCCGTGAGTGTCTTAACAGTATGTCCAAAAATATCCAGAACCTCAAGCCGCACATCACATTCTCTTTCAAGCTGGTAAATAAAAGTTGTGCTTTTAGTTGAAGGATTAGGAAAAGCATCACCCAGGATAGTTTTGTATTCTCTTTCAAAATTCACCGACAGTGTAGTTGTACCATTCTTTTCAAATGCATTAGCATATCCTTTGGCAAAAATGGTTTCACCCTGGTTAACTTCAGTACCCGTGTGATTATCCCAAAGCTTCATTTTTAGTGTATTTCCTGGCATGAAGCCATCTTTTTTATCGGTTAATGGATCATCCAGTGAAGCTGCAATCATGTAATAATCCCTTCCTGCAGTTTCTATTACAACGGATCCGACACATTCATCTCCGTCAAATACCCCTATCTCATCGCCTGCCCCCAAACCAACTCCTTCAATTGCAGGATTGAAAATATAGATATTCATATGTTCTAAACCGTTGCCGGTGAAGCCTGGTATAAAATGTGAGGTCTTCATCTTTTCCTCGGGTGTCTCGGCAATGGAAGTGCCTTTAGTGGCATTATTTAGAGTCAAGGATGTGGTTGCAGAGGTCTTAATCTTGTATCCTTTCCCTGGCAGAAGTGTCTTTACATTGTCGATCCATCCTATTACTGGCAGTTTCTCAATTGCATTTCCCTTTTCGTCCTGAACTTTTATTAGCGTTGCGGCCGTTACCAGGGGATCGAATGCCGTCAGTGCAGCCTGGGAGAAGAGTGACGGATACCCCATGATATTCCATCCGGCATCAAACGATACAGTCTGTGGTAATGTAACAGGAAGACCCGTAAAACTTTGAGTTACTGCAGCCGACACTTTTATCTTATATCCTTCAGTTATTTTCATCATTCCAATGGCATCGACCCAACCTATTACAGGAAGTTTCTCGATGGCGTTTCCTTTCTTATCCTGCACCTTTACAAGTGTCCCTGCAACTATAAGCGGATCAAGTATATTTTTCAATAACATATTGGAGGGTAAAATGGCAAAAGAAGCTATGTTCCATCCCGATGCAAGTTTAATCGATTGTGTAATTGAAGAGGTTGCTGACAAATTAAAGGAGGAGGAGGAACCCGGGGCGAAGATTCCTTGTCCCGATTTATATATTGCCTCACAGGAGGAGTAACCTGCACCCTCGCTTGTGTCCCAAATCCTGTAGTTTATGGAATGACCTGAAATATAGCCGTCTGTTACCTGGGTATCCGGATCATCCTGCGACACCCTGATGGACAGATAGATAGTGGTCCCATCAAGTACAGCAGTTATTATGCCCATACCAACACATATATCGCCGTCGAATACTCCTATTTCGTCTCCGGGTTGAAGGTCTGCATTATCGATTGTTGCATACAAAACATACAGGTTCATGTGTTCAGTACCATTCCCCGGCCACCAGACTGGAACAAAATGTGTTGAAGTTGTAACTGTTAATTCATTGCCATACGAATTACCAACGCTATTGCTGGCATAGGCACGGACATGATAAGTAGTTCCGGGCAACAATCCCGTTAATTCACTGGTGAAAACCCCGGTTCCGGCTCCATTGATCGTTTTTGAATCATTAATTGAAGGATTTACCGCAGTTGACCAGCATATACCCCTCGATATAATTGCCGAACCTCCGTCACTGGCAATGATACCACCTGAAACAGCTGAGGTATAACTGACAGAGCTTATCGCGGATGTTGTGAGGACCGGAACGAAAAGCATTGCCGCTTGCATCAGGGTAACAACAACAGGAAATTGCCCGTTCACTGTTACTGTTATATTGGCTTTTCTTGTACTTGCAGTGTTATTTGCTGTGTAGTTTGCCGTAATTGTACCGTTTGCAGCGCCGGAGGTAGTTACGATACACCATTCCTGATCACTTGCGGCTGTCCATGAACATTCAGTAGTCACGGCAAAAGTTGAATATCCTCCGGATGAATACTCAGAGTTTATTTCAGAAGGAGCAACACCAAGAGTACAAATCTGCTGGTCCTTATCAAGAACCCGGACTTTTACTGTCGCCGGTATGGAATTCAGGATTCCATCATTTACAACCAGACTAAAAGTAAGGTCAGTCTGGGTCAGGACATCCGGAGCTGTAAAAGTCGGAACAGCCTCTTTAACCGAACTTAATGTTATTCCTGCCGGCGCTGACCAGATGTAAGTCACTGTTTCTCCATCAGGGTCAAAGGACCCCGTTCCATTAAGGATAACCATTGATCCTTCGGTTACAACCTGGCTGCCTCCCGCATTTGCTTCAGGATCCGCATTTTCAACATTATTGTTTACTATGATCTCCACCTGATCTGATGCGGAAATCCTGCTGCCGTCACTTACTGTCAGGTAAAACGTATAAAGCGTCCTTTTCGTTACCTCAGGTGCAGAAAAGGTTGGCATAGAGGAAACGGAAGAGCTAAGGGTGATTCCGGCAGGGCATACCCAGTTATAGGTAAGCTGTTTATCTTCCGGGCTGACCGACGTTGACCCATCGAGTGTAACAATTGTCCCTTCATTCACCAACTGATCAGTTCCGGCATTTGAAACCGGATCAAGCGGATCATATTGCTGATCAGGAGGACTTATATTGATTACAACATTGTCAGGAAGTGAAGTATTTTGCCCGTCGCTGACTCTCAGCGTAAAAGTGTAACCCGTACTGCTTGTAACATCTGGAGCAGTAAACAACGGATTTGGAGCAGTAGCAGAGTTAAGAATTATTTCTGGCGGTGCAGCCCAAAAGTAAGAAAGAGGATCTCCATCAGGATCAGAAGATCCAGATCCGTTGAGATTAACTGTCTCGTTGACATAGTAAGTCTCGTATAGCCCTGCGTCAGCAACAGGAGAATGATTTATTATAACATTCTTGACGATAATCGTTACTGCTGATGTTGTCCTTAATGTTCCGTCACTGACAGTAAGTTTCAACTCAAAAGGTGTGTCGGATTGCACTGACGGTGCCATAAATGTTGTTCCCTGGGTTGTTACAGAACTAAGTCTGATGCCCGATGGCGCCGTCCACAGGTAAGTTAAGGGATTGCCATCTTCGTCATAGGATGCAGAACCGTTCAATGTCACCTGCAATTCTTCATCAACAGAAAGGGCAGCATCAATAACGGAAACCGGCGGATGGTTTACTTCCACATTCAGGACATGGATCACAACTCTGTCAGATTGTGATGACGAAATCCCGTCGGTTACAACAAGATCAATCGTAAAATCAGTATTTGAGATAATCTCCGGCACTTTGAATGACGGTTTTACAGGGTTTGAAAGGTTTAATGTCAGACCAGGTGCATTCCATTGGTAGGTCAACGCTGAACCCTCAGGATCGTATGAACCTGCTCCGTCGATCGTCACAATTGAATATTCAGCAACAGACTGGTCATTGCCCGCGTTAGCAACAGGCGCCTGATTATTATTATCCAAAACCTGGAACAGATTTGTTTTTGAATAGGACCATTGTGATATTTCATCTTTTGCTCTTACAGATATTGAGTGGGATCCTGCAGAAAGTGAGGTCAGGTTAAGTGCCGCGGAAGCAGTAACATCCTTGCCGGGATCGAATGACAGCTGCGTTGCGCCTCCGGCCGACGGGTCGGAATCAACGGAATATTCTATGGCAGTTATGCCATATTTCCTGTTCTCCGGAGAGAATGCATAAAAAGGTTTTGAAAGGATATTCCCATTTAAATATGAAGAATTGGTAACCTTAATAAACAGGGTATGAAGCCCGTCAGACAAATCTCCTGTGCCTATCTTCCCGGTAACATCAACAACCGTGTCATTTATCCCCGAAATGAGCGTTTTAAAATCAGAGGAATTATCAAAAGCAAATTGTATCTCATTCAGTTCCGTCCTTTCAGGCCCGGTGCTGATATACGACGGACGAGAATAAACGGAGCTGTACTTACCTCCTGATGAGACCGCCCTGATATTCAACGTATGAAGCCCGGTTGTCAAAGCATCCAGGGGAAGTATAGTTGAATAATTAACATCACTTCCTGAATTGAAGTTTCTGATCTGAGTAAACTCTGCCGCATTGTCGAAAGCATACTCAATGGCCTTCACATCCTCCACTGTTGCACTATTATTTGCATAGAAGGATCTTGAAACAAATGCACCTGCATAGCCTCCTTTGCTGGCCGCCCTGATATTAAAAGTATGCAAGCCCTCGGGAACCTGACTTAGTCCTATGTTCATTGATCCTGAATTATCCAGAGATGGAATGCTTAGCCGGTAGCTCGTCCAGTTTTCGGCCTGGTCGATTGAGTACTCATATTCGGCAATCTCCGGAGACAGGGCCGCGGTACAGCTCACATAGAAAGGCCTGGAGAGGATATTGCTGCGAAGGCCGCTTCGGTCCCTGACCATTATCATCAGGGTATGAAGCCCTTCGGATGTCTGACTGATATCAATTTTCCTGGTAAACTGGATATCGGAGTTTCGGGTAACCGAATGTGACAATATCCTGTTATCGGCATTATCTAAAAAATATTCGGCTGATGCCAATTCATGCACCGGTGATCCGGTGTCATCGTCTGTCACCAGAAACGGCCGCAACTGAGGCGCTCCCCAGACACCCATATTGTCTTTGGCTCTGAAATATATTGTATGAAGCCCTGTGGTTAGTCCCGATATGTCGATATTATTTGTGGCAACTAGGTATGGCTGTGATGCCGATGAAAGCAATGTCCCTTTTCCGACACCCGGGTCTGAGTCAAAGTAATATTCAACCGCAACCAGGCTGGCACTGGCATTGTAATCTACAACTGTAATGAAGCCGGTTTTGATTGTCTTAATGTTTTCCGATGAAGAGGTTGCAGTAAGTGACACTGTATAGGTTCCCGGCTGAAGGTAAGTATGTGCAGGTGAAGGGTCATTTGCAGTAGAACCGTCACCAAAATTCCACAGGTATGATACCTGTGAGGTTCCTGCTGGTATTCGTGTAGTATTTGAGAACTGCACCGGAAGTGGTCCCCTACCATCGGTAATGTTTGCAGCAAAGTCAGGCGTGAGCTTTGTAACAACCGCGGGACCCGAGGGTTCCACCAGAATATTGAAATATGTCTCGGCGGAATTTCCGAGCGCCGTACCCCTGAAGCTGTATAGGCGGATAGTTAAAGGTTCTGTAATACCCGAAGGAGCCGTGACCTTTACAGCCCGGTGGTTGGCCCTCAGCGACTCCATCTCCCCGTTGTCAAGCGCCCAGTAGAAGAACATTGGCGCACCATCCCATGAGTCTTTGAGAAAATCGAAGGTCCGGATTTCGCCGGATTTCATCCTGACTTTTGATGTCAGTGGCTCATCGATTTCCGTTCCTGAATTGATATTATTTAGTTCGAATTTATCACCTATGATGGTGTAACTGCCCAGACCTGAAATTAGCGCTGATGACCCGACTCCCGTAGAATCTGCAATAGCCATTACTTCAGTAGGAGCCGTAGTACGGTTTTTAGCTTTATTTAGTTTATAGCCATAGGCATTCGCAATCACCTTGGCCATCATCGACCTTTTCACCAGAGCATCGCAATTTATCTCAATCACTGAGGAGAGCAGGTCCTCCTGAGTGAGATCCTTAAAGGAGGTAATCAGGAGTTCAGGTATCTCTGTTTCGAGGTCGGTAACCAGGATATTGCTTATTATGTTAACAAATGCTACAAGGTCATTTGTCGGGGAGTTTATTAGTTTGACCGAGCTTCCTATAACACCACCGTTTTTAAGGCTGCCCGTGTTCTCATCCGCTTCGGTAAGGTTAAAGACATTGCAAAGTATCTTGGCAAATTGTGCAATTGTAATATTTGAATTATAGTTGAATTTTGAATTAGCAGTGCTTATGCAGGGCTCATTTTTAAGCGTTTTCCAGTTCCTTAGGGTCTGAACGTAGGGAAAAAAGGCATTTTCGGCGTCAACATCTGTAAACCTCTGACCGGAAAGGTTAATAAGATGGGTAAGGTCAGGATATGCATTTGTTCTGAGGTTCAGTTCAAAAGCAGAAGTAACCAGAACTTTTGCTGCCTGTCCGCGAGTCATATAATTATCGGGACTGAAAAGCAGGTTATTCCCCGACATGCTTCCCTTCACTATCCCTTTTTCTGCCAGCGCTTTTACGTATGACTTTAGCCAGTCGCTTACATCAGTAAATCCGTTGGGATCACAGAAATTAATCTTTCCCAGAAGCGTGACATTATTGGTGAGAGTAATCTCAAGGTCATAGGTCTTGTTCTCATAACTGATCAGGTCTTTTGTCTTTGACAAATCCATCATTGTATTGTAATAACCCCCTCCCATAAAAGAGATCATTCCAAAAGAAGCTTTGGAATAAATAGAAGCTCCGTTTATTTTTGCATCAGTAACCTGGAAGCTTTTCTGAGGAATTGAGAATATAATCCGGATATCTTTTAACGGATCGGAAGGTGAGCCGCCGTAGATCTCGGCTCCGCCGTTTATCGGGTAAACCACAGGCCTGTGACTTTCAATAAAGTCTGACGGATCAACAATCCCGTCCTTTTTCATATTCTCTACCGCTGCCTGAAGATCCTTTGACTGTAAGTTTGCAGCATTCGTAATATTATCCCAGCTTGTCGACTTACTGCTTGTATAATAACCGTTTGACTGTCCGAGGGGATATATTCCGATCCCGGTGAAACCCTGAGTATTTTTACTTCCGGAGGGAGTAAATAATTCAATGTAGCTTCCATCTCTTATTTCGAAATGAAGGTGGTTGGGCCCACTTGCAATTCTCCCTATTTGCATTCCTTTAGTAAAGTAATCATGCAGGGAATATCCCATTTTGTCATCTCCGACACAAACACCAGATGCGTTTGGTACTCCATTATAATAAACTGCTGTAATATGCTGGTATATGCTGTAATATATATGCCCATCGGTCATTGTATGCTTTAGTACCACAAGGTTTCCGCTAGTGGTAGGCCTGATCTGCCACACTTCTCCATTTGCAACAGCATATACTGGTTGTCCTACATCTGATGTGGCATTAGGACCGAGATTCCAATCTTCCGCCGGGTGTAACCCTGCATGTGAGGGCACCCCCTTAGGGGCAAAGTTCCCGGCATCGCTGCTCACATACCAGTCAGATTTTCCTGAGGCTCCCCTGTCGACCGATGCAATCATATCTGTTGAACTTAGATCTGCTGACAGGAATAGTGGATTATATTCCGGATTAATCTGCTGAGGAATGCAAGCAGTTATACTGTTGAGATAGCCCCTGTTACCAATCGGATAATCGAACCCGCCAGACTCTTCGGCCTGAGGTTCTTTCGGACCAATTACCTGGAACGATATTTCTCCGTTGGTTTCCCTGATATTTACCAGGGTCAGCTTTGTATCTTCCCCCAGCCATGATTTTGCTGACGGGATTGTAGTATTTGAGAACACCTGCCTGTTGCTTTTACCCGGGAAAGGTAAACCTTCATTCTTGTCGATCATCCCATAATCCAAAGGGGGATTTCCCGTAGCATTTGCACAAACAGGATACATTCCCTGGTGCATCCCGGCATTAATGGATAAGGGATTTTTGTCGATATATCGTCCATCCACATGGTAGATAATCATACCATGGTAGGGAATGGCTTTGTCAAACAACAGAACCTGCTGCCTGTTCTCAATAAGAAAGAACTCATCAGGGCTCTGGGTATCAATCCTGATGAAACTGTTATTGCTCTGTTCAGCGCTGTACATGGTTACAAGAACTTCCGATGTGATTGTTGTTGCAGACGCCCAGGAATAGATATAAACTTTCACATAAGGATTAGGGTGCGCCGGGGTTGCTCCATTATTATTCCAGTTCCCGGCTCCCATAAGGTCCCAATGCCCCGTCCCTTCAAAATTGCCTGCATCGCTATTATCGGTATCGTAATAATCAGCTGCGCCTATAACGTGACCGAACTCATGGCATATCACACCTATCCTTGAAATACCATTCCCTGTATCCAATCGCAGTTCAGACGAACATGCATATCTGCTGATGCTAATGCCATCGTGGGTAACCGGAAGGAGAAAACCGGCTTTGGCCCAAATGGCATCCGGTGCCGTGCCGAAGGTGGCTTCTTCACCATGTCCGGCATAAATAATATATACTCCGTCAACTGTCCCGTCATTGTCATTATCATAATCACTGAAATTGATATCAGGATCGGCAGCTGACAAAGCTTCATACATCATGTCGCGGTGTCTTACATCCTTTATCTCAATATTATCTCCATTTGTAATATTTCCTCCGTAAAAAGCCATTTCGTGTGCGGCAGTATAGGGGCCGGCAATGGTTACGTCCAGATCAAGCTGGTTGTATGAGACCTCCCTGAAATAGTCTTTGACGCTGCCTGAAGCGTCGTCTTCACTATATCCTGTCTGGTTAAAGAGATTTTGAAAATCCGACTTTGTTTTTGTGAAAGGCACATCGGAAAAACCCATAAGGATACAAACCAATTTTCGCTTACCCTTGGCCGGAAAGGCCTTCTGAGGCGATGTTTCGGTAATGCCGGAGGCGCTTTTTGCAATGCTTGCCTGCTTTCTGGAATAAGAGAGTCCCCGTTTCACACCCATAAGGAATAGCCGATCGGAGGATGTCCTGTCCTGGTTGTTCCTTGCCTTTATCCCTGAAATAACCAGATTATTATCCGAATTCAATATCGCATATTCAAATATCCCTTCGCTGTTACGAAGAATAGTAAACCCGTCAGTAGTTTGAAACCAGCTGATAAATTCATCTCCCTTTTGTATAACAGATATGCGTGTTCCATCTTTCTGGGTAATAGTAACGGGATAGGGGTAAGCGCTTACAGCAAGTAAGGAAGCAGCCCCTGTCAGAAAAAAAACCACGCAGAAAAATATGTTCAGAAAGTACCTCATTTTACCTGGTTTTCCGGTTTATTAAATTTCATTTTTCAAATATTCTGCCTGCCTGAATGATGCTCTGTTTCAAAAGGTCCGGTACCCGGATAATCCGCCTGATGACGAGGTTTAGCAAGCTTTTAACTTTTTCATTTCCGTTGAAAATTATTTAAGCGATCAAAGTCCCGATTTTGCCTTTACGGTAATATTGAGCCCCTCCTGCTTATTTACGATGGCCGGCACTTTGAGGTAATAGATATAAGGGAGATTAGGGATTCCCTTATCAACGAAACCAAGCTCTCCACCATAGATACCGCAGTCGGTACCATCCACTCCGGCACCGATAGCAGGTGATCCTGCCTTCAGGTGAAAATCGTAATTGGCCCTGTCGATAAAAAGGGTAGAAATATCCACATTCTGAATGTTGCCGTCGGTTGCAGGGAATTGGGTGGAATTGCAGATATTGTTGACCGGCGTTATTACTCCTCCAATAGAACCATTCAGTACAATATTATTATTGACAGTTTGTATCGCGGAACTGTTACCCGATTGATCCAATCCTATTGAAATGTTTTGTCCGCTTATTATATTATTTGTGATTATTACATTTAAAGGGAATAGGCCAGTTATAGACGAAGCTGACCAACTGCCCGAGAAAGTGTTAATTAAAACATTATTTGAAATAACTGTGAAGGAATTTGAAAATATGTATATCAAGCAACTATAAGGATTATATGAATAGCGGGATGAAATTATCAAATTCTGTAAAATTTGAATGTTATTCAATTGTGTATTAACAATAATAAAATTGCACTTATTGCGCTTGATAGTTATGCTGCTGGCATTTACAGCTACATCTCCATTTACTGCACAACCTGTAAGCATAGATCCTTCTGATCCCGCGGCAAAATTAAAAGATGAGGTTTTGGTATTCGGCAGAAGCAGGGAGTTTTTTTCCCAGCCATTACCGATTATTGCTACTTTTTTAGTTGCAGTAATTCCTGCATATTCAATTTCACTCGGGGTCAGCAAAAGGGTATCTCCTGCTGTGGCCGCTGTAAAAGCAAGCTGTAAGGTGGCATAGGTTCCGGCAGGAGCAGGAACATGGTTATCGACTATCATTATCCTGGCGCTGCAAGCGAGTGAGGCAGCGAATAACATGATTGTTGAAAAAAGCAGTTTGTGTGGATTCATCTCTTTGAATATTTTATTATTAGTTTCCTGATTTTGCTTTCACCGTAATGTTCAGTCCTTCCTGCTTCCTGGCTATTTCAGGCACATCGAGGAAATAGATGTAGGGCAGGTTCGGAACCCCTTTGTCGACAAACCCCAGTTCTCCACCATAGACGCCGCAGTCGGTACCTCCGTATCCTGCTCCGATTGCAGGCGAACCGGCCTTCAGATGGAAATCATTGTTTGCCTTGTCGACAAACAGGAGGTTGATATCAACGTTCTGAATATTACCGTCAATGGCCGGGAACTGGGTTGAATTGCCGATATTATTGAAAGGACTTGTCAGGCCACCAATTCCGCCGGCGAGAACAATATTGTTCTTAATTGTCAGTGTACTTGAGGAATTAAGACTCAAAGCTGTTGACCGGCCACTAACAATATTGTTTGAAACTATTACAGTTGAAGGGTATAGTATGTTTATTCCACTGCCATAATAATCGTTGGAGTAATAGTTATTGATAATAATATTATTCGAAATTAAGGTTACAGTACCTCCTGCAACATTTACCGAGAAATCTCTTCTATCATAAATAATAACATTCTGGATAATTAAAACATTTGTGCCCTGAGTTACACCAATATAATTACATCTATTCCTTTTTATATTTATGCTCCCTGTATTAATTGTCACATCCCCAATAATCTCACATCCGGTTAAAATTGAACCAGCCGATCCCGTATTAAAAATAAAACCTGATGTTTTTGTATTTGGCATCTGGCTCGATGCCTTTGCCCAGCCATTGCCCGTAATGCACACCGGCTTGGTAAGTGTTATGCCCGTATATTGGGCTTCAGATGGTGTAAGCAGCAGGGTATCCCCTGTAGCTGCCGCATCATGTGCAAGCTGAATGGTTGCATAAGCGCCTGAAGGTGTAGGCACATGATTGTCAACAATAAGGATCTTCGAAAGCGCATTGAAATAAATTAATCCCAGGATGGTCATTACTAATGCTATTCTTTTCATATATCCGTGTTTTTTGGTTGGCCGTTCAATTAATTGATTACAGGTTTGAATTATTCAGAACAATTTATCACAGTACCATAAGCAGCACATTAATAATGACCTGACTAATAAAGTTGAACAAACTCTTTAACAGATTTTTTATCCAGCATTCCTAACTTTATTTCTCCCCAGTTTGAAAAGGCACAATGGCCCAATCACAAAAATAAATAAGAATATTCATTTTATGTTATCCCGTGTCATAACCAGGCAGAACCATGTAACAAACAGGCCGATTACTGTCATAACCCGGAAATGCTTCATATGCCTGTCAGGGTAAAAATCATTCTAACCATTATCTGATAACCAGTTTCCTCGTCTGATTAAAATTATTTGACTTTAGCCTGTAAAAGTACACCCCCCCGGCAACCTTTTCTCCTGGTCCTGCAGAGTTGTTCCATTCAATGGAATGGTCTCCTCCGTAAAGTTTTCCTTTAACCAGAACCTTCACTAGATTACCCCTTGAATTGTATAGCTCAAGAGTTACATCCGATTCAGCCTCAAGAGTGAATCTGAAGGTGGTCTGTCGCGAAGAAGGATTTGGCCAGGCATCATAAAGAACTGTTTTGCCTTCTCTCTCAAAATCTGCTTTCAGCATCGTGGTTCCGTTCTTCTCAAAGAGGTTGGTATATCCCTTCTCATATTGGGTCTCTTTTATACTCCTCTCAATTCCCGACCTGCTGTCCCAGAGCATGAGTTCCAGTTTGTCTCCAGGTTTGTAACCATCCCTTTCTTCCGTTTCCGCATCATCGAGCGAGGCCGCTGCCATAAAAAAGCCGCTTTCTGCATCTTCTATCACCACAGAACCCACGCACACATCCCCGTCAAATACGCCTATCTCGTCACCTGCTCTCAAACCTTCTCCCCCGAGTGTGGGTTTTGTTATATAGATATTCATGTGATCGAGACCGTTACCGCTCCATGCAGTCTTAAAGTGGCTTGCCGGGGTTTTTATCCTTTCTTCTGCAATGGATTCTCCCTTTGCGGGGGCGGTTATATTAAGTGTTGTGCCTACACTTGTTTTTACCTTGTAGCCTTTACCCCCGTTAAGATTTTTAACATTATCTATCCAGCCCAGCACAGGAAGCTTTTCAATTGCATTTCCCTTTTCATCCTGAACCTTTAAAAGCGTTCCGGCAGTTACCAGTGGATCAAAGGCAGTAAGTGCTGCCTGGGATGTCATTATTGGGTAACCCATTATGTTCCATCCCGCCGAAAGGGGTATTGTATATGGAAGTGAAACAGGTCTCCCCGTTATGCTCAATGTTGTGCTGCCCGTTACCTTTATCTTGTAACCTTTCGTAACGCTCATCTGGCCAATACTATTTACCCATCCAATGGGGAAAGGGAGTTTTTCGATGGCATTTCCCTTTTCGTCCTGAACCTTTAACTGGATATTGGCAGTTACTAAAGGATCGACTATCGATACAAGAGACATATTTGCAGGTTCGGCAGCGAAGGAGATGATGTTCCAGCCTGAAGCAAGGCTTATAGTCTGTGTTATCATTGTTGTTGCCGACAGGTTAAACGAGGCTCCGGCACCTGCCGAGAAGATCCCCTGGCCTGAAACATAGGTTGCCTCAACACTGTTTACCTCCGATCCAGTGTCTGAATCCCACACTTTGAAGATTATGTTGTTTCCTTCCGAATATCCATCCTTTTCCGGTGTGTCGGTATCATCTTTCGAAACCGCTATTGCAAGGTAACCCGAACCGTCGAGGACCTTCGTAAGAACGCCCACTCCAACGCAGAGGTCTCCGTCAAAAATCCCTATCTCATCGCCCGCCTGAAGATCATGATTATCAAGCTTTGCAGTGAGGGCATAGAGGTTCATGTGTTCCGTGCCGTTACCCGGCCACCAGGCGGGAACAAAATGGGTGTTTTCGAGCGACGGCAATATTGTAACATTAAATCCCTCTGAAGGGGTGCCGGTTCCGCAGATGTTCTGACCGGCTACCTTTATTTCTGCTGTTCCCGTGAAGGCAGAGCTGAAATCGACTTTTGCGGTTATACCCGTACCTGATATAATTCCCGCATCAGAAGGAGATATTGTCCAGATATATGTTGCTGCATTGCTGATAGAAGTGGTGGTGTATTCCACCGATGTTTGTCCCTTCTTCACGCTTGAGCTACCCGAGACCGATCCGGTGCCGACTGGTGATGTTACCATAACTGTACATGTATCTCTGTATCCGCCATCTGTTGAGGTTATGATTATTTTTGCTGTTCCTGGAAGGAGACCGTAAATCTTTCCGTTCTCAGCATAGGCAATTGTATTGTCGGTGGTTGTTGCAGTAAATGTTGTATCGCGTGCAAAATCAGGAATAAGATTAACACTAAATGGCACGGAGCTTCCGCTGCATAGAGTTACCTCCTGTGGAGTTACTGTGACTCCCGAGGCAATGACCTCATGGTAGGAACCAATGCTCACACTCCCTGTTCTGATGGCTCCCCTCTGGTCAGTTGTGCCGAGGTACTCGGGGTTGCCATTGCCGATAGCGGGGTTGCCGGCGACACGCTTCAGTCTCATAGTGCGGGTGGGGCCGCCGTTATAATTAAGGGTGTCGAGCCAGGTGGAGTAGATGGGAACGGAGTATGAGATAATGGCAGTTTTATCTGAACCATACAGATTATTTCCAACTATACTGTATTTAGATAATAAATTATCTACTTCAGAGATAGCCGTGACAATGGAATTATCGCATGAAACTGAGGCTGGATATCCTCCAACATTTGATTTGACCATGCCGATAACTGTTGAATTTGTAATATTAATTGAGCCAGACATCCATCCTTTAATGTCTCCCTGAAGTGTTGAACTCCTCAAATTCAAGGTTGCACCCCAAAGAAGCTCAATTGAATTGCCAACAAACGAACTTTTTTCTATATTTAACGCAGCCACATAATAACTTTGTCTCCCGGCAATTGCACTTCCTACTGTGGCTTCATTGTTCCTGAACTCACAGTCATTGACATTAAGTGTCCCTTCTGCGTGAATACCGCCACCAAATCTGGCTATATTTATCTCAAACATGCCTCCTGTTGAATAAGAACTTGCAATCATGGTGTTCCTTTCAAACATACAATTATTGATGTCTGTAATCCCACCGCAGTTCATGCCTCCTCCTCTCCAACTGGCTTGATTGTTTGTTATCCTTGAGTTCTTAAGAGTTAAATTGCCTCCGTTAATTCCTCCGCCACATATGTCGCTGTTTGTACCATATTCATCGCTGCTTGCCCTTCCATCCCTTATTGTAAATCCGTCAATTGATGATAACCCTCCTGTCACAACAACATGGAAACTATTGTCCAAAGGGCTATCAGGATCTCCAATATTTCCACTTAGGATAGTCTCATTGCCAATCCAATCGCGTGTAATTGTATCAACGCCTGATATTGCAGCATCAAATCCGCCGAAAACCCTTGCATTTTTAAACATAAATGATTTTGTTCTGTCAGTGGTGGAAGTTGATTTATATGTCCCCTCTGCAATACAAATAGTTACCATTTGCTGTCTATCGCCGAGATTGATATTGTAAAGCAGACTGGTCAGTTCAATAGGATCTTCCCAAGAATGGCCTGAACCGACTGATGTTGCATTATTCTTTACAAAATAAGGACCATAGTAATCAGTAATATTGATTTCAAGCGTGTCCGCCACAAGCGGATTTTCCTTTATTGCAGCTATTATCATGCAATTTCCCTTACTTATCATTGTTATTGTTCCGTTCTCATTTACCTGTGCAATACCTGAATTAGTGCTTCTCCAGGTTATTTTCTTGTTCGTAGTATTGAATGGCTCTATGAAGTATGGAGGTGTTATATGGCAGCCCGGAAATGACAAAATCTTCTGGTCGTTGAGGGTTAGCTTCCTTGCAGATTCGTGCCTGCTCCACCCGATCATGTTAGGAATTTCAATTATCTCAACAGAATCCTTTCCTGGAATTTTCCATCCGAGTTTAATTAAATCATTCAGAACATTAACACGATGGAGCAGCTCAAAATAATAGATGTTGCCGGCTAACAGCTCCTGGTTTGACATATTTTGTGTCCAGTCCTCCTGCGAAGTTGTTATGTTACTCATAAGGCAGGCATTCGCAGAACAGGTATCGGTGCTTAACCAGAATTGGCCCGATTGATCGCAGCCGAAATAAAACGAATAATTGCCACTCACAGGTGGAATAAGATAACCCCTGATTCTGTAATAAGTATGAACTATTGTTTGAGTTACCTGATTCAAAGATCCAATTTCGGCCATATCATCAGGTGGTTCGTTGGCATCTTTCAGTTGGTCCAAATTCCAACTGAACCTGTTTTTAAATACTTCCAGTTCAACTCTATTCACATTCCAAATAATAGTATCTGTTACAGTGGAGTCAATGATTGACTTAATTATGATCTTACAATCGCCATATCCGACAGCTTTGTTTTGTCCTTTCTGATCTACAGTGACAATGGTAGGATCAGTACTTCTCCAGGTTACTGTTGTGTCGGCATACCAGGGGAATACCTGATAAATTGGCGTTGCATCTTGTCCGATTGCCATGTGAAACTGATTTTTGCTAAATTTTAATCTTTGCGGCGCAAAACCTTCCATCTGACCAAGAATGTAATTTCGTCCGATTACAACCGGTTCATTGTCACCATCAAGCGCCCAGCCCAGTTTGATCCCGTCATCACCGGAGGAATCGTGCTGCATTATCTCGAAATAATACTTTTTCTCAGCCTCCAGAGTTTGTGATGAAATATTTTGTTTCCAGTCAGGTTGAGAAGAGGATATGCTACTTTTTAACTGTGCATTTACTTCAGAAGTGTCGGAACTGAGCCAAAACTGTCCCTCATCATCAGCCGCAAAAAAGAAATTATACGTTCCGCTTATCTCCGGAACAATAAACCCTCTTATCCTGGAATTGAAATGATTAAGTGTATCCGAGAAATTTTTTGTCTGCAATGAGTTAATTAAGACAGTTTTATTGGGTAGAGAATCGGTATTGCTGAGAACTCCGGGGTTGAAGCTGTTCCTGTTTGTGAATATTTCCCATTTAAGTTCGCTTCGTGGCATCCGGGGACCAGCCGGACTAAGGTTAGTATAATTTATCTCTGCAAGCGACCTGCTTCCGGGCAACGCCCACCTCAAACCGCATGCTTCAACTGAATTAAGTGGGAAGGTCTCTCTTACTTCGAAATAATATGGCCTCCCCATTGTCAACAATAAGCTGTCAGTGTGTATTGTGATTCCGGGACTTGAGTTTGTCCAGGTTGATGGCCATACATCATTTGATGAGCTTTCGGCTACAAGTATCTTATGGTACTCCATCGAATCGGTACTCAGATAAAAAGAGCCCATTGACTTATTGGAAAGGTAAAACTTATAATACCCGCTCTTTGGAGGAATAAGATAACCCCTTATCCTGTATGAGTTTTCACCTGAAGTCGAAATCAAAGCTTTTGCACCTAAGCGCAATAATTTTAAGACTCTTGAGGCGCTATTTGTCGTAGCCACTTCGATACCGGGTGAAGCATTTTGAAATAATTCCAGGTTAACCCCTTTTGAATCAGGACAATTAATTGAGTTAACCCCTGCAAACTGACTCTCATATGCACCGATATCAACTGTTGAATTAACGTTACGTGGGTTTCCATCGATATCAGTTGTTACTTCAGGAGGAAGGAGGCCTGGATCTCCTGCATCAATAGCTGGTGAACTACAAAGCACAGACCAATCATTAACCAATCCTTTGAAAACAGGGCCTTGTCCGTAAGATGGCTCTACAAACTTTGGATCCATATTCAGACTTCCGGAACCGGATGAGTAATTCTGAATTATGGAGTTTTTCACCTCTTTAGTGGAAGGAGCCCATTCAATTTCAAATATTCCCGATCCTCCCCATATTATTGAATTATAGGATTTAAAGGTGGATGATAGCAATTCGATATCATATCCTGCATTATTCGCTATTGTGGTGTTTATTAATGTAATGCTGCCTCCCCAGTAAGGGCTAAAAGTATTGATTCCTGCACCATGCGATCCGGAATTGTTGCAAATTATTGAATTTATCAATGTGAGGCTTCCTCCCATAATTGCCGAGATAGCACCGCCATAAGATCCAGAGTTGCCAATAAACCTTGAACTCCTGATATCTGCAATGCCAGCCTGGCTGGAAAGCCCCCCTCCCCACCCGGCATTGTTGTTAAAAAACAGGCATCTGTCAATTGCGATCCTTCTATAGTTGGCAATACCTCCCCCATCACTGCTACTGTAATTGTTCATGAACTTGCAATTACGTAAAGAGAGCCAGCCTGTATTCAGAATTCCAGCCCCCTGGCCATTTCCTTTATCATTATAGGCGCCAATAAATTCTATGCCATTAATCAGTGACCATGTGTACCATACGCCAGAAACAGTTTTTAGGATCGTCCTTGTGTTGTCGGTGCTATCCTTTGCGATCCCAATATCGCCACTGAAGATAGTTGGATGCAGGGCAATATTCCTGGTCAAGGTGTCCGTTTCCGTTCCCTGAAAACCTCCATACAACTTTATGTTTTGTCCTAACTCGAATGACTTTTCACGGTCGTTATCTGTGCAGGCCTTGTAGGTTCCTTCCGCTATCCAGAATTGAGTGCCTGAGGTTGCTGAAAGCAGCTCATACCCCAACCTTCTATAACCTCCAAATGAAGGTAAATTCCCGCCCAGAGCATTACTCCATGAAGTTCCGTCCATTAGTCCTGCTCCTGATTCGGTGACATAAACTATGGTTTTGCAGGGTGCTTTTACAAGATCAAGTACACTTTCTTCTCCCAATCCGCACCTGTTCTGCAACCTGACCTTTAGCTTGCCGGAAATAAAGTCATCACTGAATGTTAATGCAATGCTATTCGTTGTGCCTGATCCTGTTGTGCCGTCAGGTAATGTCCATAAATATGAAACCGGTGTACTCTGGCTTGCCACCTTATATGTCACAGGATTATTTTCCTTACAAACAGATGTGGAACCAAAAATCGATCCCGGACTTGCAGGTAGGGTGTTTATAGTAACTCCAAGAGTATAGGTTTCAAGATCACCTGTATCATTATGGCCTGTGACAATTATCGTGCCCGACATTGCTGAGGATCCATAATCCACAATTATATTGTTTGTTGTGCTGAAACCGGTTGCCCCCGTTGGCAAAATCCATTTATATGAGGTGGCATTGGCAATTTCCGATACGCTATAATTTACTGATGCTTGTCCCTGACAGACGAATTGCGGACCATCCAGCACAGGTCTGTTTGCAGGATCATTATAGAGTGATTCAATTTCCGACGTGTTAAGGGCACGGTCATACAACCTCAGTTCATCGATCATACCTCCCATCCTTCCATTCCCGCCTGAGGTTTCAAGGAAACTGTTAATAAAAAGTCTATCTCGTCCCGCTGAAAACACTCCGGATATAAGCTGGCTTTCAGCAACAAGTATATTGTTTACATAAAGTTTCAGCCTGTTATCATCATAAACACCAACTACATGATACCATTGATTTGGACTGAATGATCTTCTGGTGGTTATTCGTACATTATTTGAGTATTCCAGGATAAATCCCACACTGTCTAATGATGGTGCTTCCCCGCAATTTGGATTCTCATTTCTGTAGACATCCAGGGTAAAATGGTTGCCAGCCCCATAATATCCCCTTGAAATGATAGACTCAGCTCCACTCCAACAACCCAGATTAAATCCGGTTACCTTTACCCATACAGAAACAGACACAATCGAGTCAATATTATTTTGCGGGATTGAAATATAATCACCAAGAGATTCACCCCTGAAACTGGCAGAGCCTCCTTTTATTCCGGATTGAATAATTGTTTGTCCCTGGAAAACGCCATTACTGCCATTGCCACTTGCATCATTTGCATTCCCGTCAAATGGCCAGTACGCCAATAGCCCATTTGTAAGATCCATTGTCTGACCATGCATGCAATAGGTAAATAAGAGTAGGTTTACAATAACCAATAGCCTTTTCATAATGAAAGTTTAATGTTTTTCATGAAATCTATAGAATAACCAATTGTTTTGTTTGAATGAAATTATTCACCTTCAGCCTGTAGAAATATATTCCAGCTCCTGCCTTTTCACCGCTTCCAGTCCTGTTGTCCCATTCAGTTGCATGAACTCCTCCCTTTAACACATCATTGATCAGAATCTTTACAAGGTCGCCCCTGACGTCGTAGATCTCGAGCCGTACATCTGACTCACTTTCCGTTTCGAAAGTAAAGGTTGTCCTGTCTGTTGATGGATTTGGGTAAGCATCACCAAGATCTGTTTTCCCTTCTCTCTGAAAATCTGGTTTCAGCATCGTGGTTCCGTTCTTCTCAAAGAGGTCTTTATATCCCTTAGCATATTCTGCCTCTTTTATTTTCCTCTCAATTCCCGACCTGCTGTCCCAGAGCATGAGTTCCAGTTTGTCTCCAGGTTTGTAACCATCCCTTTCTTCCGTTTCCGCATCATCGAGCGAGGCTGCTGCCATAAAAAAGCCGCTTTCTGCATCTTCTATCACCACAGCACCCACGCACACGTTTCCGTCAAATACTCCTATCTCGTCTCCTGCTTTCAGACCTTCACCTCCAAGAGTGGGTTTGGTTATATAGATATTCATGTGATCCAGACCGTTACCGCTCCATACCGTTTTAAAGTGACTTGTCTGGGTTTTTATCCTTTCTTCTGCAAAGTATTCTCCCTTTGCGGGGGCGGTTATATTAAGTGTTGTGCTCACACTTGTTTTTACCTTGTAGCCTTTACCTCCTGTGAGATTTTTAACATTATCTATCCAACCCAGCACAGGAAGTTTTTCAATTGCATTTCCCTTTTCATCCTGAACCTTTAAAAGCGTTCCGGCAGTTACCAGTGGATCAAAGGCAGTAAGTGCTGCCTGGGATGTCATTATTGGGTAACCCATTATGTTCCATCCTGCAGAAAGAGGTATTGCATAGGGCAGTACAACAGGTTTACCAATAATTTCAAGTGATGTACCTGTGCTTACCTTGATCTTGTAACCTTCCGTAACGCTCATCTGGCCTATATTATTCACCCAGCCAATAGGTGCAGGGAGTTTTTCGATGGCATTTCCCTTCTCATCCTGTACCTTTAAAAGGGTCCCGGCAGATATCATAGGATTAATTACTGTCATCATCGACATATCTGACGGTTTTACTGCAAAGGAGAGGATATTCCAGCCTCCTGACAGATTTATGTCCTGTACTATATCAGTTGAAGCAAAAAGGTTGAATGAGGCGCCTGATCCTGCTGAAAAAATTCCTTGTCCTGTAATATATGCTGCCTGTACTCTGTTAATCTCCTTGGAGGAGCTTATATCCAGAACCCTGTAAGTAATTGTATCTCCCGTAGTGTAACCTTCTTTTGCGAGGGTCCCGGGGTCATCCCTTGATACCTTGATTTCAAGGTTGTTGCTGCCTCCAGGAACCTGAGTTACGACCCCAACTCCAACACACAGATCTCCGTCAAAAACACCTATCTCATCCCCCGGCTGGAGATTGACATTGTCAATTGTTGCAGTAAGTGCAATCAGGGTCATTTCTTCAATTCCCTTGCAGGGTAACCATACCGGAACAAAATGTGAGGTTACGGGACCTGTTACCACCACTCTGCAAGTATCCCGGAATCCTCCGTCAGTAGAGCTTACAATAATATCAGCTTTGCCGGGAACAACCCCGTAAATTTTATTCCCATCGATATATGCGATGCTATTATCGGTACTTGAAACAGTATAGGTGCTGTCAGGAGCAAAAGCCGGGAGTACTGAAGCAGTAAAAAAAGCCGATTCTCCACTGCAAATGGTAACTTGCTGAGGTGAAATTGACATCCCTGAAGTATTGACATCCTGGTAAGATCCGATGCTTACGGTTCCCGTTCTAAGTGCTCCACGCTGGTCGGTGGTGCCGAGGTATTCGGGGTTGCCATTGCCAACAGCAGGGTTACCGGCGACACGCTTAAGCTTCATAGTACGGGTGGGGCCGCCGTTATAATTGAGGGTGTCGAGCCATGAGGAGTAGTTAGGAACAGTGGTTGAAATAATGTCTGTTTTATCCGTACCATACAGAGTGTAACCGAGGATGCTGTATTTTGAAGATGTCTTATAATCAGGGCTTCCTGAGAATTCTGAAACAATTGAATTATCGATTGATATCGACCCAGATGCATCCGGATTGACACCCAGAATTACATTGCCAAATACAGTTGAACTATTAATATTTATTGATGAAAAACTATCTCGGCTAATGATACCCTTAATAATTGAACTCCTGAAGTTGAGTCCTGATCCAAATAAATTAATCGAATTACCCGGTGCGCCTTCATTATTATCAAAAGAGCTTGTTTCAATGTTTACTGTTGTACCATACAAACTGTTCATCGCAGAAATCGCTCCTCCATAAGATGCGTGGTTGTTTTGAAAATGGGTGCCTGATATATTTAGTGTCCCGGTTGCAAGAATTCCTCCTCCAAGCGCCGCGATTGATAAATCAAATATTCCACCACCTATATTAATGGCAACGGGATCCATGCCGTTACCTTCAAATAAGCAATTCTTAATTATTGTCGTTCCTCCGCTGACAATACCTCCTCCTCTGCTTACAGAAACGTTTCTAATAACTTTTGAATTCATCAGCAACAGGTAATTACTGCCTGCATATATTCCTGCCCCGTTATCATTTGCTTTAGCATAGGAGATTCCGGCCTCAGAACCATAATCAGAAATTGATGCCCTGCCATCTCGAATGGTAAGGCCGTCAATTATAACAGATCCCCTTGTAGATACCACATGAAAGCTGTTATCGCTTGTGGTTGATGTATCCCCTACTTCACCACTCAGAATGGTCTCGTTAATTTTGTACTCGTGTGTAAGGGTATCTGTTCCTGTAATATTTCTGTCAAATCCACCGGTCAACCTGATGTTGTTCAATAGGAATGTCGCGGTCCTGTCAGAGGTGGCGGTGGGCATATAAGTACCTTCTGCAATGCATATTGTCACCATGTGCGCCCGCTCACTAAGGTTCAGATTATTTAGCAGTCTTGTCAGTTCAGCCGGATCATCCCATGAAAGTCCTGACCCAGTTGCAGGAGCATTTTGCTTAACAAAATATGGCCCATAATACTCCGTAACATTAACATGCATAGTATCACCGACAGTCGGGTCATCCTGCATGGTTGCAATTATCAAGCACTCTCCGGAATTTATCATGCTGATTTTCCCATTTGTCCCGGCCTTTGCAACATTTTCGTTACTGCTATACCACTTAATGGTTCTGTTTGATGAATTCCATGGCTCAAGAAAATAACGAGGTGAAAATGTGCAGCCCGGGGATGACACAATATTACTCTCAAGGAATGACAGCCGTTTTACTTTTTCATGACCATACCAGCCATTAATATATGGTGTTGAAATCACCTCCGGGGATTCCCTCCCGGGGATTTTCCATCCCAGTCTGAAGAAATCAATGTAATTCATATCCCAGTGAAGTACTTCAAAATAGTACTTTTGCCCGGCAATCAGTACCCGGCTTGAAGTATTCTGTGTCCAGTCATCCTGGGGTGACGTGATATCGTTAATTAATCCGGAATTTGAAGGGAGACTGTCGCTGCTTAGCCAGAACTGGCCTTTGTCGTTGCATGCAAAATAAAATGAATACTCTCCGCTTACGGGTGGTATCAAGTAACCTCGCACCCTTTCAGTGAAAAAATCAACCCAGAAAGCGTTACTTCTATCTAAAGATTCTATTTCGGAGATCTCATCCGGAATATCATTTGATACTCTTAAATTTGCAAAGTCCGGCATAAACTTGTTCTTAAACAATTCAAGTTCAACCCTGTTGACACAAACATTCATGGTATCGGAAACAGTTGTGTCGGCAACAGATCTTATTATGATCCTGCAATCACCGCCATTTATGGAATTAATTTGTCCGTTTTGATCTACTGTGGCAATGGAAGGATCGGAGCTTTTCCAGATAACAGTGCTGTCTGCGTACCACGGGAAGACCTGATAGACAGGCTTTACAGAACTACCTTTTTTCAGGTAGATCTGTTTTTCTCCGAATCGTAACCTGTGTGGCACAAAGTCTTGAAAATAGCCCAAAAGGTAATTGCGGCCTATCACCACGGGGTCATTGTCTCCCTGAAGTCCCCAGCCAAGGTTGATCCCGTCATCTCCGGAGGAATCGTGGTGCAATATCTCGAAATAATATTGCTTCTCAGCCTCCAGAGCTTGGGTTGAAACGTTTTGCTTCCAATCAGTCTGTGGTGAGGATATGTTACTTTTTAATTGCGCACTTACCGCCGATGTGTCAGAACTGAGCCAAAATTGTCCTTCATCGTCAGCCGCAAAAAAGAAATTGTAAGTTCCGCTTATCTCCGGAACAATAAACCCTCTTATCCTGGAATTGAAATGATTAAGTGTATCCGAGAAATTTTTTGTCTGCAATGAGTTAATTACGACAGTTCTGTTGGGGAGGGAATCGGTATTTCCAAGAGCATCGGGGTTGAAGCTGTTCCTGTTTGTAAATATTTCCCATTTAAGTTCGCTTCGTGGCATCCGGGGACCGGCCGGACTAAGGTTAGTATAATTTATCTCTGCGAGCGACCTGCTTCCGGGCAGCGCCCACCTCAAACCGCATGTCTCGACCGTGTTGAGCTGGAAGCTCTCTCTTACTTCGAAATAATAAGGTCTGTCCTTAGTCAACAATACACTGTCAGTGTGCATTGTGGTTCCTGAACCGGTGTTTGTCCAGGTTGATGGCCATGCATCATTTGATGAGCTTTCGGCTACAAGTATCTTATGATACTCCATCGAATCGGTACTCAGATAAAAAGAACCTATTGATTTATTGGAAAGGTAAAACTTATAATATCCGCTCTTTGGCGGGATAAGATATCCTCTTACCCTAAAGGAGTTCTCTCCCAAAGTTTCAATCAGGTCTTTGGAGCCCAGGGATCCTAAATATAATATTCTTGAGGCTTTGCTTGTAGAAAGTACCTCAACATCGGGAGTTGCATTGTTAAACAGCTCAAGATTAACTCCGTGTGAATCCGAACAATCATTGGTGTTACCTGCAGTAACTTGCCGTTCGTATGCTCCAATATCTACTATTGAATTGATGATCCGGGGATTTCCGTCAATATCTGTGGTTATTCCCTGTGGGATAAGGCTTATATCTCCCTTGTCAATGGCTTGTGAACTACAACGTAGAGACCAATCATTCTTTGATCCCAGAAATTCTTTTCCAATCCCGTTACTTGGAAAAAGAAACAGTGGATCTGTGTTGTAAACAGTTTGATTCCCGATATTATCCTGAATAATTGAATTACTGAATTCAGTTACACTATAGGCACTGACTATTCCATTTATACCCCATATTATTGAATTATAAATCTTTAAATTAGAATGCCAACCTAGAATATTCCATTCTTTGTTGTTCGCTATTGTTGAGTTAAAGACATTGACAACTCCTCCCCCAAAACAAAAATGAGCACATATTCCTCCTCCCCAACTAGCGCTATTATTAACAATTAAGGAATTTACAAGAGTTAGGTCTGCTCTTGTCTGGATTGCACCACCCCAAATGGCTGTGTTTCCAAACAATTTTGTTGACCTAATGTAAGCATAACCTGTATTGCAAACTCCCCCTCCCATACTGGAATTATTATTGATAAACGTGCATTTTTCCAAGAACAACCTGTTGCTGTTGAAAACACCACCGCCTTCATTGTTAAAATTATCAGATGTCCCGAAATTATTATTATTGCGGAAACTACAGTTCCTCAAGGAGAGGTAGCCGGTATTCTTTACACCGCCTCCCTGGGCATAATCAAGATCATTATTTGCTTGTATAAAATCTATTCCATCTATGAAAGAGTATTTTGTCCATGCACCGGAAACGGTTTTAAGGATGATCCTTGTATTATCGGTACTGTCTTTATGATTCCCGATATCCCCGCTGAATATTGTCTGATGCAGGCTGATATTTCGTTCGAGAGTGTCATTTTCCGTACCCGCAAATCCTCCATAAAGCTTTACATCCTGGCCAAGCTCAAACGATTTATCCCTGTCATTATCAGTG
>CAIMVD010000173.1 GCA_903844815.1 uncultured Bacteroidota bacterium | reverse complement strand
ATTCAGGTGAATCGCCGCTGCTTCCTTCCCCCCTTGTCCTCCCAAAAACCCATGTCATCCCGAATTCTTTCGCTTAAAAAAATTAGTTATTTAACTGAAATCCGTCAAGCGGAAGAATGAGGGATCTCCCAATTCTAAGCAGATTATAGAAGTATTATACCCGCTAAAATGTGAGTAAAGATTAGCTTTAAAAGGAGGGGAGAGTTATCAATCTCCGTTTCTCCCATTCTAATCTTAGCTTGACGGCTAAGTCCCAGGGGGGGTGTCAAGGAGTAGACAAATTATTGTTTTAGATTATCTCAAACTTGTAAGTAATAATGCCGTCTTTTACTCTCAGATCAAAATATCCGGCATTTGCCAGCCCGTCCTTCAGGGCATCCATTACAACATAGGTTGTTGATCCGAAGACTGCCGCATCCTGCCTGTGATCATGGCCGGTAACTACCATATTTACCTGGTATTCTGCAAACAGTGACAGGAGTTCGGATAATTCTTCAACAAGAGGATTTGTACTGTCGGTATGTCGTGTGCGGAAAAAATTGTTATGAGTAAAAACCATGCAACGCCGGTATTCAGAGCGTGAAGTTTTCAATAAATCAGTCAGCCAGGCTAATTGCTTACTTCCAAGAGTACCTCCTCCTGTTTCCAGGCAGATGCAGAGATCGGTTGCAACTGGTGTTTTTATTGAAAAGGCATAGGTGGAAGAACCAAACCTGCTATAGAATTCCTTCCACCCATTGTAATGCAAATCATGGTTTCCTGCCATTAAAAATACGGGAACTGAATCCTCAGTCAGTAAGTGCTGTTCAAATATTTGGTAATCTCCGGAATTACCGGTGGTAAGATCGCCTGCCATTACAACTGCTGACGCTTTTCTTTCATTTGCAATGTGCAGAAATGTATCCAGGTTTTTTGCTCCACCTGTATGAATGTCCCCGATTGACAAAATAGAATAGTCATCCGAAGGAACAATTACGTCGCGTGAGTAGTGTGTCTCATTCCAGTCAATTGATTGAATGAACCTCTGATTCGATGTTTCACCATCATTTTCAGGTTTTGTGCAAGATGCAAGTATTACCGATAACGCTAAAAAAAGCGAATATCTCTTGTTCGTTAGAAGTTCCATAAGAGTCCTGTTTTTAAGTAAAATCCAAAATAATTTACCTCCAGATTAGACGCTCCGGCTATCTTGTACCATGCCTGAGCATACAAGCTTACCGGCGATTTCATTCTATATGATCCATGTAAATTGACCATTGGGTTAGTTTCCTGATTTATCATGAAATGATCGAAATTTGTAAGAGTAATGCCTGCATTCCAACTGTTTTCGGCTGGTTTCAGGTTATAGCCAAATGAATACATGAAATTACCGGCCTCATGCATTTTTGAAGTATTCTTTTGATTTTCATAGACAATAATGCCACTTTGGCTTAAAGAAAAAGTTCTCAGGTTTGTTCCTAAGGTCATCTCAAAATGGGTGAATCTCATCCTGAACATGCCGCCAATGTTTGATTCACGAATGATCCCCGAGGAGATTGTTGTTGTATAAAAACCGTGGATTTCAGTAAGGATGCCTTTAATCATAAAATCCCTGGAAGCATCGAGTTTATATCCTGAGAATATATGTTTATTGTAATTCTTCAGGTCAGTTTGAATACCTGTTTCCAGCCTGTTTTTGCCAAATTTGTAATTACCTAACACGGCAGACTTAATAAAGAGTCCATGTGAAACATTGTTGGTTCCCAGGTCAGCATAAACATTTACTCCGGATTGAGCCACAACTTCAATACTAAACAGGAACAGGAGGGAAAAAATCTGAATTCTGTAATTCTTTTGTTTTGGATTGGTAGTTTTCATAGTGGTTTGTTTTATTTCAGTCTATGAAATTCAACAATCAGGCCAATCCGTATAACAGTATGATATATAGATATATAGTGGAATAGTTAGGATTAAGGATGGATTATTTTGTAGCGTTTTGCTACAATGAATTGATTCAGAATGCTACAAAAATTATTTTTTCAGGCTACAGTGGTAACCGAAGCAAATGTCCTGGTGATTCCCTTTTTGTATTTTACAGAAGAATAGCCGAAAATGACAAAAACACCTTCGCGGCTGGCAAATTTTATCCCGTGTTTTTCCCTGAATTTCCGTGCTTTGCCACCGCTTTGTATCATGGGATGCACTGATCCGATCATACAGGTACCCAAACCGAGTGTTTCTGCAGCTATCATTGCATAAGTTGCAGCTATCAGAGGGTCGGCGGGATCGGTATACGGAGAACCGTAAAAATAGATTGCAAGCGGGGCATCATAACTGAGGTAGTTTGTGCCGGTATTCGCACTTTCAGTGAAGATCTCAATCATCGGTTTCAGAAAACTCCTGAACATCTCATCATTTGCTTTTCCCCAAAAGGGCCTCATAAGGGTAAGGAACCAATTTGAAGCCATCCATTTCATTCCTTCCAGGTATTCGCCATATGATTTTGCAAAAGCCCTGTTTTTCGCCACAGAGTCGAAAATCAGGACATTGACATCGGAGGGTGGCAGGCCCATGGGTGCGGTGAGGGCGGCTGAAAGGATCTTCTGAACGAGTTCAGGTTCTACCTCCCTGCCATGAAATTCCCTTATACTCCTTCTTCTTTGCAGAAGGGCGAGCAGTTGACTGTAGTCTGCGCCGGCGGCCTTTGGAGGCAATTCAAACAGGTCATTTGGTGAGATTGTTCTCCCATGGATCTCAATAGCGCCTTCGGGACAAATAGCCATACAATGTCCGCATCCTATACAACCGAAAACCGCAGTATTGCTGACCGAAGCCTTGCCTGTTACAATTGTCAGGCTGAAATCCTTGCAGACTGAAACGCAAAGGCCGCAGCCGGTGCATTTTGATTCGTCTATCCGTATTTCACCCTTTTCTTTTGTTCTTGAAGTTGGGATAGCCATAATTACCTCCTTATGTTACTAAGATTATTTTCTTCACTAAAATCGTAAAAACCTAATTAAAAATACTGTTCACATGAAGTTTTCAACCAGCCACTGATCCTATAGCCCCGAATGAATTCAATAATCAGATCGTTTAATGTAAAGCTAAGATATACAGTATTCTAAATAAATCAAAGAAAATATTATGAAATTTGTTTGTAGCGTTTCACTACAATTGTTTGATTCATAATGCAACACTTCATATCTTTACTAAATAAGTGACGTTTCTCCTAAATCCTTCATTTTCCCTAAATGAAATTAGAAAAGTCGGGCAAAATCCTTGTCGTTGATGATGATAACGATGTATTATACACGGCACGACTTGTGTTGCGGGAACTTTTTGAAAAGGTTGATACAATCAATCGCCCGGGATTAATACCGGAAAGTATGAAATCATGCAGATACGATGTGATTTTGCTCGACATGAATTATTCACGCGGATCTACTTCAGGGAAAGACGGGCTGGACTGGTTGGGCAAAATACTTCGGATCGATCCTCAGGTAAGAGTTGTTACGACAACTGCCTATGGGGAGATCAACCTGGCTGTTCAGGCGATGAAGGCCGGTGCCGCTGATTTCATTACAAAACCATGGAGCAGAGATCAGCTGACTGAAATATTTAAGAACGGATCTGCCATCCGGCATAGCCAAAAGGAGAAGATAGTTTCAACCAGGGGTGATTCTAAGAAAACGCCTGATGAGAAATATCCTAAAATTCTAAGCAGATCACCGGTAATGGAACAGATTATGGAAACTATTAAAACTGTTGCTGCCACCAATGCCAATGTTTTGATAATGGGCGAAAACGGAACCGGAAAGGAACTGGTAGCCAGGGCTCTGCATTTTGAATCGATGAGAAAACATAATATTTTTGTCCATGTAGATTTGGGTGCCATCCCTGATACCCTTTTCGAATCGGAATTATTCGGACATACCCGTGGCGCTTTTACCGATGCCAGGGAAGAGAGAGCAGGTAGATTTGAGACCGCTTCAGGCGGGACACTGTTTCTTGATGAGATTGGAAATCTTACGCTGCCTCTTCAGGCGAAAATCCTTACCGCCATTCAAAACAGGGAAATAATCAGGTTGGGAAGCAATCATCCCGTACCTGTAAATGTACGGATTGTATCAGCCACCAATATGCCTTTGTTCCAGATGGCTGATTCTTTTGAGTTCCGTCAGGATTTACTGTACCGGATTAATACAGTAGAGATTACTCTTCCACCTTTACGGGAAAGGCGAGAAGATATCGGCCTTATTGCTGATTACTATCTCAAATATTTTTCAGCTCAATATAATAAGAACGGGATAACTATCAGGCAGGATACTGTTAAGAAACTAACTGATTATCATTGGCCTGGGAATATTCGTGAACTGGCACATTCTATTGAAAGAGCCGTTATTCTTTCAAAAAGCAAAACGCTGACTAATGATGACTTTATTCTGAAAATCAAATCCAATGCGGCATCGCCATTTGCGGAACCGGCTATTCGTGTTGAAGATTTTGAGAAAAGAGCTGTCAGCAGTGCCCTGACCAAACATAACGGGAATCTTTCGAAAGCATCAGAAGAGCTGGGTATAGCCAGGAGTACCCTGTACAGAAAGATAGCACGTTTCGGTATGGAAAATTAGCTGGCTGTTTCCGCGTGATTTTAGTTTATTTAAGATCTGCAAGTTTTAAAACTGACTATTTTTTAAAACAGATACAATGCAAAAAATCTGGAATTATATTTCCAATCTCGGTACATCGGGTGTAGAGGATAAGCTGGAGCGGAGAACTATTGTTATTACCAATCAGCTGAACCTTGTAATGTTCTATACAATGTTTTTACTGCTATTAACCGTTATCATAACAAATCTGCTTACCGATGGCATAATATCATATGGAACTCTCAGGGTTGCAAATCTGCTGATTGTTACAATTTTTAACCTTCTCCTTGCCCGGTATGGTTTTAATCTGATTAGCCGGCTCTCACTGATTTATCTTCCTCCGATAGTTTTTATTCTGGGACCAACAATTATGTTAGGCTATGTTGAAGAAGAAAGCTATACCTATTATCCGTATTTATTAATCTGCGTATCAATAATCCCGCAATTGCTGTTGCATCCGGAGAAAGAAAAATTTATCTACCGGTTTTCCCTCGTGTATTATTTCCTTCTGGCTCTTTTTATTGACAGAATCATGGTTCATTATGCGACAACAACTTATCCGATTGTGGACAGGATTGATACCTTCTACCCATTTTATAAGATTGCGCAGATTACCCTTTTCTTTTTTATAAACGCCAGCATATACTACCTCCGGATGCTCAGTTTTCGTTTTGAGGAGGAGCTTAACATTAAGAACAGGGAGCTTGATCTGCAGAATTTAGAGTTGAAGGCTCAGAAAGATGAGATAGAACGTCAAAAGGATGAGCTGGTTAGCAAAGAGATAAGTACATGGCAGAAACTGGTTGAAATAGTATCGCATGAGATTGTGAATTCAGCTATTCCTATAACCAATCTGGCCGGGATAAGTTGTCAGATGCTTGAGGATGAAACAGGCGCGGTTCTGAAGCCTGAAAAGATCGGAGATGAAGTAGCTGAAGATATCCACCATAGCCTGAAAATAATTGAGTTAAGGACTCAGGGATTAATAAAATTTGTCAAGGCTACCAAAAGCCTTACACAGATACCAAAACCTGTCATCAGGAAGATTTCCGTGGGAGAACTGCTCGACAGGATTGCTTTTCTTTATAGTTCTAAATTTAAGGAGACAGGGGTTTTGTTTGAGAAACAGGTAATACCGGCTGATTTATGTTTGGAGGCTGATTTGGAACTTATTGAACAAGTTTTAATTAACCTGATCAAGAATTCTTTGGAAGCAATGCAGGAAACTGTAGGTCCCCGGCTTTCTGTAATCGCAACGATTAATGAAGCATCCCAGGTCAGGATTGCCGTTTCTGATAATGGAACCGGGATTGATGAAAATGTCCTTGAACGGTTATTTCTTCCTTTTTACTCTACAAAATCAAATAATTCCGGCATAGGATTGAGTTTGTCACAACAGATTATGATGCTTCATAACGGAAGGCTCGGGATAAGCTCTCCCATTCTGGGAGGTGCTACTTTCCTGATGACATTTTAAAACAGATTTCCTGCCAAAATCACTTCAATACCAGAGATTGGTTTAAACATGATTTCAGAATGCTTCCTGAATTCCAAAATAGATGCCTCCGGAGTTATTCTGACCTAACCCGAGATCTACACAGATGTTTGTCCGGGTTTCTTTATTCATTTTTATTCTAAGCCCCGCCCCGTAACCGAATGCAAAGACATCGAATAACTTTTGCGGCGTTTGCATATACCGGTTATCTGCAGTGACTGCATTCAGGAACAAGACTCCGCCTATCAAACCGCTGGAGCTGATCTTGTAACGGAATTCCGATTCGGCATATACAATGTTTTCTCCTCTGAACCGGCCCTGCAGGTATCCACGCCCTGATCGGTTGTATGTATCCCAACCGATAGCCGGAAGTGCGAGGTAGGGAACCGAACCTGACAGGTTGAAGTTGCCTATGAGCCAAAAGGCAATCAGGTTGTTCCCGGAACCTAATTTTTGATATTTCCTGGCTTCAACAAGCAGCATACTGCTGTTTTTTGTGCTTCCCAGGAATGTGCTGTTCACACGGAACCCAAAATCAATATAGGTCCCGCGGTAGGCATTTATTGCATTATCGCGGCTGTCGTAAAGGATTTTGCCGGTCAGACCAATTGTTGAGTACTTGTCTTCTGGAAATTCATTAATTGTACTGTAATAATAGTGTGATGTAATAAACTGTGAGAGGGGATCAAGGTTGAAACGTTCGTCAACAATTTTATAATGATAATCAATTGCAACACCTCCTCCCGCATACAATCTCTTGTTAAGCCTTCTGTATACTGATTCATAAATGCGAACATAATTAAAACCCATTGGCTGGGCGCCGGTCTCATCTGCCAGCCCGATTCCATTAAGGGCAAAGACAGCGGGTATATCCTGTATTCCGAGACCGTAAGTAGGTTGTTTGAAGAACATGAGCCTCCAGTCGCCCTGGAAAATCCAGGTGTCATGCGACAGGTATACGTTGTGACGAAAAACCAGGTTTGTCTGATGTTTTGCGGTAAACAGAATATTAGCCAGGCCGGAGGAGATATGAGTATGACTGGCGCTGTCGAGCAGGATGCTTCCTGCAATGCCTGCACCGATCATAATCCCGGTTGAAGGTGTATACCCCGCAATTGGCAAAAGAGGCAGGTAAAGTTTCCCGATCTTTGGTCCTGTAACATTTGCAGTATCTTTATCGGAAAACAGATCGCCAAGATCCCGCTCATGGACTTTCTGAGCATTGAGTCGGACGGTTAAGAAGGAAAAAAGTGCTACAGTGAAAATAAGTATCTGTTGAAAAGACAATCGGGAATTTATTTTTCGCATTTTATATTGTTTTGACTGATAATCGTTTGGAGTATGACAAACCAGGGCATTTCCCATTTATATTATCTTTTAAAATTAAGAATTAAAACCAATCATGGGTTACATCATATAGTAATTATGAAATATGTACCTTGCGATATCTCTGCATGTACCGATAATTTAAATACTTGCTGTAATTGCATATTAGGTTAATAAATTCCGGCTTTTAAAAACAAACAGTTAAAAAACTCTTATTTTTGTATTAATACATTGGAACGAATACCTAAACTAAATAAAGTTTAATCTATGGCAGAAAATGATAAAGGGTTTAGTTTCAGACAACTGTTTTTCAGGGAAGATAAAGGAACTCTGCCCCGGGAAGATGTTCAGAAAACACAGTCATTAGCCCCTGTAATTAAGAATGATTATATTTCTAATGATAATGAACAGGCCCCTGTGGAAGCTCAGAATCAGTCACTTGTGCAGGACTTTGTTCAGCGCCTTCAGGGATTAATAAACCAGAATAACCAGCCTGGGTTTGATTTTCTTGAATTCACAGAATCGCTTTTTGAAGAAAAGCAGAATCCGACTCCTGAAGTGTATAAAACGGTTTTCAGAATTGCTCAGAAGATCGACAAATCGCTGACTCCTTCAAAGTTGCTTGACAGTGCAATGTTCTATAAAAATCTGGTTCAGCGAACTGCCGATGGTGAAATAGACAAGGGAGTTTCTAAAAAACAGGCATTACAGACGGAAAAGGACACAGAAAAAAACAACCTTAACAATGGTCTCAGGGATACCCAGGCAAAAATTGAACAACTTACCAGGCAAATCCAGGAGCTACGGAATCAGGAAACAGCCCTGAGCGGACAGCTTCTGGCTATCGATCAGAAATATGACGGGAAATTTAGTGATATCGACAGGAAAGTAAGTGCCATCCGTAATGCAAAAGAACAGGTGATAGTGAGTATTGTCGATATTGAGGCCGGAATAAAATCTAATCTTTCTTAAAAATCAAAAACAAAAATGTCATGCAAACCGAAACAAAAACAATTACCCAACTGCCAATCATGAAGTATTTCGATGATGCTAAACTGGTTGAAAAGGGAAAAGAAACACTTGGAAAATGGAGAAGGGGCGAGAAGCCAATTGGTGCTGTCATTGGTTTGATACTTATCGGCGTTGCAGGGTACGGAGTATTCAGATGGATAATACCGGCAGTTTTCACCGCACTGAGTCAGGTATTCGCAGTAATTGCATCAGTGCTTGCGGTTATTCTGGTAATTCTGTCTTTACCCGCAATTTTCAAACTGTTCCGCAGGATTGTAAGGGGTTTTCATAAGGCAATTATACGCTGGAACCCCTTCGATGAACTTGATGAGCAAAAGCAAAAGATGTGGGAGACTCACGATTTATTCCTAAAGTATAAATCGAAGATAAAGCAGCTCAGGACCGATTTCGAGCAAATGTCGAATGAGACCAGGACTGTTGCTGAAAACTCGAAGGCAGAAGTTCAGCGGCAAACTAAAAAGGCTGGCGAGATTAAAGAGAAGATGGATACGATGATTTCCGAAAAAGGCGAAGGCATTAAGGAAACTGACGAATATGTTGAGCTTCAGCAGCAATTTATCAATGCAACCTCTGCTGGTACCCGTTCAAATACTACCCTCGAAAAAAATATTGAATGGACAACAAAGTATTCTGCCCGTTCAAACATCTTTGCGAATCTTGATCGTAAACTGGCAATTGGCGCAACTCTTCTCGAAAACAAAATAAAAGATTTTGAGGAGAGCATCGACATCATGAAGAAAGACTGGGAAATGGCTGCTGCATCACGCGGAGCCACCGCCATCCTTAAGGAAATTCTCGGCCCGGGCGGTCAGAACTGGAAACTTGAATATGCCCTTGAATTTGTTGCGGGTCGGATCTCAGAAGACCTTGCAATGACAGCTCAGAACCTTGAAGATCTGGAAAGAAATACTACTTCATTCAATTTCGACAGCGATGAAGCATACGAGAAGCTACTCTCCATAGGAAATAAGTTGGATGCAGGTCAGATCAACATTCCGGATCCCTCAAGAATTTCAAATCCTAACCACAAGCTTACACGTGAAGAGAAAAATTCTGCGGGTCCTCTGGGGGATATCTTCTAACCGGTTTAATTTATAAACTCTGATAAGACAAAAGATAAAAGATCAAAGACAAAGGGATTAAAACACAATGGTTACAATCTTTCAAAAAAAAATCGAAAATGCATGACTTTTATCTTTTTACTTTTATCTTTTATCTTTTATCGTATAAAACATTAGAACCATAAACAAACATAATTTAATAAAATGGCAACTGATTATCAAAACAAACCCGGAATATCGATCCCTGGTTTTCCAAAAAAATGGACACTGGGATTTCAGCTGATTGTATTGCTTATCATCCTTGGTGCGATAGGAGCAGGAGTATATTTTGGATATCCGTATCTGAATAAAGCATCCAAAGGCAACAAGGCCGATCTTCGTGCCGGTTTTAATAATTTCGTGGGTTTTGCCCCGGGAATTGACATGAATGGAGGAGCTGCCCCGAATAAGGAGTCCCGAATGTACAAAGAGTTTGGCGTTACCTTCGAAGCCATCAGGATGGATGATATGCAAAAGCTCAATGATGCCCTGAAGAACGGCGATCTGGATTTTATTTTTACAACTACCGATATTTCTCCGATAGGAATGGATCGCAGCAGCGATCTGGCCAAAATGTCGGTTATGCAGTTTCTGAAGATAGATGATTCACGCGGCGCAGATGTCTTCATCGTTGATAAATCGATAAATACTGTCGCAGATCTTAAAGGAAAGAAAATTGCCTGCGCTCTGGGCTGGCCAAGCAACACCTTGCTTCATGCTACTTTGGAGGCAGGTGGCCTTACAGAGAAGGATGTTCAGATTTTGCCCATGGGCGATCCTTTTGCTGCCAAAACTGCCTTCACTACCGGGAATGCCGATGCAACTGTTGTCTGGTCACCTGATGATGAGGAATGTCTCAAATCGAGGGATGCCAAAATCCTCACAAGTACCGATTTGCTTCCGAATATAATAATGGACGGTTTTATTGCCCGGAAAGAGGTTCTCGAGAAGAAAAAGGATCTCTTCGTCAAGCTTTCCCGGGCATGGCTTGTTGCCAATTCGGAAATGAAGGATCCTGCAAAAATGGCAAAGGCCGCTCAGACCTATAAAACAGCATTTGAAGTTCCTGATGATGTAAGTATTGTCCTTGACGGTATGAAAAAGATACATTTTGCCACCTACGGTGACAACATTAACTTTTTTGGACTGAGTACCGATTATACTGGAATTTCCGGTCAGCAACTCTATACAAAAATGGCAAGGGTATATAAAACAGGCTATGGAAATAACCTGACAAACATTGTACCGTGGGCAGAAGCTTCTTATCCGGGAATTGTCCAGGCCATTACAGACTTACAGGGAGATGCTCATGCGGCGGAAGGACAGATACAGTTTGCAGCCCCAACAGCCGCTGATGCAAAAGCTCCTGCCGTTGCCATTAAACCGATTATAATAAACTTTGAAACCGGTACATGGGCGCTTACCCCTGCAATGAAGGACAAAATTGAAAGTGAGCTTGGACAGATATCTGTAGAATTTGCCGGGATGAAAGTACGTATTGAGGGAAATACCGATAATGTTGGAAGTGCTGATATGAACAGGGAGCTCTCCCAGAAACGTGCAAAGTCGGTTGCAGACTATCTGGTTAAAACCTACAGTTTCGATCCTAACCGTTTCATAATCGTTGGTAATGGCCCTGATAAGCCAGTTGCCAGCAACAATACTGAAGAGGGAAAGGCGGCCAATCGCCGTACCGAGTTCCAACTGTTGGGAAAATAAGATAAGTACTTTAATATTTCCTGAAGAGGATTTATTTTGTAACCTCTGTGTAACTCTGTGGTTTCTCTGTGATCTCTGTGTAAGTTCTTAATAATTAGTTACACAGAGGTCCACAGAGGAGGCACAGAGGTCCACTGAGGAAATTAAATATTTGGAAAGCCTGTATAGAAAATTCAGAAGAAAATCGATAATTATGGAAAAAATTAAAGACCTTTTCAGGTTTGCCGGGGAAGTCGACAGGAAAACATCACTGACTGTGAATATTTTCGGTTGGGTGCTCCTTGTGTTTTTCTGGTGGCTGATACCAACATTGGGCTGGATTAAGCCAACCATCCTGCCCTCACCGATTGATGTGATAAAATGTTACAAAACCCTGTTTCTTGAACGTAACCTTTTGTACAACACAGGGTATTCTATTTTCATCAATATGGGAGGCTATCTGCAGGCAATGGCACTTGCAATTCCGCTTGGATTCCTGATCGGACTGATCCCGTTTTTCAGGCATCTGGTCAGCAAACAGATTGAGGCTATCCGGTTTACACCACTTCCAGCCACAACAGGCATTTTTATGGCGCTGTTTGGACTTGGGCTTGGAGTAAAGGTCGAATTTCTTGCCTTTGGTATTTTTGTTTACCTTCTTCCTGCTATCGCCCAAAGGATAAAGGATATTGAAACCGACGACCATCTTAAAGCCCTCCAGCAAACCATGTGGACACTTAATGCCAGCCCATGGATGACTATGAAACATTTTTATATTCCGTCGGTACTAAGCCGTTTCTCAATGGATGTTATCAACCTTGTAGCAGTTAGCTGGACTTACATTGTAATTGCTGAAATGGTAAATGCCCAGGGTGGTTTAGGTTCAATGATCTATATGGCAACTTCGCGCGGTTCACATGTCGATCAGCTTTATGCAGTATTATTGCTTATTATTTTTATTGGCTTTGTGCAGGATAAACTCCTGAAACTGCTCGACAAGAAACTCTTTAAATTCAAATATGCCTGATGATGAAGCGAAATATTTTCCAGAAACAGGAAGATCCTGAAATAGTTAAGCCTTTTGAAAATGCCAGTGAATCCAGAGTTGAGGAAACGAATGTTTCTCACCTTGGCCAATCATCTGAAGGCGGCCTGACCGATGTAATAAATCTTGTTAATATTAATCAGGTATATTCTGAACATACTCCCCCCAATGTCGTATTTAAGGATTTTAACCTTGACATCAAAGATGTTAAGGACAAGGGTCAGTTTATAACACTGATGGGAAAATCGGGTTGCGGAAAGTCCACCCTGCTGCGTTACATTTCAGGATTACAGGAACCGACTTCCGGCGATGTTTATATCTATGGAAAGAAACGTACAAGCAAGGACAGGATTCCAATGGTTTTTCAGCAGTACACCTCCTTTGAATGGAAAACCGTACTTCAGAATGTTGCCCTTCCACTGATCCTGAAGGGAATAGCTAAGGATGAAGCCAACGACAGGGCCATGGAGATGATAAAGGTTGTCGGTCTGAACGGTCATGAGAACAAATGGGCAAAGTATCCGATATTGTCCGGAGGCCAGTTGCAGAGAGTCGCCATTGCCCGAAACCTTGTTGTAAATCCGCAGATTCTCTTGATGGATGAACCGTTTGGTGCTCTTGATACTATTACCCGGAAGCAGATCCAGTTATTTCTTCGCTCAATATTCGAAAATGCAAAGGTCGACCCCACCGTAATTTTTGTCACTCATTCCGAGAGCGAGGCAGTATTTCTCTCTTCTGACATTTATATTCTCGACTCAGGACCGGCAACAGTAAGGCATTACTTTAAAATAGAACTGCCTGAAGTACGTGATGAATCGGTGCGGTATTCGAATGAGTTTACGGAATATGTGAACAAGCTGGGGGTGCTGTTGGAGGATTTGAAGAATGAAAGAAAGTAGATAACTGTTAGAGCTTTATTAAAGGTCCCTTCTTTAATAATTTCACATTATCCTTCTGTTTTGCAAACTGCCTCATATGCAAAGTGTTAACTCATTGTTTCGATACTCCAACGCAGGGAGGAAGCCTCGACTGGATATTGGTTCCGGATGAAGCCGCGAAGAATTTTCCTGCCTCTGGTTCAAAGAAGCAGTTTGACCTGATAGTATATATGTTCCTTTATATATCTTAATAGTTCGTTATGAAAAAAGCTATCCTGTTCTTCTTAGTGATCTGGGTGTTCTCCAATTGCCTGGCCCAGATGCAAACATCAAAGCCTCCGGTTAAGCTGAAAAGATCTGAAAGCTTTTTCGGTGTCCACTTCGACCTGCATGCCAGCGAGGACATTACTGATGCAGGCAGGACTCTTACTGCCGAAATGATTGACACCTTTCTCCGGAAGGTTCGTCCCGATTTTATTCAGATCGACTGCAAGGGGCATCCCGGTATTTCAAGTTATCCTACGAAAGTTGGATTTCATGTAAAAGGATTTGAAAAAGATCCTCTTAAGTTATTCCGTGAAGTCACAGATAAGGAGAACGTTGCACTTTATATGCATTTTTCGGGAGTATGGGACGGGAAGGTCGTAAAGGAACATCCCGATTGGGCAATAGTTAAAGCCAATGGAGAAAGAAGTAAGGAAAAGACCTCCTTCTTCAGCCCCTACCTCGATACATACATGATACCTCAGCTTAAGGAACTAAGTGATTATAAGGTCGACGGAGCCTGGATCGACGGTGAGTGCTGGGCTGTTGAACCCGATTACAGTGAAGCCTCAATTGCCCGTTTCACAAAGGAAACCGGGATTACCGAGATCCCCCGGAAGCAATCGGATAAGTATTACCCCGAATTCATGGAATATACACGAAGATTATTCCGGGAACACCTGAATAAGTACGTTAATGCAATTCATGCATATAATCCCGGATTTCAGATAACAAGCAACTGGTCTTACTCATCACTGATGCCTGAGAAGATAACTACAGGTGTTGACTATCTGTCGGGAGATGTTACACCACAGAACGGAGTATATCGTTCAGCCTTTGAAGCACGCTGCCTGGCGCCGCAGGGAAAACCTTGGGACCTGATGGCCTGGGGCTTTTCGTGGGATGGCGGTAAAATGCCCATGAGTGTAAAATCATCAGTTCAGCTGGAGCAGGAAGCTGCTCAGATAATGGCAATGGGAGGAGGGGTTCAGTTCTATTTTCAGCAGAACAGGGATCTTTCACTGAAGCCATGGCTTGCTGCAATGCTTTCAGAAATAGGTGCATTTTGCAGGGAAAGACAGCCCTGGTGTCAGAATGCAAAATCGGTTCCCCAGATTGCACTTCTTTTTCCGACTTCATCCTATCAGCGAAATGCTGCAAGACCCTATTCAAATCCCCTCGGGAAACTTGAGGGAGCTTTAAACCTTATTCTTGACGGACAGCATACGGTTGAAATTCTTATGGAACACCATCTTACAGGGAATATGGATAAATACCCTTTGATTGTTATTCCTGAATGCGATTATCTTGAACCCGTATTTTTCGATGAATTGAAAAAGTATGTAAACAAGGGTGGCCATCTTCTTGTAATAGGAACTGAGACAGCAAAACTGTTTAAAAAGGAGCTGGGGATAGAATCCTTAAAGTCTTTGCCCGAAAATCAGGCGTTTATTTCCTCAGGAAACAGGATAGGAGCTATCCGGTCAGCAATAGATTCGGTGTCACTTGCAGCTGGGTTAAACCCGGTTTCGACTTTTTACTCTGGCAGCGATTTTGCACAAAAGGGAAATATCATAGCTTCTTCTGAAAACAATGTAGGCAGGGGGGGAATTGCAGGAATATATTTCAATGCCGGATCGGATTATCTTGATTATAAGTCTCCTGTGCTTCGCGACTATGTTACCAGCCATATAAATTCACTTTTTCCCGCACCGATTGTAAAGGTTTCAGGTTCACATCTCGTTCATGTTACCCTGAATGCCCTTAATGGGAAAATGTATATAAATCTTATAAATATTGCAGGTGAACATGTTAACCAGAAAGCAATAGGATACGATGAAATTCCTTCGTTAAAGAACCTTACAGTCTCGGTTAACACAAAACAGAAACCAGCCAGAATAGTTCTTCAGCCAGGGGGAGTTGAGCTTAAAGTTGATTTTCAGAGTGGAGTTTCAACGATCATAGTTCCTGAACTTAAGATTCATTCAATACTTGAGGTAATTCCCTGATTAAACATGTCTTTGAATTAAAATCAACAATCCCTCTGGGGTGCTGAGGCAATAATTTGTCGTTGCGGAAAGTGGGCTCTTATTTGTTTAGTAATTACAGGCGATGAAAAAATTAGTCTTAGCATTACTCTGTTTGTTTTTTGGGATTAGCGGATTTTCTCAAACAAGTCCGAAAGCAGAGGTTGGATTTCCTGCTGATATGGAATGTGTGGTTCAGCCATACTATGCTTATCGTCAGGATGGTAAGCCCGGACGGGCAATCACTTTGAAATTAAAAGGGCCGAAGCTTTTTGGCAGGGCTCAGGTTGAAGCGGCAGTTAAGGGGATAAAGGAAGTTACCGATATTCCGGCTTCTGATTCTGCCTGTTCTGTTTTTACTATTTTGCTACCTCCTGACGTAGGATTGAAGCAGGCAGCAGATGTAACGCTTACATTGAAACAGGGATTCGGCAAGCTTAAGAAATCTGTAACCATTCCTCCGTTGAGGCAATGGACCGTATATATTTACCCTCATTCTCATGTTGATATCGGCTACACGAATACCCAGGCCAATGTTGAAATTCTTCATAAAAGGAATATAGATGAGGGCATCAAACTGGCTGTTAAGACGAAGGACTATCCTGCCGGCGCCCGTTACAGGTGGAATCCTGAAGTTACATGGCCTCTGGAACGTTACTGGAATGGCGCTTCTCCTGAACAGGAAGAACTGATTGTAAGCGCCATCAGGAACAATTATCTCTGCATCGATGCCAGTTATGTGAATCTCAATACAAGTGCCTGCAATGATGAAGAGCTGTTTCAGGTGTTCCGCTTCAGCCGCGAGATGCAACGGCTTACAGGTGTGCCGATGACCACTCTTCAGCAGATGGATATTCCGGGAATGTCATGGGGTCTTGTCCCTGTTATGGCACATGAGGGTGTCAAATATATAATGAGTTGGCCAAATTCTACACGGGCTGGTTATGCCCGCACCCTTGATGAAAAACCCTTCTGGTGGGTTGGCCCCGATGGAAAATCAAAAGTTCTTTTCTTTCAGCCGGGAGGGTATGGCAATAGTGGGAGCATGACCAAGGGAGGAGAAACCGGACGTCCATGGTTCGGTCAGCGCGACCCTTCAAAAGTTCCGGCTGTAATCAGGACTGGGAGTGCAAATGTGAATTTTCTGGAGCCACTCCTGAAAAGAGAACGTCCAGACAACCCTTATGATTTCTACGTCGTTTCCTGGTCTCTGTGGGATAATACTCCTATCGACGCTGATCTTCCTGATGCCGTCAGGGATTGGAACCAGAAATATGCTTATCCGCACCTGGTGATTGCCGGAGCCGATGAGATAATGAAAATGATCGAGACAAAATATGGAGATATGCTGCCTGTCGAAAAGGGTGATTTTACTGAATACTGGACAGATGGACTCGGGACAGCTGCCGGGCTGATAGCCATTAACCGGAATGCAAAGGAAAGACTTGTACAGGCTGAAACGCTCTGGTCGATGCTTCATCCGGGGCAGGTCTCTCCGCGAAATGATTTCGATGAGGCATGGAGATACATTGCTCTTGGAACCGAACACACATGGTGTGCGGAAAATCCCACAGAGCCTTTTTTCCAGGATGCTATATGGAAGGTAAAGCAGAGCTATTTCAGGGAAGCGGATGACCGCACCCGCGATATGATTGAAATTGCAATCTCTCCTGCAACAGATAAGTCCGAAGGGGCACTGGGTCCGCCGGAGGGGCCTTCAAACGGAGGTATTACGGTATTCAACACCCAGTCGTGGAAGCATGGAGGAATTGTAACTCTCAGTGTTGCCGAGAGTGCAAAGGGTGATCGTGTCAATGATGACAATGGGAGCGAAGTTCCTTCCCAGCGGTTATCAACGGGAGAACTTGTATTTCTGGCCTCAGAAATTCCCCCTTTCGGTTCACGTCATTATAATGTTGTGGCAGGGAAACCTTCAATGAAGGATGGGTGTCAGACAGACGGGACTTTACTTACAAATAAGCTGTTAGAGGTAGAGATTGATCCTTCAACCGGAAATATAGTCAGGATGGCGAATATTGCCACCGGACGCAACTATGCAGATGTTAAGGTAAACGGAGGACTTAATGCCTTCCGATGGTTGTCGGGAGATAATGATAATGCCCTGGCAGATAGTGTTATTGCAATAACAGTGACCGAGTCGGGTCCGCTTCTGGCAGAAATAAGGGTTAAGTCAAAGGGACCGGGTTGCCGGTATGTTACTCGTTCAGTTCGCCTGGTCTATGGTCAGCCATGGGTTGAGATAACAAATGTGGTTGATAAATTGCCGCTTGCTGCCAAGGATGGTATTCATTTCGGCTTCGGCTTTGCCCTTCCTCAAGCCGTAACCCGTATGGATATCCCCTGGGGAATAGTACGTATTGAGGAGGATCAGTGGAAAACGGCCAACAGGAACTGGCTTACAATGCAGCGCTGGATCGACATCTCGAACGACACGGACGGAATAACATGGTGTTCCCTTGATGCTCCCTTGGTTGAAAGCGGCGCCATGACCGCCAATCAGTCAGGAACATGGAGCGGGGAGAGGAAGCCGTGGCTGAAGAAGACCGAACCTGGCAGCATAGTTTATTCATGGGTGATGAACAATCACTGGTTTACCAACTTCCCATTAACGCAGGATGGCCCGGTCACATTCCGGTATCGCATATTGCCTCACGGGGCTTATGATGCCGCCACAGCCAACCGTTTTGGATTGGAGCAGGCACAGCCTCTGGTTCATATAGCAGCTAAGAACAATGCCATTTCGAAACCGATTGTAGCTATTGAAGGTTCTCCCTCGGTTTCTGTATCTGTTATTAAATCAACAGCAGTGACTGGGGCAGTTATTATACGGCTCAGATCTGTATCCATGAGTGATGAAGAAGTAATGTTAACATGGCCGGCAGGCAGTCCGAAAAGAGTTAATGTATGTGAAAAAGAAGAATTTCCGGGGGTGTTGGTCAATAACTCCGTTAAAGTGCCTGCCAACGGGTTGATAACACTTAGGGCCGAGTTTTAATGATTGCGGATTTCGGAATGGGGATTGCGGATTTCATTTACTTTACATCCTTATTTGCCGGATACCTGCATTCTTATTTACCGAAATCCCGTATTGTTATTTACCGTTTACACAAGGATCTGTTTTTAAACATTTATCGCAAAAAATCACGATAAGACTATACTGCTTCTCATTTTTAATTACTAAATTTGTACGAATGGGGCTATCGAAAAAGTATCTTTTAAGGTGTACTAACTTAGTATAGTCATATTGATATTTACTAATTAATTAAAAAATTCCTAATGGAAAAACAAGTGGTTACAGAAAATGTTGATCAGTCAAAGGTCGTTTTATCTACTGATCTGGTAAAAAAATACATGTGGTGGACAATGGGTGCCGGCCTTATACCTGTTCCTCTGGTTGATGTGCTTGCTATATCTGGTGTTCAGCTCAAAATGCTGAAAGAAATATCAGATATTTATGAAATAAAATTCAATGAAAATAAGGGAAAGTCGATTATTGCCGCTCTTTTGGGATCTGTTGTTCCTAATTCTTTAGCTTTCGGCGGTTTGGGTAGTCTCTTGAAAATAATTCCGTTAATAGGACCATTAATGGGCGGGGTATCAATGTCACTGTTTTCGGGAGCAGCTACTTATGCAATAGGTAAAGTATTTATTCAGCATTTCGAAACAGGAGGTACATTTCTTGATTTTAATACAGTATCAGTAAAAGATTACTTTCAGGCAAAATTTGAAGAAGGGAAGGATATTGCCAATGAAATGAATGAAAAAGAAGGTAAGAAAGAGGCAAAAGTTTGATGAGTTGTGATCTTTCAATGGATATTCAGGTGTAGGGTTATACTTTCTGTTATTTAGGAAGTTTAACATAGAGGCATTATTCGCAGCGGGAAGAATCAACCAGCAATATACTACGCTGGTTGATGATATCGACGTTTTAAAGAAGCCATATATAGCTTTAGATTTCAGACAAAATTATGAATACCCCGTCAGTCCGGATTTATAGGTAATAGGAGAGTTTTTTTCTTTACTAATTCTTCCGGGATGTGGAGGTATAGATTCGGTATTGACCTGAACCAAAGTGTAAGTCTTGCGAAACCTATTAATCTGATAATCGGCTATAATTACAAGTACGACAAAGAGAATGTCAGATTGGATATTATCCCGGACAATAGTAAGCTGAATATTGGAATTAATGTTAGCATATAGAAGCCGGCTGTTTTGAACTATCCGGGATATTATGCAAAAAAGAAATTTCATAAAATGAGTGAGAATATTCTATATCCTCTGACTTTACCACAAAAGTCTTTCTACTACGATTATCTTATCCATCAGGATGATTGCAAGTACAATATGGGTGCCCCGCAGATATTAGACGGCGACTTGGATATTGAATTGTTTCGGAAAGCTTATGATTATGTAATTCAGAAATATGACGCTCTCCGCATAAGATTTGTGACGATAGACGGAGAACTTTTTCAGAAAATCCTGCCTGAATATCAGTGCAATATTGAATATCGCGATTTCAGAAACAGTAAAAACCCACTGGATGATGCAATGCGGTTTGTTTTGAAAGAAAATGCCAAACCATTCCCTTTTGAAAATGCAAACCTCTACCTGGAACGAATTTTACAAACCGGAGATAAACAATTTATTTGGTTTACAAGGTTTCATCATTTTTCAAATGACGGATACGGCCGGTCTGTAATTAATAAGTCGATCTCTGATACATATAACAGCTTATTAGCTAACGGCATATTCCCGGAAATAGAGTCATTTTCATATCTCGACTTTCTGGAAGATGATCTAAAATACACAGAATCAGATACATTCAAAAAATCGTCGGAATTTTGGCGGGGAAAATTAACTCCATTACCTGAGCCTCTGTATTTTACAGATAAGAAACAGGGCATTAAAGACTATTCTCTCCATAATGAAAGGTTTACCCTGAACCTGCACAGGATGTGTTATGCCTCCATGTTGAAAATTGCCGATCTGGCTGGTGTTACACCATTTCATGCCTTACTTGGAATATTATACACAACGCTTCATAAATTATATAATAAAAAGGACATTGTTATAGGTATGCCGGTATTGAACCGGAGTAATCATAAGTTCAGGAATACACCCGGACTTTTCATGAATATGATACCTTTCAGATTCCGTTTGACACCTGAATGGACTTTCGCAGATATGCTCAATGCGATTAAAACCGAAGTAAAAGAGTGCTATAGACATCAGCGGCTCCCCATGGGTGAAACATTCAAACATTTTCGGCATGATCGGGAATTTAAAAATGAGCTGTTCGATGTGACTATCGTTTACCGGAAAATGGACTTTTCCCAGAAATTCGGAAACGCGAAACTTCAAACCACAACTTTAGATTCACAAATAAGAAACGAAAGTCTCGGCCTGGAAATTGATGAGTATGACAATGATGAAAATGTAAATGTGTTTTTTAATTACAATCCTCTCGTGTTATCAAAGCATGAGGTCAGCCAGTTTGCCAGATGTTTTGAAGCAGTTCTTTTTGAACTGATCTATTTCCCCGAAAAAAGCATTGCCGAAGTAAAATTCCTAAGCACATTTGAACAGCATCGGCTAATAACAACATTTAATTTAAACGGGGAACCAAAAAGAACAGATAAGACAATTGTCGCAAAGTTTGATGATTGCGTGAGGGATTATTCAGATAAGACATCAATAATTAATAAAGATGAATCGTTAACCTATTACGAACTGAATAAAAAAGCAAATCAGATAGCACATTATCTGATAGAAAAGCATAGCATTTCCAAAGGTGATATTATCTGTCTGGCTGCTGACCGTTCAATAGATGCTGTTGCCGCGATGACAGGAATTATGAAATCAGGGGCTGTCTGTCTGCCTGTCGATAGTCATCATCCACGCGAAAGAATTGAATTTATTCTTGTAAACAGCGGTGCAAGGATCCTTATTACCGACAATGCTGAATATCTAGATCTTCATGAAAAAGCTATAGTACTGAATGAAATAGAAGGTCACAGGTTCGATAATCCTTCAATAGATATTCATAAAGAAGATCTGGCTTACATTATTTATACTTCCGGCTCAACAGGTACTCCTAAGGGGGTAATGATTGAACATGGTAGCTTTATGAATATGTTTGTGAATATGATCGGAAATTTCGGAATTACCGGAAACGATCATGTTCTTCAATTTGCATCGCCCGGTTTCGATGCGGCTGTTTTTGAAATATTCCAGGCACTGCTCACAGGCGCCACTCTCGTGATTGCCCCGACAGATATCATCCAGAATCCGCCTTCATTCATTAAGTACATGGATGATAAAAAGATTACCGTTGCAACTATCCCCCCTTCCTACCTGAGTGCGCTCGACAGACCGGAGTTACCTTATCTCCACACCCTCATTACCGCTGGAGAACAGGCTTATATACCTGATGTAAATCATTATAAGAAATTAAAGAAGGTCATTAATGCGTATGGACCCACTGAAGCATCGGTGTGCGCCTCATATTTCATTGCGGAGAAAGATGAAGAATATATAGATTACGTGCCTATCGGGAAAACTGTCCCCGGTTCTTCGATATACATTCTGAATGAGAATCTTGAGCCGCTGCCAATAGGTTTTGAGGGTGAACTCTGTATCTCGGGTCCCAACCTGGCCCGTGGCTATTTGAATAATAAAGAACTGACCATACAGAAATTTGTAAAGAATCCTTTCGAAGAGAATCTGAAAATGTACCGAACTGGCGATAAGGCCAGACTCCTGCCTGATGGGAATATTGAAATCCTTGGCAGAATAGATGAGCAGGTAAAAATTAAGGGAAACCGAATTGAACTTGGTGAAATTGAAAGTCGTTTACAAAACCACTCTCTTATTAAAGACGCAGTAGTACTTGATGTAGAATCGAAAAATAGTAAAGAGATCGCAGCATTTATTGTAAGCGATAAAGCGATAGATTTATTGGAGTTAAGGAAATTTCTTCGGGACTTTCTTCCGGAATATATGGTTCCACAACATTTTTATTTTCCCGATAAAATTCCGTTAACACATAATGGGAAAATAAATAAGCAGGAATTGCGGAAGATGGTATCAGTTAAGACTATTTCCACAGTTAATTCACCTGTCCCTACAGAACTGGAACAAAAACTTATACCAATTTTTGAACAAGTATTAAATTATACTCCCGTTGGGGTTAATGATAATTTCTTTGAATTAGGCGGGGAGAGTCTTAAAATTGCCCGTCTTATAACGCAGATACAAAAAGTACTTCATCTTGAAATCAACTTTAAAACAATCTTCGATAATCCCACTGTTCGTGGGGTGGCAACGGAACTTGGTTTCAGTAATACTGATCAGTATTATGAAATAGAAAAAACTCCTTCAAAAGACTATTACCCGCTTTCACACGCACAAAAACGTTTATGGATACTTTCCCAGCTTGAAGGAAATGCTGCAGTTTACAATATGCCTGTGCCTCTGTTACTCGAAGGAAATGTAAATCCGAAATATCTAAAGAATGCTATTAACTCAATAATTGAAAGGCACGAAGCACTCCGGACAATCTTTATTGATATAGATGGTACTCCTTTTCAGAAAGTACTTGCATCGTACAATAACATTATTACCGAATATGATTTCAGCCACGAAAACAATGCGTCAGAAAAAGCGAAGGTTGTTATCAACAAGGAGGTAATGACCCCATTCGAGTTATCACGTGAGATTCCCATCAGGGCACAAATTATTAAGATCGAAAAAGAGAAATATTTATTCCTTCTTATGATCCATCATATCGCAGGGGATGGAATATCGATCAGTATACTGATGAATGAAATATCACAATTGTATAATTCGTTCAACTCCGGGGAGCAAAAGTTTTTTTTAAAACCGCTCAGGATTCAGTACAAGGATTTTTGTGTGCATGAAGAGAAACTTCTGGAAAGTAACAAATACCGGAAAGAAAAAGAATACTGGCTTACTAATTTACACGGTACTATTCCTGTGCTTAATTTACCGGCTGACAGGGCGCGTCAGCTTGTTAAAACTTATCATGGAAAGCATCTGTTCGGCATAGTAGATAAAACACTTACAAACAATATACTAAAGTATAGCAAAGAGAATAGCGTAAGTCCTTTTATGGTATTATTGGCATCGTTAAATATTTTGCTTTTTAAATACACCGGGCAGGAAGATATAATCATTGGCACACCGGTTGCAGGTAGAAACCATCCGGATATAGAAGACCAGGTTGGCATATATATCAATACAATTGCTCTTCGAAATACTATAAGGAGCAGCAGGACTTTTATTGATTTTCTGCAGGATGTAAAGACCCTTGCATCAGGAGCATTCTCAAACAGCAACTATCCTTTCGATAGCCTCATTCAGGAATTACATCTTGAAAGAGATACCTCACGATCTCCATTATTCGATGTGCTTATTCAGTATCAAAATCAGGATGTAACAGCCTTGCAATTGAATGATATAAAATCGTCCTTTTATTACGTTGATTTTGCGGCTAATGAATTTGATCTGACTTTTACTTTCACCGAAAATAATGGGGAAATAGATTTTAACATAGAATATAATACAGATCTCTTCGATTCGGATCGGATAGAAAGAGCCGCTGCACATCTGCTCAATATTTTATCCTGCGCCCTGAAAAATCCCGATAGCTGCATTAAAGATATTGATATTCTGGATGATACCGAGCGAATGATGCTCCTGAAAATGTATTCCGGGTCTTTCCTGCAAATGGATGAGAAAACAGTTCTCCATCTATTTGAAGAGCAGGTGAATAATACTCCCGATAATATCGCAGTGGTATTTAACGATACAAAGTTATCGTACAAACAATTGAATCAGAGGGCCAACGTGGTGGCTAATGAAATACTGAGCAATATTTCTGTCGCTCCGGATGATATCATCGCGATAATGATGGCACGCTCGGAGTTAATTGTAATAAGCATTCTGGGTATCTTAAAAGCCGGTGCGGCTTATCTGTACATCAGTCCGGAACTACCGTACGAACGTGTAAAATTTATGCTTCAGGACAGTAGGTCAAAATTGCTTTTAACAGAAAGTAATGCAGATGAAAAGGTTAATGATACCATAAATTCTGTTCATGATGGCACTGAAAATAAAATCAGAGTTTGTGATTTAAGCAAGATTAAAAATCCTTCCGATAAAGCTCCGGCAAAAAACATAGCACCTTCGAGTCTTGCTTATTTAATATATACTTCCGGATCCACCGGTACTCCCAAAGGAGTACTGATTGAACACAGATCGCTATATAGTTTGATTTGTAGTTTAAGGCAAGAAATATATTCAAAATACAATAAACCCATTGACGAGCTGTTGGCCTGTTCCTTTGCATTCGATGTATCTGCAAAACAAATTTTTGCCACGCTGTGTGACGGAAATACGCTTCATATTTTGAATGAGGAAAGAAGACAGGATCCACGTGAAATTGCAAAATATATAATCGAAAAGAAGATCAGCATTGCTGATGTGACATCATCACTGTTCGGGATTATGCTCGAAGATGGGTTTAGCGAAATTAATAAACCCGAATTGAAAGAACTGTTTTTGGGATCGGAAGCCTTACCCTATAAATTTGTTAAAACTTTTCTCAGTCAGGAAAATAACAAAGGAATAAACATATATAATTTCTATGGTCCCACGGAATGTTGCATAGAATCGGCCTGTTTTAAATTTGATAACAATGCAAAATACAATTTCGATATAACTCCTATTGGGAAACCGAACAGTAACCAGTTCGTTTACATACTTGACAAGGATATGAACCTCTGTCCTGTTGGTATCCCTGGAGAGATATGTATTTCGGGTGAAGGTTTAGCGCGCGGATACTTAAATGATCCTGTAAAGACGAAAGAGAAGTTCATATACGTTCCTTTATCGGATAAATCGAAAATATATAAAACCGGCGATCTGGGCAGAATGCTTTGCGATGGCAATATAGATTACCTCGGAAGAATTGACGATCAGGTTAAGGTGCGTGGTTACAGAATAGAATTGCATGAAATAGAAAAGCATTTGCGTGATCATGAAGGAATTACAGATGCCGTTGTTGTACTTTATCAGAAAAACGGGATAAGTGAACTCGCTGCCTATTATATTTCAGAGGGCAAGCTGCCGATAGCAGAAATAAAAATTTACCTGGGCAACCTACTTCCTAAGTATATGATTCCAGGTGTTTTTATTCAGATTGAAAAAATACCGGTTTCATCAAATGGGAAACTAAACAGGAAATTACTGCCCGATCCGGCTCTGAATTTTTCAACTGACGCCGAGTTTGAAAATCCAACAAACATTATTGAAACACAACTACTTGAGTTTTGGCAAAATGTATTAGGCCTGGATAACATAAGTATTCACGATAATTTTTTCGATTTAGGTGGCAGCTCATTATTGCTTGTAAGACTTCACAAAAGAATAAACGCTAAATATCCCGATCTGTTAAAACTCACCGATTTGTTCAGTAAGAGCAAAATTATTGAGCAGGCTGAATTTATTATTCGCAAAACTTCAGGTTTATCTGATACTTTTAAAGAAAGCATAATAACGGATGCAAAGAAATCAAAATATCACGACATCGCTGTTATAGGTATAGCGGCAAAAATTGGAAGCTGTAATACAGCGGATGAATTCTGGCAGGATCTGCGTCTCGGGGTTGATTTTATAGGTTCTATTCCTGAAGAGCGAATTCCCGATTTGAAAGACTGGTGCGAAAAAAATACAATGGATACCTCTTCTCTTGCATTTCGAGAAGGTTGTTTTGTAAAGGATGTTGATAAGTTTGATTATGGCTTCTTTAAATTATCTCCAAGCGAAGCTTCGGTGATAGACCCCGGTCAAAGATTATTTATGCAGACGGCGTATCATGCGTTGGAAGATGCCGGATATGCCGGAAATAAATTATGGGGAAGCCGCACCGGTGTTTTTATTGGCAGCAGTAATACTGTTGCTGAATATTCAAGATTTATCGAAGCCTCAGATATTCAGGATTTAAACCTGCTTCTCCTTGCGCAGACTCCTTCCATACTCGCGAGCAGGTTGTCTTATCTCCTCAATTTAAAGGGACCTGCAATGCTGGTGGATACTGCATGTTCTTCCTCTCTGGTTGCAGTTCATCTGGCCTGCCAGTCACTTCGTGAAGGTAAAATTGATTCGGCAATTGTTGGAGGTGTTAATCTGAATTTACTTCCTGTTGATACAGGAGCACGCACCGAAATAGATTCCATTGACGGGAGGGCGCATAGTTTTGATGATGCAGCAAGCGGAACCAGTGGCGGGGAAGGAATTATTGCAATTATCCTTAAGCCTCTCGAAAATGCGATAAAAGACAGAGACAATATTTACGCTGTAATAAAGGGGAGTTCTGTTAATCAGGATGGAAATTCTATAGGAATTACAGCCCCGGATGCCAACGCACAAGCCGATGTAATTGAAAAATCGTGGCAGGATGCCGGTATTGAACCGACCACTGTAAGTTTTATTGAAACTCATGGTACAGGTACAAAACTTGGTGACCCGATTGAAATTGATGGTATTACAAAAGCGTTTAAAAAATATACGGATCAAAAACATATTTGTGCTATCGGAGCGGTTAAGGCAAATATCGGCCATCTTGATAGCGCAGCAGGTTTAGCAGGATTTTTAAAAGCTGTTTTGTCTCTTAAAAATAAGGAATTGACACCGCTAGTTCATTTTAAGAATCCGAACAGGAATATAAATTTTGAAGAAAGTGCCGCATTTATAAATAAGGATCTTTCTGCCTGGAAGAAGGACGACCAACTGCTTCGTTGTGGCGTTAGTTCTTTTGGCTTGAGTGGTACAAACTGTCATGTTATTTTAGAGGAAGCCCCGTCAAGAGAAAAAATTACTGAAAGAAAAGACCATAAATATTTATTTACCCTTTCTGCCCGAAACCATAAAGTGCTGCTCAATTATGTCAAAATAATTAAAAATCATTTGTGTCAGTTTCCTGATATGGCGGAAAATGATATTTGTTATTCGCTTTCTTCAGGCAGGGCTCATTATTCTTACAGACTGGCTATACTATTCGATTCTGAAAATGAGCTTATTACAAAGCTCTCAGAGGCAACAGATAATGACCTTGTTTCCATAAAGATTAAAAATATTTATTCAAGTCACGTTAGAATATCCACGTCCGGCAAAGCGAATATCTCTGAAAATGAAATCTCTGAAAATGAAATTCGCAGAATCAGCGATGAAATAAATTTAATTCTTAGTAATGTTCCCGCGAATTCAGAAAGAGCAATGCTTGCAGCTAACGCTTATATCAAGGGAGCGAATGTTTTATGGGAAGAATTTTACAAAACAGAAACTCCTCAAAAAATCTCTCTGCCGGGATATCCATTCGAAAAGCAACGATGCTGGGTAAAACTCAAAGACAAGAATAATTCACCTGGCAGAATGATTAATGCCAAAAGTATTTTTAGCGGTCAGTCTTTGACAGTTTACGGGAAAAAATATGATGGAATATTTTTAAACAACTGCATGATTGATACGCCGTTTACCTCCATTTATTCAACCCTGTACAACGAGAAGGAATGGTGGTTGCTGCGAGAGCATAAAGTTATGGGATTCCCAACATTAGTTGGAGCTGCTTATTTGCAGATAGCCTATGAAGCAGGTAAAAATCATCTTGTTTCGTCAGGCACTATTGATTCACATTTGGTTATCGAAGATTTTTTTCTATTGCAGCCGATTACTCTGTTTGATGACAGTAACCTTGAGGTTTTAACAACAATTAATAAAATTGACGAAAACAGCGTTAGCCTTTTGGTTCATTCAAAATCCAATAATAAGGATTGGCAGACCTATTCGAAATTAAAAATCCGAAGAAACAGAAACATACAAAGCCCTGATAAATCTGCCGACTATCTGGATATCGAAGAAATCAAATCCCGTATGACTGATTTGACAGAAGTTGGCAAAACAGAAAACAATCCAACTGACGAAAATTTTGTCAGTGCAAGTGAGAAGTGGCATTGTCTGGATAAAATCTACAGGAACAAAAACGAATTTCTGGGGGAACTCTTTATTCCGGCAACTGATCTTATTGAAGCAGCAAATTATGAATTCTATCCCCCCCTGATAGATGCAGCTTTGAGTTTCGGATTAACTGAAACTGAATATCTTCCATTTTCTTTCGGCACAGTGGAATTAAAAGGAGCTGTATCTGGCGGCATTTATAGCTTCATTAAGAAGAAAGACAACGAATCAAAAGAAACAATTTGTTTCGACATAACAATCACGGATCCCGATGGGAAAATTCTTGTTGTATTCACTGATTTTATGGTTAAGAAGGTTCACAGGCAAAAAACGGGCAGCTTTTTCCACGAATTGATATGGAAGCCCTGGGCATTAACTAACCAGGAAGAGTTACCACATATCCCTGCGTCTTTTAAAAAGAAACCAGTCATATTTTATACCGGGGATTCAGATATACTGGCATCAGCTGAATCAGAAGATATTACTTGCATTAACATCGCCAACATAAATGACGATAAGGCATATAGAGATCTTTTTGAAAATAAAAACGGAAGTACTCCTGAAAAAATAATTTACATGCTTCCCGACGCCTTTATTGGTGATATTCCGAAGCTTGAAAAAACGATCGAAAAATCTTTATATAAGTTTTTTAATTTTGTAAAATATCTTGCTGTTAATGTTTCTTCAAAAACCGACCTTTTAATAACCGGCAGGAATGCTAGCAAAATTACAGGCAATGAAACACAACTGAGCTCTTTAAATATGTCGGTTTCCGCGCTCGGGCAGGTATTGCAGATGGAAACCCCGAATATACATTGCAGGTTTTTAGATCTTGATGAGCATACTACTATTTTAGAAATATTAAACGAATTAAACAACGGTTTTACAGAATCGTTTTATTACCGTGCTATTCGAAATTCAATACGATTTATAAGGGAGATAAAAACGGTTATTGCGGAAGAAAAGCAACCGACAAATATTTCACTTAAAGAAGACGGAGTTTATATTCTTACAGGGGGAACCGGCGGCATCGCATTGGAAATAGCAGGCTATTTAGCAAAACAATCTTTAGCTGAAGGTCAATCCGGGATAAAACTGGCACTATTGAATAGATCTGATTTCCCGGTGAAAAATACCTGGAACGAAATTTTAACGAGCCGGAAGGACGAAAAGCTCTGTAGAAAAATTGAAAAGATCCGTGAGATAGAAAGGGATTCGGCTGATCTTTTAGTATTATCTGCTGATATAGCTGATTATGAAGAACTGAAAAATACACTGCATAAAATTAAAGCAGAGTTGGGCAATATTCATGGAGTAATACATTGTGCAGGAGTAGCAGGAGACGGATATATTTACGGCAAAACACTGGAAACTTTTCGCAATGTTATCAGACCCAAAATACAAGGCACTATTTATTTATCCCAACTTCTGGAAAACGAAAAACTTGACTTTTTTATTATGGCATCCTCACTTACTGGTATTATGCCCTTGCCAGGACAGAGCGATTATGCTGCTGCCAATATTTTCCTGGATGCATTCGCTTCAGAGCTTAATAAAACAGGACAGAATGCCCTTAGTCTCGATTTTACGTCATGGAAAGAAACAGGCATGGCCTTTGATTTTGATGTAGTTGAAGATGGAGTATTTAAATCTGTTTCGACACAAAATGCACTTTCGGCTTTTGGGGAAATTCTGCAATTAAAAATGGACTCTGTACTTTTCGGTGAATCGGATTTTTCATTGCTCGATGCGGACGAACTTCCCTTCTTTTTTGGTCAAAGTTTCATAGTTACAAAAAAAGCTGCCATTGCAACTGATCAATCCATAACAGAGGATAAGTCAGATATTATCCTCAAAGGGCGGGAGGAATCAAACTATTCGAAATTTGAAAGTTCAATCGCAATCGTGTGGGCGAGTGTATTAGGATACAATGAGATAAATATATACGACAATTATTACGATTTAGGCGGAGATTCAATTCACGCGATCGAGATCATAAGTCATATTGAGGAAAAACTGAACCTGAAAATAAGCATCGCAGATTTGTTAAATCATCTCACAATTTCTGCCCTTGCGGAATTTTTGGAATCGAAGAATACACCTGATTTTAAAAGTGCTGATCATAATGCTGAATCTAACGAAATTGTTCCTGTCGGTAAAAATGAACACTACCCGGCCTCTTCGGCACAAAGTAGTATGTTTTATACAGAGAATGAGTCTGAAAATATATTCATTACGCATATTTATGAAGTATGGCGCCTTAAGGGTGAATTAAATCTGGAGTTATATAAAAAAGCGTTTTTGAAACTTATTGAACGGCACGAATCACTTCGGACTTCTTTCAGTTTGGTCGATGATAAACTGGTTCAAATAGTTCATGATAAAGTGGAATTTGCAATACAGGTACATGAAATGACAGAAGAGGAGGCTCGCGTATATATCTTAAATTACGTGAAACCTTTCAATATGACAATTGCACCGCTGTTCAGAGTTGAAATAATTCAAATTGGCCCCGATATTTACCTGGTTTTATTTGATGGTCATCATATAATTTTTGATGCCTATTCGATGGAAATTTTATTGAAAGAGTTGTTAATTTATTACAAAGGACATGAACCAGAACCGCTCAAAATTCAATATAAGGATTATTCGTACTGGCAGTCAGGTTATTACAAGAGTGATAAAGTGCAATTGTCAAAATCATACTGGCTTAGCCAATTTGATGATGAAATACCGGTATTGAATTTACCATATCGATATTTGGAAGTAAATAGCAATTTTGATGTAGGTTTTTACTCATTTAGTCTGGGACAAAATCTTACTTCAGAAATTAAAAAATCGTCTGCCACCCTGGGTATGTCACCATTTATGATTCTTCTTGCAACTTCTAAAATTTTACTTGGGAAATTTGCAGGAAAGAATGATATTACAATTGGCGTTGCAACGTTAGGACGTGATAAAGAAGCAATTGCAGGACTTATTGGAATGTTCGTTAGTTTTCTTCCTGTAAGAACCTATCGCGATGATAGTATGCCCCTTGCAGCGTTTCTGAAAACTGTTAAAGATGCTACAATTAATGCTTTTGCAAATCAGGACTATCCTTATAATGAACTGATTGACGAGTTGCAACAAAGAGGTAAGCTTAAAAACGCGAAATTATACGATGTTCGTTTTTCCTATATGAACTTCGAACATTCTGAAATTGAGATGGGTGATATAGAGATAGAATTGTACAAAGCTGATTTTTCTGTTACTTCAAAACACGATTTGGTAATTTATGGTGCGGAAACCAAAGATACAATAGAAATCTCCCTGAAGTACAGAAAGGCGATTTGGACTCAATCAGAAATAGAGGGTTTTGGTAGGAATTTTATAAAAGATATCGAGATTATAACAGAAGGAAAAGAAAATATGGCAATTGAGACATTAAATTTTATCGGAACATTCTGAATATTAAGAAAATTAAGCCTACGAAATCATAATACTAATAAATATGAAAGTATATTTAAATCGGAAATTAACAATTGGTAGTTATAATGCACTTTAGTAAAATCAAATTTGATTAATAAATCATGACAGTTTTTCATTTTATTAAAAAAGAATACGATAAGCCTTTGCTCAAACTGCTTCTATTGACTGCAGTTTCAGGGATTTCAAGTGCAGGAGTTTTAGCTATCATAAATTCTGCAGCTCAAAATGCATCAACCAGCGAGATAAACTTTGGTTCTGTAGTGATGTTCGCTGCAGTTGTAGGAATATTCATTACTTCACAGAAATTTATTCTCACCGAGGGAATTATCCTGTTTGAGCAAATTATTCATAACATAAGAATCAGATTGGCTGATAAGATTCGTCGAACCGACCTGTTAAATATTGAAATAATAGGAAAAGCTGAAATATATAACCGTTTAACCCAGGAAACAACACTTATCTCCCAAATGACAGCATATCTGATTAGTGCAATACAGTCAGGCATAATGCTCATTTTTATTTTAGTATATATAGCTTATCTTTCAGTAATAGCCTCGGTTTTCCTTATTGTTCTTTTAGGAGCAGGTGTTATTGTTTTTCTAAAGAACGACAAAAAAGTTGTAGCGGAGCTTATTGAGACCAATAAGGTTGAAATAAAATACTTCATTGCCCTTACGGATATTCTTGACGGATTGAAAGAAATAAAGTTGAACAGAAAAAAAAGCATTGATTTGTTTTTAAATTATGAAAACATCTCTTCTCTTGTGCATAAACTAAAAGTTAAAACCGGATATTTATTTTCTGTAAACATGGTCTTTTCTCAGGCTTTCATATATATTGTACTTGGAGCCATCGTTTTTGTTCTTCCGCAATTAAACAAATCATTTTCCCAGGAAATAATAAGCACCACTACGGCAATGTTATTTGCAGTCGGTCCATTAACTTCATTGGTATCAATGATTCCTGCTTATGAAAAAGTCAATTTAGCGATAAAAAACATCTACGGTTTAGAAGAAGAACTGGATCAGTATTTAAATGTGAATGAAATGCAGCCAATTAATGCTGAAAACAGTTTTATTAATTTCAACAAAATTGAACTGAATAGCCTGTATTTTGAATATCATAACAGGGAGAAAAATGAGTCTTTTTCAATAGGCCCGATCGACCTTACCATAAAAAGAGGTGAAGTCCTATTTATTATTGGCGGAAACGGCTGCGGAAAAACTACTTTATTAAAAGCACTTACAATGCTCTACAAATCACAGTCCGGGAATATTTATATTGATGATTTGCTTGTGAACGACAAGAATTATCTGGAATACAGGGAACTTT
>CAIMVD010000172.1 GCA_903844815.1 uncultured Bacteroidota bacterium | reverse complement strand
ATCTGCAGGTAGGCTTCCCCATTTTTTATTTGGTTCAGGCCCCATATCGAATTCAAGTACTCCGCCATCAGTAATCTCTTTATGGGTTATCCACGTCCTTCCAAATGGTTTTCCGTTAAGGTTGGCCGATTGAATGTACTTATTGTCTCCCGAATTATTTCTGGTAATGATCGAAAATGTTTTATTATTACCCAGATCAATTAACGCACTCCCGAAAACCGGGCTGCCAATGGCGTATGTAGTCTGTCCGGGTGTTACCGGATAGAATCCAAGTGCGCTGAATATGTACCACGATGAGAGTGAACCCATATCCTCATTGCCGCAAAGACCTCCGGGACCAGTCCTGTAGAGCTCTTCAGTCACTTCCCTTACCCTTTCCTGGGTTTTCCACGGAGCTCCGGCATAGTCGTACAGGTAGGCAACATGGTGCGAAGGCTGGTTTCCATGGACGTACTGTCCGATTGTTCCCACCACGCCCACATATTTTGGTCCGGTAATGTCGGGGCTCATTTCAAAAAAGGTATCAAGTTTGGCTATAAAGTCTTTTTTGTCTCCAAACAGGTTGATAAGTCCCTGAACATCATGCTGAACCGACCAGACGTACTGCCAGGCATTCGACTCGGTATAGTGCCTGTTTGGCCTTCGGCCCACGAGCAGTGGATCGAAATACTTATACCATGAATGATCTCCTTCCTTTATAATTTCCTGTTCATGTCCGTTTATTGCCTCAAGCCAGGTGCCGTCATTGTTTTTTGGCCGCATAAACTGAGTTTGAATATCCCAAAGGTTTTTATAGTTACCAGCCCGTTTCATAAATAGCTGATAATCTTCTTTTTTACCCAGTTCCTTGGCCATTTGGGCAATGCACCAGTCATCATAGGCAAGTTCAAGTGTGTTTGGCACCGACTCGGTGACCTTATCAGCGGGTGTATATCCAAGTTCAATATAATATTTCAATCCTGCCCTGGCCGAGCGAAGCGGGACAGGAGGCCCGGGTAATTCCAACGCCTTTTTCCGCATAGCATTATAGATGAAGTCCACATCAAAATTTCGGAATCCTTTCATATATGCATCTACTATTATCGGAACCAGGTGATCGCCAACCATTGCTTCCCCGAAAACATTGAGAAAATGTTGTGCCGGCAGCCAGCCGTATTCTTTAGTTTTTGCAACTATCGATTTTATAAAATCATTTACATGTTCCTGTCCTATCAGAGTAAGGAGCGGATGCTGGGTTCGGTAGGTATCCCAGCATGAGAAGGATCCGTAATAATCAAAATCCTTTGCTTCATGTATTTTGCCATCGGCTCCTGTATATTTCCCGTCCGAGTCGTTCGAGATGTACTGAGCAAGGAGGGAATGATACATAGCTGTGTAGAAGATTTGTTTTTTGTCGTCTGTTGTTCCGTCTAACTTGATCTTCGACAGTTCCCCGTTCCAGGTTTCATGTGCATTCTTTCTGACCAGGTCAAAGTCCCAGCCTGGGATCTCCTCTTTCAGATTCTTTCTGGCTCCCTCAATACTTGTGTAGGAGATCCCGACCTTTACAAGCACCTGCTCCATGTCCCCGGTTCTGAAATATACGAAGGCGCCTATTTTATTGCCCGATTCACCGTTTTTATACGGAAAAATTCCTGCGTCCGATTCGGGTGTTTTATAATCTGTGTCGAAAGTGCCGTAATATGCAAAAGGCTTGCTGAACTCTGCAACAAAATATACTCTTCCGAGACCGGCGCTTTTGACACCTTCTATGATATTATTATTAAGGATCCGGAGCTCCGATTTAAATATGGAAGTCATATTTCCAATCTGGTGGCCAAGGTCGAGTATTATTCTTGAGTTTTTTGATTCCGGGAAAGTATAACGGTGGAATCCGGCTCTTCTGGTTGATGTCAGTTCTGCTGTAACCCCGATATCCTTCAGAAAAACGGAATAATATCCCGGTGAGGCTGATTCATCCTTATGATCGAAACGCGACCGGTATCCTTCATCGGGATTGCCTGCCGGTCCCGGAATTATCTGAAGCTTACTGCTCACATCGGGCATTAGCATAACCTCGCCGCCATTGACCATCCCAACTCCGCTCCAGTGTGTATGACTGAATCCGATTATCGAGCTCTCCTGCCAGGCATAGCCGGAACAGTAGGTCCATCCCTGAGTGTTTACATCGGGACTAAGATGAACCATTGCATAAGGCAACGAGGCCCCCGGAAAGGTATGTCCGAAGAAATCGGTACCGATGAAAGGATCGACATATTCTACAGGCTTCTTTGTTTGTGCCTGCACAGAAGCAAGTCCTGAAAAACAAATAATAGCCTGAATTGCAAATATAAATTTTCGTAATATCTTCATTTTGATCATGTTTTAAATCCAGATTTTTTTAAATTCTCTGTGGATCTCTGTGTCATCTCTGTGACCCTCCGTGTAAGTTCTTCCTTTTTCCTTAACCTATAGTAAGATGAACAATAATAGTTTAAATTTAATGCAAGATGACCAAAATAACATAAGCCCTTTCAGTTCTAAAGTTATTTCTTTGTAATAAGAAGGTCTAAATGGTTTTAAGCAAAAACAAATCAAATATTGACAAATATGAAAAAGCAGGGAGTTAGCTTGGCTCTCTTTCTCCTATGTTTATTGACCGTTATGGTTATTTCGGGCTGCACCGTTACCGGCAAGCAGGATGAATCAGTGAAACTGTCTCTCACCGAAACAACCCTGGTGGTTCCGCACAATATTCAATCGGGTTCGTTGACTGGAATCCATTGCCGCGCGATCGCAACATGGGTATTTTCAGGGAGGTCTTCCTCGAAATCAATGATGGTGTTGCAATAAGGAGCCCTTTCATATACTCAAAAATTAATAAGGAGACTAGGAATGTAATGCAGTAAAAGATGGAAGCCAACAGAAAAGACAAAATATCAGCCTTCATCATCTTCCCGGCAATAACAATGATGCTTGGATGGGGATTGAGGGGATATATTGGAGGGGGGCCGTTTGGAGCCATGATTCCCGGCGCAATGCTTGCCATTTCCCTTTCAATATTGTTAAAAATTCCCGACAGGCTTGCCTCCGTTGTTGCAGTATTTGGAGTAGTAGCAATTGGCCTTGGAGGAGAGATGACTTACGGACAGACCCTGGGCTTCCTGATTAAACCTGAAACCATGTGGTGGGGTACCCTTGGAACTACTGTGAAAGGTTCGGTTTGGGGACTAACAGGTGGTATAATTTTATCGATGGGGTTTTTATTTAACAGGTTTGCGACAAGGACAATATTTATAGCATTCTTTATTTTGCTTGCAGGGATGCTTACCGGCTTCAAGCTTATTAACCAGCCCATGATAATTTATTTTTCCGACCCTGCCAAACCGAGACCGGAATCCTGGGGCGCTCTGCTGGTGGGAGCTTTGGCAGTTCTTGCCTATCTAAGGATCAGGACAGATGCTGCATCATTCAATGTCATTTCCCGCTTTGCATTATCAGGTATGGTTGGTGGCGGAATTGGTTTTGGTCTGGGAGGGTTCTGGATGGTTCTTGGCAGCAGGTTACCTGATTCGGTTATATTTAAAGAATGGTGGAAAGCAATGGAATTCACTTTCGGACTCATAATGGGCGGATTCTTCGGCTTTGCTGCCTGGCTGAGCAGGGTGGAAATTATTCCTGTAAAAAAGGATGAGATTAAGGCTAAGGCTAAGGCTAAGGCTAAGGATAAGGATAAGGAAAATAGAGAGATTTTGATAAAAGAGTTTATTGTAACTCTTGTCACCGGGTTTTTGATCTTTTTGGCCTTTTCATTCTGGCTTGATCCTGTTGTCGATGCCGGAGCCGGTGTTAAGGGATTCACAATGATAGGATTAAGGGATATGGCTATAATCTTCTCCAATTATGCTTTTTTTGGACTAATAATGGTTGTTGCTGTAATTTACTTTCCGTATTCAGCCTGGCAGATTGCTGTAGCCCTGACTTTCTGCCATACGGTTATTGACCTTTCTGAGGATGTTTTTACCGGTTCTGCCGGACAATCTGTGATAGGAGCAAGGTTAGCACTTGTTTTACTGATGACCTTTGTAATTTCGGGATTGACAGCATGGTTTCAACGACATAAAAACATAAATAAGAATATGTTCCTGCTGCTGGTATGGTCGACTGTATTTGTTGCTTTTTTAAGGTTTTTTAATCAGCCGGGAAACCTTAAAATATCAGGACTTTCATTCTCAGAACTTATACTTGAGAGATTTTTTGTTCATTTGGTTTTTCTTACTTCCGCAGTGATTGCAACAGTTCTGGCAATTAAAAAACCAGAGTATTTAAATGAAATACAATCAGATAGATGAAACTTAATAAATTTCTGTATTTCGCCGTAATAAGTATACTTTTTTTTGCCTATGCAGTTACTCTTTTTGGACAAGAGACTGTTAGTAAAGGTTCTCTCAAGCCTCCTAAGAATGGAATTTATGTAATGGCACATAGGGGAGCGCATAAAAACAGCCCCGAAAATTCATTGCCGGCTTACAGGAAAGCTATTGACCTGGGATGTGATTTTGTCGAAATAGATACACGTACAACAAAGGACGGCAGAATCATCAGCATGCATAATTCAACTGTAGATGAATATGTTAATGGATTTTCAGGAAAAGTAAGTGAAATGACATTTGATGAGATAAGGAGCCTCGATATCGGTATCAGTAAGGGTAAAGAATGGAAAGGAACAGTTGTTCCATCGTTTGAGGAGATAATGAAGTTATGCCAGGGGAAAATTGGAATATACCTTGACCTTAAAGCAGCTTCGGTGCCAGATTTGATAAAGATTATAAAGCAATATAAAATGGAAAGGGATATTTTCTGGTATATTCCGGCCGACAGGTTAAAAGAGATCTCGGATCTTAAAGCAGGCTGTCCGGAATGTATACTTATGCCTGACCCCGGGGAGGAAAAAAATCTTGGCGCTGTTATCAGACAGTTCAATGTTTCTGCAATTGCAACGGATATGGGACAACTTAGCGAAAGTTTTGTAAGGACGGCACATGCTGAAAATGCCATCGTTATTGTAGATGAGAATAAAGGTACTGAGGCTGAATGGGAAGAGATATTAGCGTGGCATACTGACGGAATTCAGACCGATGATCCTGAAAAACTGATTTCATTTTTAATCGCAAAGTCGCAAAGTCGCAAAGACGCCAAGAAGCTTAAAACAGATTAACTTTTTTTGATGAGGATAATAATTTTTATAATGATGGCAGGTATACTGTTTACAGAATCATGCGGTCCTTCCGGATCATATTTAAAAGAAATTCAGGTTACTAAAGATGATTCGAAAAACCATGATCTTGATAATAATGATAATTTTTCGCCCGACGGGAAATGGCTCGTTTACGATACGAGGAATGAAATGACTGCAATTGCAGGATGCTCTTCGATTGAAAGAGTGAATATTGAAACCGGAAAAACTGAAGTCCTCTATGAGATGAAGGATAATCACGATTATGGACCGGGAGTTGGTGCTGTAAGCTATAATCCCGTTGATAATTTTGTGATCTTTATTCATGGAGTGCCGGCCTGTACTCCTGAAAATCCATATCAGCAATGGCGACGTACAGGCGTAATGGTCAGTGACAATCAGCCCAATGTTCCTTTAAATATGGATGCAAGGGATGTTACATTTCCATATACGGCAGGTGCTTTGCGTGGAGGAACTCACAGGCATGAATGGAGCCGCGACGGGAAATGGATCGGTTATACTTATAATGATGCAATTATGAAGAAGCTTGAAGATTCCACAGGCATCAGGTGGAATCTGAGGACCATAGCTGTTTCAAACCACCAGCATTCCGTTACAGTGGACAATGGCAGAGCAGGGGAAAATATTAACGGCAGCTGGTTTAGTGCTGTAGTTGTAAGGGTTGTTCCCGATCCTGCTCCAGGGAGTGATGAAATAAGCAATGCTGCTTCCGACAGCTGGGTGGGAAGCAGCGGCTATCTGAAAGCCGATGGTAAAATGCAGGTTGCCCGTGCCTTCCTTGGTAAGGTTCTTAACAGTGAGGAAAAACCGGTTGATGAGCTTTTTGTTGTCGATATTCCGGATTCAATAAATGTAGCAGGTGAATATGGTCCTCTCGAAGGAACCGTGTCATCCTTCCCGATGCCTCCAAAAGGGACAATCCAGCGAAGACTTACATTCACCTCTGAAACCAGGTTTCCGGGATGCAGCCAGGTAGTTCGTTCTTCATCCGACGGGAAATATATTTCCTATTGCAGCCGCGACCTTAACGGTATTCAGCAGCTATTTATAATTTCACCGGAAGGAGGGAACCCGATCCAGATCACTGAGCACACCTCCGATGTCCAGAGCGGAGCGAGGTGGAGCCCTGATAATAAATCAATTGCCTACCTCTGGGATAACAGCATAATTGTTTGTAAAATAACAGGTGATACCTTCGAAAAAAGATACAGAAGGCTAACAGAAAGGACGGAAGAAGCCCCAACCAATCATGTCTGGTCGAATGATGGCAAAACAATCGCATTTAACCGTTCCGTTTATGCCGCCGACAGAAAGGGAAAGAAGAAACAGATATTTATTATTAAATTGGACCCTTCCTCAGACAATTAAAATATGCAAGAGAAAAAATATTATCCCTGGCTGGTTGTAGGACTTTTATGGTTTGTAGCTCTTTTGAATTATATCGATCGACAGATGCTTTCGACGATGAAGCCATCGATGATGATCGACATAGCAGAATTGCAGACTGCAGCAAATTTCGGAAGACTTATGGCTATCTTTCTCTGGATTTACGCACTGATGAGTCCTTTGTCGGGAGTGATTGCCGACCGTCTGAACCGCAAATGGCTGATTGTCGCCAGCCTTTTCGTATGGTCAGGGGTCACCCTGATGATGGGATTTGCAACGACTTTTAATCAGCTCTATGCACTTAGGGCGGTAATGGGAGTAAGCGAAGCCTTTTACATGCCGGCGGGGTTATCACTGATAGCCGACTATCACCAGGGAAAAAATCGTTCATTTGCTGTCGGAATTCATATGACTGGCATTTATCTCGGACAGGCCCTGGGAGGATTTGGAGCTACAATTGCCGGGAATTTTTCATGGCAGACGACTTTTTTTGCTTTCGGGTTGATAGGTGTCTTATACAGTTTTGTTCTGATTATGTTCCTGCATGAGAAGAAGGCCTATACGATTGTTCAGGATGCTTCGGCTTCGCTTTGGAAAAAGTTCTCGGAATCATTCAAAGGAGTGGGGGTGTTGCTTGGAAGCCTTTCATTCTGGGTGATACTATTCTATTTTTCTGCCCCCAGCCTTCCGGGATGGGCAACCAAAAACTGGCTCCCGACACTTTTATCAACAAACCTTAACATCAGGATGGAGATAGCAGGTCCTGTTTCTACTATTACAATTGCTTTATCGGCATTAATTGGTGTTCTTGTGGGAGGAGTTGTTGCCGACAGGTGGATTCAGCGGACTCTTCGCGGCAGGATATATACAGGAGCAGTAGGGCTTGCTTTGACGATACCCGCGGTATTGCTGCTTGGTTTTGGCGACAGCTTCCTAACAATTCTGGGAGGAGCCTCCTGTTTCGGGTTCGGATTCGGGATGTTTGATGTGAACTCTATGCCCATCCTTTGTCAGTTTGCTTCTCCCCGTCACAGGGCAACAGGATATGGTCTGATGAACCTGGCAGGGATCTCAATGGGGGCTGTCATTACAACATTTCTTGGCAAGTCTGCCGATTCCGGAAATCTTAGCCGGGATATTGCATTGCTTGCTGTTTTCGTTGTGCTTGCACTGGTTCTTCAGTTATCACTTTTGCATCCGAAAACAGCAAATAAAACAGATGATTAAGCAGATTTAGTATAAATTTTTATCTGTATTTTAGTAAGAATCTCTGCCTGAAATAACTGGTTTAGTTTTAGGTGTGACATTATTGTGCAATTTAATTTTAAGATGTATCATAGTTTAAATGTTGGTTTATTACCTACCTTTGCAAGCTGTTATTAACATTACACTGATTTTGGAGACATGTGTCTTGGTCTTCAGATGTTACTAACGAAGCTTTAGAAAAAGAATGATGAAGAGGGGTTCTAAATTATTCCAAATGAATGAGATATTGTTTGAAGCTGTATCTACTGACGATCATTGTACAGTGAGGGAATTGCTCTGTTCAGGATTATCGTTTCTTTATAAAATGCATTATATAAATGTACGAAACGGAGAAGGGGATACGTTGCTGACACTGGCTGCCAGGAAGGGTAACAGCGATATTGCTGAAATCCTGATTTCAAGTAAGGCAAAGCTCAATAAAAGGGATCTGTCGGGAAACACCCCACTACATATAGCTATCGAAAACAGCGATCTTGTACTTGCCGAACTGCTTGTTTCAAAAGGGGCAAGCGTCAATATTTCCACAAGCGATGCCAGGTCTCCGCTTTGGCTTGCTGTAACGTCGAACCAAACCAAAATGATAAAACTGCTTCGCGACAACGGAGCTTTATAAATTTATTCAAACTACGGGTTTCTTCTTCTGTCCCACCATTTCCTTCCATTTCCAGCTTTTCCCCTCATCATCCGTCCGTTCTCCGCTTCCCTGAAACCAGACTGCCAGCGTATCGCCATCGGGAAGTATTACAATGCTGCTTCCATGGACATGCTCGTTCTGTAAAGGAAAGATAAAATCTTCACTTATAATTGCCTTTGATTTATTTCCCGTTTGACCGTATACACCGAAAGAAAGGAGCAGTGATAAAAGCAAAAATGAGGCTGAACATCTCATATTATATTCCTGTTTAGTAAATATTAATAGCTGCAGAATCCAATTCTTTTCATTAAGCACGGGCCTGAGTTTTCTATTCCTTAATACTATTGTAAAGTAAAACCAACTCAGACACCTTTCCTTGAATAATATTGTTTTATTTGCATTTTAAATTAACACTTATTTATGTTAAACAGGCTCTTCGTCAGCCGCTAAACACTTATTAAATGACACAAAGAAGCATAAAGGCAATCATTTTTGATATGGATGGAGTTCTTGTAAACAGCGAACCTCATCATGTTATAATTGAGAAGGGTTTACTTGCCAGACTCGGATTGAATATTTCAGAAGAAGAGCACAGGAGTTATCTTGGAAAAAGTTCGGAACAAATGTGGAAAGAAGTAAGGGAGAGGCACGGGTTAAAACAAACCGCTGAAGAGCTGGCCAGCCTGAACAGCGATGAGATAATGAAGCATTTTTCGCAACTTTCAGAGATTGAGCTTATGCCTGGCGTGGTTAATCTCCTCAATAAGTTCAGGGATGATAGTGTACCAATGGCAGTAGCCTCTTCTTCCAACCTGTCGACAATTGAACTCATGTTAACCAAAACCGGACTGGCCGGATACTTCCTTCATACAATGAGTTGTGAGACTGTTGGTAAAAGCAAACCAGAACCCGACGTCTATCTTCATACGGCTGAACTATTGTCAGTTAATCCCGGGGAATGTCTCGTAATAGAGGATTCAGGTAACGGTATTAAAGCAGCCAAGGCGGCAGGAATGATGTGTGTGGAGTACAAAGCTGATAAAACTTCAGGGCAGTCTGATCCCCTGGCTGACATAACTACAGATGACTTTTCAGAATTGCCGGCAATTCTTGAAAAATACTTAGTCTGATAAAGAATTAATTCCTGATTTTATCTCTGAATGTTAATCGTTTTCGTCATTATCGAGTTTAGCGAACATAAGAGGATTGCGGAACCATGATGTTCTCCACGCACCGTATGCCACTCCGCATGAAAGCCAGCAAAGACCAACTATCTTGGCTTTAATGTCGATGCTGTACCACAGATAGAAACATACCAGGAATCCCAGCAGTGGCAGAATAAAAGGGAGGAAACTTTTCTTTTCGCCACGAATGAAATACCTTATAAAGCTTGAGGCATTTACCCCCATAAACGCAATCATCGCCCCGAAATTAAGCAGCTGTGCCCCGAGCGGATAAGTAAGCAGGAAAGCGCCTGCAAGCACGAATAATCCAACCAGAATTATATTATTGCTGGTGACCTGAGTGCGTGCATTTACAACGCCGAAGAATTTTTTCGGGATTGCATTATCGCGCCCCATTCCATAAAGCAGCCTTCCGGCTCCGAGGTGAGCACCCGAGCCTGATCCGATTGTTGCAATAAGAAGGGCGATATTTAATGAAAAGAACAGCCACTGGCCCCCTGCCTTTCCTTCCACAAAACAGAATGCAGTATCCTGATCGGGAAATGTTGTTTCGGGCCATATAAGCTGGGCAAAGTATACCTGAATTGATGCCAGTACTCCTGTAATAAGACAAACCAATACGGAAGCCCGGAGGATATTCTTGCGATGAATTTCGCGGCTGACGTAAGTGTATGCCGAGCCTGCACTGGGATAGGCATTGGCCATCTTTCCATAACTGATTGCAGTGAGCAGCATGGCTACCATCCCGATCAGAATTGTAGTAACAACGCGACCGTGAGCAATGTTCTATGCGGCTCCGAAAAGAGGCATTGGAGCAGTCGGTTGGATCAGTATAATGCCATACAGAACCAGGGCAGGAAGCCTAAGGGCCCGCCTTAGTCCGGGACCGTTTGATGATGTGGTTATAATATCACTCATGGGCTGGAAATATTCGTTCAATTGTTTAAACTAAGACTACTAAGATATCAAGATATTTATTCACTGCATGTTATTACACCTTCAGGAAAATTTTCTTTTTATAGAGAATATACAGAAAAACCCATCCAATGGCGACATATCCTGCACTACTGATTAGTGGGGTCCAGCTTTCAGGCATAATCTGTGTTAATCCTTCGAAGAAGAATTTTGTCGCAGACCGGAAATTAACTATTCTTCCGACCAGGTAAATTGTAATTGGGTTCATCCCTATCACAACAAAGAACAGGGTCCATTTTTTATATCCCCATACATCGATTACCAGGTAAAAAATCGAAAACAGCAACAAGCTGAGTCCTCCGACAAAACAAACGAATGAACTTGACCAGAGGTTCTTGTTAAGAGGGAAAGAAAGGTTCCAGACTTTTCCGACTATCATCAGGGCGATAGCGGCAAGGATCATTACGAGAACCTTTTTCACAGGTTTTTCCCTGAGATGTGACGACATCAGATATTCGCCCGTGAACATTCCAAGCAAAGCCGTACCGATGGCGGGAATTGTGCTGAAGAGTCCTTCCGGATCATGGTTGCCACGATGGAGTTTCCCGGGCATTAAGAGCCGGTCAATATGACTGGCAAGGTTGCCTTCCTGCGAAAAGATGTCGGTTGAGCCAAGATCATGTGCGGGAAAAATAAGCAACAGCAGCCAGTATCCTGTAAGCAGGGCGCAAAACCAGAATATACGCCACGATAATTTGGTGTTCATGAAGATAAGGGCTCCGAACATCCATGCCAGACCTATTCTTCCCAAAACACTCCCGTAACGAAGGCTTCCGAAATCGAACCTGATACCATTGTTATAAATGATGCCGAGAAGAACAAGTATCAGTCCCCTGCCTATGACATGTTTGTAAATCGACTGCCGGCTGTCGTTTCGGGCAATCCTCTTTGCCAGTGAAAACGGGAACGATATTCCGGCAATAAAGAGGAAGAGGGGGAAAATCATATCATAAAACTGGAATCCATGCCACTGTACATGACCGAGTTGTCCCTCCCACCAGATAAGTATCGGCCATCCGGTGAGGGCTGCAAGTCCGGAAAAAAGGCCTTCACCTCCCATTATCCAGAACATGTCAAAACCCCGAAGAGCATCGAGAGACAGTAGCCTTCCGGAAACAGGTTTCTTTTCGTTTTCCATTTATTGATCTGTTAATTAGTGAAATGAATTTAATTGTATTCTTGTAATAATCTAATCCTGAATTGTTTCAAGGTAAAGTTGTTTTTCTTTATATTTTGACGACAGTTCTTTCAAATATATACATTTTGTGAACAGATGAAATTTTAGCTTAAATAATCTTTCCTGCTTTTAATAATTATCATTTTTTCCAATCCTTAAAATGAGTTCTGGTTTATTTTAGAAAACTTTAGTAAATTTGGTTGTTCGGTTGCCGTAATATTTAGATATTAATATTTGCCTGTTGTTCTTGTTTTTAGCTGAGTACATGCTGTAAGTTACTAAAAAAAACATTGCTTAATGGGATGGATGGATTTTCGGTTTTTGATAACCGGCGGTTTTTTCCGCATGAATTGATAAATTCATTAAGTTTATTGGGCGATTATGCCGGTTTTTTTGTATGTTTCAATAATAAGTCAAGTCCTAACCATAGTAATTTTAGCTTATTATGATTGATTTTAGCATTTTTTATCAACCCGTTTATACTAACTAATCCAATTTATTTATGAAAAAAGTTCTAATGATCCTGTTATTTTTAGCATCAACTGCGGTTTATGCTCAAAAGATAACGATTACCGGAACTGTCACCGATGAGAAGGGAGGATCTCTTCCAGGTGCGACTGTTCAGGTGAAAGGTACCAGTCAGGGTGTACTTACCGATATCAGCGGCAAGTATACTATTGATGTGACCAGTCCTACTGTCACTCTTCAGTTTTCATTTGTGGGGTACGCTCCAAAGGAGATACCCGTTCAAAACCAGACAACTGTTAACGTCATTTTGAGTGAGGAACTGAAGGGCCTCGAAGAGGTAGTAGTGGTAGGATATGGTACTCAAAAGAAGCTTAATCTTACAGCTGCTGTCGACCAGGTAACAAGTGAAACTCTGGAGAACAGGGCGGTTCCAAACGTTACCCAGGGGCTTCAGGGTGTTATGCCAAATCTTAACATCAGACTCCTGGACGGCAAGCCAATACAGGCACCTTCGTACAATATCAGGGGTACAACCTCAATTGGTCAGGGAGGTAGTGCTCTGATACTTATCGACGGTGTTGAGGGCGACCCCAGCCTCCTTAACCCAAACGACATTGCAAGCGTTTCGATGCTTAAAGACGCTGCCTCAGCATCCATTTATGGAGCAAGAGGTGCTTTTGGTGTTGTTCTTATTACTACCAAAAACCCTGAGAAAGGGAGAACGAGTGTAACTTTTTCATCGAATTATGCCATAAAAACACCGATGGGTGTACCTGATTTTGTAACTGACGGTTATACCTACGCAAGGATGTTTTCAGAAGCATTCTTAAATGGCGACGGTTCTTTTCCGCAGAACGTAAATAAGACCCTGAAGTTTTCACAGGCCTATCTAGATGCATTCAAGGCAAAAGTTGATTCGGGTGAGCCTTACGACAAGATTGCTATTGATCCCGTTACAGGTGAATATGTATATTACGGGAGTACCGACTGGTATGGTTTGCTCTACAAAGACAATACTTCTGCAAGTGATAACAATCTTACAATTTCGGGGAGCGGAGAGAAGACCACCTTCCTTATATCGGGCCGTTATCTGAAACAGGATGGTATTTTCCGGTATAATTCCGACGATTATAATATGAAGAACTTCAGGGCCAAAGGTACAATTCAGGTGTTCCCCTGGCTACAGATTGAGAATAATGCTGATTATTCCGAGATGGCCTACCACAACCCTCTGAACGTTGGTGAAGGAGCAGGTATTTGGAGAAATATCGGCGACGAGGGCCATCCTAACGGAACACTCTTCAATCCTGACGGCACACTTTCAATGGTTTCTGTTTATACCGTAGGCGACATGTGGTACAATAAGAACGGTATCGATACAAAAAAACGTGTCTTTAAAAATACGGCTGGCTTCACAGCAGAATTCTTTAACAAGAAATTCAGGGTTAAGGGTGATGCTACATTCAGGAATACAAGCAACGATACCGAGACCAAAAGAGTACAGGTTCCCTATAGTGCCAAGCCGGGGGTTATTGCCTACGTTGGTACAACTACGAATGACCTAGCCTTTGATCAGCGTGAGACACAATATATTGCAACAAACCTCTACACTGAGTATGAGAATACTTTCGGGGGAAATCATTATGTTAAACTACTTGCAGGTTATAACTATGAACAGTCGATTTATAACAGGGTAGCTATTCAGCGAAACGGTATTATTTATGAGGATGCATCGGATCTTAACCTTGTTCTGGGACAGGCAATCGTCACAGGTGGAGGATATGAGAAATGGGCCATTCTCGGTGGCTTCTCGAGGCTGAACTATTCATATAAGGACAGGTATCTTATTGAGGTAAACGCACGTTACGACGGTTCTTCTAAGTTCCCGTCAAACCAGAGATATGCATTTTTCCCTTCAGTATCGGGAGGATGGCGTATATCGAAGGAATCATTCTGGAACGTCTCTCCGAAAATAATGTCAGATGTTAAACTCAGAGCCTCTTACGGATCACTAGGCAACGGTAACATAAATTCTTATATTTATCAGGAACAGTTCTCCATAGCCCAGTTAGGCAACGTGCTAAATGGTGTTAAACCACAGTATACAAGCAGGCCAAGTGTGCTTCCTGACGGAATTACCTGGGAGACATCCACAACTACCAACTTCGGACTCGACTTTGCAATGTTTTCTGACAGGCTTAGGTTTGTTGGTGATATTTATACAAGGAATACCACCGACATGTTTACTATCGGACTGACATTACCGGCTATTTTTGGTGCAACAGCACCCAAGGGCAACTACGCTGACCTCAAGACTAACGGTTGGGAAACGTCTCTGACCTGGAGGGATAAATTCAATGTTGCATCGAAACCTCTTAATTATAGTATCAGGTTTACCCTCGCCGACAATACTTCAAAGATTACACGATACAATAACCCTGATAAACTTCTTTCGGATTATTATGAAGGACAGGTCATTGGTGAGATATGGGGATATACAACCGAAGGTTTCTTCATCGACCAGGCCGATGTTGATGCACATGCTAAGCAAACTCCTCAAATGCGTGCTTCCCCAACCAATCTTTGGTTTCCCGGCGATATAAAACTTCTTGATGCCAACGGTGATGGCTTCGTAAACATAGGAAAGAATACTGTTAATGATCCCGGCGACAGGTCGATTATCGGAAACAGCGCCCCTCATTATACATATGGAGTAAACCTTAGTGCTGACTGGCAAAATTTCTTTGTTTCAATTTTCTTCCAGGGTGTTGCTAAGCAGCAGTGGTATCCGAGTGTTGAATCGGAAGCTTTCTGGGGCCAGTACAACAGGCCCTATAACAATGTGCCTGTCTGGCAACTTGGAAATATGTGGACCCCTGATAATGTGAATGCCTATCTGCCAAGGACTATGTCGCGTGCAGCTTCAAATGCTACAACAAGGGAACTTGGTGTTGCCCAGACAAAATATCTGCAGAATATTGCATACCTGCGACTCAAAAACCTTCAGATCGGTTATAACCTTCCCAAAAACCTTATTTCCAAGATTGGAGCAAGTGATTTGAGAGTTTATATGTCGGGCGAAAACCTTTGGACATATTCCCCATTATATGATATCATAGGCAAAGGCCATATTGATGTTGAGAATACAGGACCGTCAGACCAGGTCTTCAGTCCGGGTGGCAACTCAGGCGACGGATACAACTATCCGATGATGAGAAGCTTATCATTTGGGTTAAGCGTGACATTTTAATGACTTTAAAAAAATACAGTTATGAAAAAACAATATTTATGGTTCCTGCTTTTAGCCGTTTTTGCGGTAAGCTGTGAGCTAGAACAAACGCCCGTGTCAACCGCATCAAAGGAGGCGGTGTTTGGCAGCGAGAGCGGATTGCAGCTCTACACCAACTCATTTTATTCCATATTGCCAAACAGGTCAACAAGTCTGGATGCCCTTTCCGATTATATGGCAGTAAAATCGGTTAACTCCTTTATCCAGAAAGGGACCTATACATCGCAGTTGAGTACGGGATGGTCCTGGACAGATCTGAGGAACATCAATTATTTTATTGAAAACAATAAGGACCCTAAAGTCCCAATTGACGTCAGGAAAAACTACATGGCCATTGCTAAATTCTTCAGAGCTTATTTCTATTTTGAAAAAGTAAAAAGATTCGGAGATGTCCCGTGGATAGGAAAACCTCTTACGGTTAATGATCCTGTACTTTATGGTCCAAGGGATCCAAGGACCCTGATTATGGATTCAATAATTGCCGATATCGACTATGCCTGTGCGAATATAAAGTCGAACAGTGAAGCTACCAGAAGCCTTGTTACAAAGTATGTTGCATATGCGCTTAAATCGAGGATCTGCCTTTTTGAAGGTGCTTTCAGGAAATATCATCCCGAACTTGGCCTTCAGGCAAGCGCTCCGGCCTTCCTTGAACTTTCAGCCACTGCGGCCAAAGATGTTATGAACAGCGGATTATATTCAATTTATACTACAGGCGGCCCGGGAAAATCGTACCGTATAGTGTTTACAAATGCTGCACCAATTGCAAGTGAAGTAATGCTTGCTTCGATATGCGATCTTACCCTTTCTGTTCTGAACGATGCAAACTGGTATTGGACCAGTGGTACATACGGCGACAAAGCCAGCTTCACGAGATCCTTTATAAATACCTACCTGAATCTCGACGGGACTCCCTACACAAACAATCCTGCCTATACAACAATGCTTTTCAAGGAGGAGGTTAAGAACAGGGACCTTAGGTTAAAACAGACTATCAGGTTAGGTGATTACAAAAGGATTAGCGGAGGTCTGCAGGTTCCGGCACCACCTCTCTTTTCTTATACTTTTACCGGTTATATGCCGATAAAATGGACCCTCGACGATATGTACTACGATACAAGAGACCTGAATATTAACTCAATTGCTATGTTTCGCTATGCCGAGGTGTTGCTGAACTATGCAGAAGCCAGGGCAGAACTGGGAACACTGACCGATGCTGACTGGGCATCTACAGTGGGTGTTCTGCGTACAAGAGGTGGTATTACTGCCGGTCTTACTACAAAACCTGTCGCTGTGGATACTTATCTCCAATCGGTTTATTTCCCGAATATTTCTGATCCGGTTATTCTTGAGATCAGAAGGGAAAGAGGTATTGAATTATGTCTCGAAGGATTCAGATTTGCCGATCTGCTACGCTGGAAAAGAGGCGAACTCATGAATCAGGAATGGAATGGTTTTTATGTGCCAGCCTTATCCACAGCCATGGATCTAAATGAGGACGGAATAAATGACGTGGTATTTTACCAGGGCACCAAACCATCGCTTGGATCATCGCTTACTTATGTCGACGTTTCGGCCACCGTTAGCGGTAAAACAAACCCACAGCTGCTTATAAATGGTACTTCTGGTGAACTTACATGGATGAATAATATTCAGCGACTATGGGAAGACAAGATGTACTTCTATCCGATTCCGCAGACTGACCTTATTACAAACCCCAACCTGGGCCAGAACCCCGGATGGCAATAGAAATAATACTTGCAGGTTAAAAAGAGGCTTATTCAAATCTGATTTTCACTGTCCAACTCTGTGCTTCTCTGTGTATCTCTGTGTAAAAAATAATAAGAACTTACACAGAGATCACAGAGTTAGCATAAGGTACCGCTACAGGTTTTAATAGAGACCCTGTTTTATTTAAGGAATTTTAAAAATCACTTACTGACATAAAATGAAAAAATTATCATTTTTTTATCTCGTCCTCTGTTTTTCTTTCTCAATATTCCTTGCTGATCATGCATCAGGACAAAGTAAAAAAGACACCCCGTTCAACCTTATAACCTATAACATCAGGATGAATACCCCCGATGACGGAGAAAATGCATGGCCTCTGAGAAAAGATAAAGTGGCAGGACTGCTGAAGTTCCATCAGGCGGATATTTTCAATGTCCAGGAGGCGCTTCCGGAACAGATTGACGACCTTGAAGTGTTGTTTCCCGATTTTGATCATGTTGGTGTCGGACGCGATGACGGTATCAGAAAAGGCGAACATATGGCCATTTTCTACATTAAAACGCGCTTTGTGAAAATAAACGATGGTATGTTCTGGCTAAGCCCCACTCCTGAAAAACCGGGTCTTGGCTGGGATGCCGTTTGTAACAGGACGGTGACCTGGATTAAGCTCAGGGACAAAATCACTAAAAAAACATTCTACGTTTTCGATACTCATTTTGATCACAGGGGAAAGACAGCACGTGTAGAGTCTGCTAATCTAATACTTACACGTATCAGGGATATTAATAAGGAAAATCTTCCATTGCTGTTCACGGGCGATCTGAACCTTACAAAAAATACTGAACCGGTTCAGCTTATCCTTAAAGAGCTTGATGACGCACTTGATAAATCGCTGAACCCTCCTTACGGACCCGCTGGTACAAGCGGAGGATTCGGTGTAAAGGTAATGCCCAATAAGATAGATTTTATCTTTATTAACAAAGGTGTTTCGGTTCTCCGTCACGGAGTCCTTTCAGATTCCTTCGGATTATTTTATCCCTCTGATCACCTTCCTGTTCTGGCTGAAGTCAGAATTAACTGAAAGGAGAGGGAATATAAGGCCTTCTTCTTATCTTATTCAGCAGTCATAAATTTCCATGTGACATTTCCAATATTATCAGGTTTCCCTTTTTCTGCCTTTGAAAGAGTTACTGAGGGATTTCCCTTCTTGTTGCTGAGCACACTGATTTCCCTCCATGAAAAGCTTCCTTTTTCATAGTCGAAGGTCTCCCCGTCATCATCATAAAGTTTGTAACTGCCGGGTTTTGAACCATAATATCTTATTTCCAGATCAAATTTCTCTCCTTTTGCAGGGGCTTGAAGTCTTGCCGGCATCATTGGGATAATTCCCCCATCCTTCACAAAGACCGGAATTTTTCCCAGACCGGGAGTTACATTAATGACTTCACCGTCACCAGCATATTTACCGGTATAGAAATCATACCACCTGCCTTTTGGAAGCACAATATTACGGGAAGTCTGACCGGTGAACATGGGAGCCACCAGCAGATATTCTCCTGTCATATACTGATCTTTTATTTCATTTAGTATCGCCTCTGCGTATGGGTTTTCATTAAGGTTATCATTTCTCAACTCAGTTTTTGCCCCTGCATCAAATCCATTCTCGAGATTCATTCCCCTGAATGGGGGTGTCCCTTCAAAGTGATATCTGGCAAACTCGGTATAAAGGTAGGGTATAAGCTGCATCCGGAGCAGGGTATATTCCTTAACCTCCTTTTCAACCTCTGGAAACGACCACGGTTTTGTTCCGCTTGACCAGGCGTTGATCATTGCCATAGGCGAGAAGCAGACAGTCTGAATCCGGCGCAACCACTCCTCCCCGGTATTTGAACTTCTTACCTCCGGAGTCCATAATACTCCGGCGAATCCGGAGTTTATCAGAGCTGTAATGAAGTCCTGGTGACTGTAGTAATCATTATATATTACATAGGGAAAAGATGAACCTCCTCCGTTCGAAGCCCGGATCAGTCCATAGGTTCTTGAATTCTTCCGGCGGAAAAGATCAGTAGTCATTTTCTGTAATAGCAATCCATAGGTCTGCCTGATTTGCTCGGCACTGTTTCCCGAAGGAAATTGGGCAACATCGGGCCAGAGCCAATTGTCGTAGCCGTCGCATTCATCAATTTTATAACCACTGATTCCGATATTTACCTGATTGCTGTCGAGCTGGTTTAGAAATATATTTTGTGCCTGAGGTATTGTAAGGTCAGGAACAACACCTCCCCACACAGTATGGGAGCCTGTATACTTCAGAATCCTTTCAAAAGCAGGTGATTCAGTAGAGAGATACGGGTTAGTCCATAAATTCAATCTAATTTTCGATTCTTTCATGGTCCTCACAAAACCAGCGGGATCAGGAAACCTGGTTTTATCCCATTCAATTGTACATGGGTACGATTTGCTCTGCCATCCAGGTTCGAGACCAATAAAATCGAGAGGAAATCCTTTTTCACGGAAACTCCTTGCCTCCTGTTCCACCTCTGCCGCTGTAAATAGCGCGGGTACGCGTTGAGTAAAGCCAAGTCCCCACCTTGGCGGAAGGCAACCCCCACCTGAATAGAGATTGTATCTTCTTACAGCATCAAGAGTTGTAGGACCTTCAAAAACGTAGATTTCCACACCGGTAGTCGGAACAAGTATCTCAACTGCATCGGAGTAGGGCTGGGAGTTCCAGTTTTTATCAGTGTTCCTGTCGAGGGGCAGCGGAGCTTCTTTACTCTCTTTTCTTACTGCCGTACCTGCATAAACCGTCAGATATCGTGAACTGTTTATAAAGACACCATACCCCTGATCAGAGACATAAAACGGAACCGGCGCGTGGGTACGCCCGTTATCGGATCCCCCATAGTGGTCGACATGCAGCTGAAGTATTTTTCCTCTCTGCTGAACCGTTTTGAAATTCAGGCCAAATCCGAAAATCTCTTCATTTTTTACAAGAGGAAACCTGAGAAATGTTTTTCCTTCCGTAACTTCAGCAGAAATCTGATCTTCAGGCAGGGGAAATTTTCCGGACTTCATTTTTTTCAATCCATCGATATATGGTTTAATATCTGCACTGTTAAAAAGATCAAGCTTATCCGGAATTCCAATTACTGATTTCCAGACTCCCGGGGCAACCTCCTGCCATGAAGGGTTCCGGGCAGCTAATCCTCCCGAAAGTCCGTTTATAATCAGCGTCAGTAAGATTAATAAAGTTAATTTTTTCATATAGTTTGTAGTGTGATTCGGCTTCAATCAAAAGTAAAAGAATTCTATAAATACTCACTTGAAAAGTTAAAGATTGCAAAATGTAAAAAAAGCATGCTAATGTGCCCCGTAAGAATCAGAATTAATTTTATTTTTACATTGAATGTTCTATCCATGCCTGATAATTGAAAGTAAGGGCCATTTTTTACAGAATACACCAAAAACTAAACTCCTGAATATTTATTAGAATTCAAATAATTAGTTATGACAACCCTAAGAAATTTATTTGCTGCTATTCTCATTTCAACTGCTTTAATGAACAGTAATGCACAGTCGTCAAATGAAAAAGGAGTTAAGCTAGTCAGGTCCGATGAAAAGGAGAGGGTCGATATTTATGTTGACGGAAGGTTGTTTACCTCTTACCGCTATCCGGCAGGATTTGAGAAACCCTATCTGTTCCCTGTAATCGCTCCCAACGGTTCGTTGATTACAAGGGGATATCCCATAGAACCGAGAAGGGGGGAGCGTGTCGATCATCCGCATCATACCGGAATCTGGTTTAATTACGGCAATGTGAATGGTCTTGATTTCTGGAATAACTCATCGGCAATAGCTTCAGATAAAAAGGATGATTACGGACATATAGTTCATAAGAAGATAATTAAAGCTGAAAGTGGTAAGCAGGGCCTGCTTGAAGTAGAAATGAACTGGGATGACAATAAAGGCAATACTCTCCTGAAAGAACACACAAAGTACATTTTTTCGGGCGATGGCAATTCGAGGACAATTGACCACATATCAACCCTTACGGCTGTTAACGGTCCTGTTACTCTTGGAGAGAGCAAGGAAGGGATGTTTGCAATCAGGGTTGACAGAGCATTTGAGATGCCATCAAATGAATCGCTTATATTTACTGACGACAAAGGCAATCCAACATCCGTCAAGGCTACCGATAACACAGGAGTAACAGGCATGTATACCTCAAGCCAGGGACTTAAGGGCGATGCCGTATGGGGAACGAGTAATGCCTGGGTTGTCCTTACCGGTGTCAAAGACGGGACTACAATTTCATTCGGGATCTTTGATAATCCAAAAAACCCCGGTTATCCGGCTTTTGCTCATGCACGCGGTTACGGACTCTTTGCACTCAATAATCTTGGTCGCAATTCATATGATCCAAAACAGGAGAAGGCCAGCACTACCCTGGAGAAGGGGAAATCGATAACCCTTGTTCACAGGTTTTGCCTGAAGTCAGGTTCCGAAATAACAGCTGAGGAAGCAAATAAGGTCTTAAGTGAGTTCTCAAAAGCATATTAATTATTATATTTATTTAAAATCAAATACTCTTATTATGAAAAGAATCACTTTTTTACGGACAAGTACGACAATTATCCTGTTAATCGCTTTTTTGAACATTTGTTTTAGTAAGTCACCTGCCAGGCAGATGTATTATGAAATTAAGATGTACAGGATAGGGGGAACGACACAGGAATCCAGGATTGACACTTATCTTAAGGATGCATTTATACCTGCAATGCATCGTGCGGGGATCAGCAAAATCGGAGTGTTCAAGCCGGTTGAACAGGATACAGCTTTTGGCAAGTTCGTATATGTTTTTGTTCCATTTAAGACCCTTGATCAATATCTTGAAATTGAGACGAAGCTTGCAAAGGACCTGGCCTATCTGACTGCCGGTAAGGAATTTATTGATGCTCCGTATAATAACCCGCCTTTTGCAAGATATGAAAACATTCTGATGAAGGCTTTTGCATCAATGCCGGAGTTTAAAGTTCCTTCCTTTACAACTCCCATGTCGGAAAGAATTTATGAACTAAGGAGTTACGAGAGCGCAACAGAGGCGAAGGCAACAAAAAAGATCGAGATGTTCAACGAGGGCGGTGAGATCGGCATTTTTGAAAAGATAGGAGCTAATCCGGTGTTTTTCGGGCAAGTGCTGATGGGAAGCAAAATGCCCAGGCTTATGTACCTGACCACCTATGCGAACATGAAAGCTCATGATGATTGCTGGGCTGCATTCAGAAACCATGCTGACTGGAAGAGGCTTTCCACGATGGATGAATACAAGAATACTGTTTCCAAAGCGAATCCATACCTCTTGCATCCTGCATCTTATTCTGACTTTTAAGCAAATGTACGCTGGGCATAAATTAGAAATGCTTAACTAAATGCGGCAGAACCGGGTGTTTTATTTAGTATTTTAGACACGTAAAACGGCATATAATCAACTAAAAAAACCTATTTATCAAAAATAATTCTGAATAATGATATTTAAATTATATTTTTGATCCATAAATTAACCATGATATGAAAAAAATCTACTTTTTAGCATTATTGTTATTTGTATTAAGCAGCCAAATGTTTTCTCAGGTGCTTGTTGGTACAAAAACAATTAATCCTGTCGGAGGCGATTATCTGACGTTCGCTTCAGCTGTAAACGCTTTGAATACCAATGGTGTTGGCGCAGGAGGGGTTACCTTTCTGGTTGCAGCAGGGACTACCTATAATGAAGGGAGTATCTCAATTACAACCCTTACAGCCAGCGCTGCCAACCCGGTAGTATTTTTAAAGAATGGTCTTGGCGTCAATCCCGTCATTCAGGGTAAGGTTGTTGCCGGTACTGCAACAGATGCAGTCGTAGCCATCAGGGGGGCTGATTATGTGACTTTTAATGGTATTGACATCATATCAGACCCGACAGCCACGCTCGATGCCGACAAAGTAGAGTATGGGTTCCTTGTTGCAAACACAGCCAATAATGGTCCCGATCATCTTACAATCAAAAACTCGACTGTAAATATTGAGCCAAGGAGTGACGCTACAGAGCAATATGGCATTTTTGTTAATCAGGGCGCATCAGCCGTTGCTGGCATTGTTTCAAACATGGTTATCGATAATGTGACATTTCTGAAAAGCCGCACGTCTGTTTATCTTCTTGGTCAATCTGTCCCGAACGACAATATCGAAATAAAAAACTGTATGTTCGGAGATGCGGTAACTGTAACACAACCTCTACAGTATGGTTCGGCATTTAAATCTGTTCTTTGCAGGAATCTCTCTTTTCATGACAATGAAATTCAGAATATTGCATCAACCAGCTTTATTGCTATATTTATTGACGCCTTCAGGGGAGTAAACAATATCTACAATAACAAAGTGCATAACCTGAGGTCGACCTCGACCGACGAAATCGCGGGACTTACCGGGTTTTATATGAATTCAACAGATGTTACATCTGAACTTAATCTCTACAACAACCTTGTTTACGATTTAGATGGTGCCAGAGCGACAAGTTCAGCTGGTTCTACTTATTACAGGAATATGATTGCTTTATACAGCACCGGAGCTTCAAAACAGAGAATCTTATTCAATACGATTGTAAGCAGCTCTGTCAATCAGCATGAGAACATTGTATTATGCCTTGCCGGAACAAACACTGAAATTAAAAACAATATTTTTGCCGATTATTCTGTTGCGGGGACCTATACCTACCATTCTCTGATATCATCTGAGGGAGTAATTGAAAATAACAATTTCTGGATTGATGAAACAATTACAAATAATTATACCTACTCAGGAGGCACCTTTTATAAATTCAAGGGATGGCAGAAGTGGACCACCAAACCTTCTCCCGGATATAACCTGAATAATATCTTTTCAGAGCCTAACTTCTCCGACCGTGTTCTGGCTAACTTTCTTCCGGTGAATCCAAGCCCTGCCTCAAATAATGCACAACCTATCGCCCTTGTTACAACAGGGATTAACGGAACGGCAAGGAGTGCAACGCTTCCTGATATCGGTGCTTATGAAGGAGATCTTGGAACAACATCCGATTTATTTCCTCCAGTAATCAAGTTTCAGCCTCTTACCTCTGCTACTTTGGGAGAAGTAAGGCTGACAGCAGATATTACGGATAATATAGGAGTTTCAAATGCTATTCTTTGGTTCAGGGTTAAAAGTTCTACTGCTGCATTCAGTCAGGTCGCAGGAACCCAGTTCGGAAATATCTGGGAATTTCTCTTCCCGACTCTGGCATCTGGGGCATATGAGTATTTTGTGTGTGCTAAAGATGTTGCAGGTAATGTAATTTCGAACGGATTCATGACTTCCGGTCTTTCAGTTAACAATACAGGCCTCGAGGTTAATAACCCTGCTGCCAATCCGGATTATGTATACAGTTTCTCATACGGACAGACCCTCGCAGGAGGAACCTATACCGTGGGAGCCGCTGGAAATTATACAAGTCTTACAAATCCCAATGGATTGTTCGACGCAATAAACTCATCGTTAATTAGTGGAAATATAACTGCAAACATTACATCAAACCTTACCGAGACGGGTGCAATAACCCTGAAGCAATGGCAGGAAACCGGTCTCGGAAATTATACCCTCACAATAAAGTCAAGCGCTGCAACTTTAAGGACGATCTCAAATAGTAATCCGACACCGATTACGATTGAGGGAGCCGACAGGATTGTCATCGATGGCAGCGTGGGCGTAGATAATGTAAACTATCTTAAATTTACCGCGGATTTTGCATACCCGATTAAATTCAACAGTAGCGAAACGAATGGTTGCAGCAACATAACTCTGAGGTACTGCGATTTTTCTTCAGTTTCATACGCATGTATAACTTCCATGGGTATTAACCATTCTGATTTCCTTATTGAGAATGTTTATATAAACAAGGGCTATTCAGGTATGACCCTCGCCGGTATTCTCAGACCTGTTATCAGGAATTCGGTATTTGGAAATACCGACATTGCCAATTCGCTGATTTCATATGGTGTTTCACTCGACAAATGTGCTGATATTCTTATTGAAAATAACATAATGAGGAATATCATCAATTCAATGGATGGTTTCAATACAATTGGTATTCGATTGTCAAACATCAATGGTGGTACGGTAAACAAGAACATCATTACCGATGTTAAGAACAATGCACTTCTCGGATCCAATGTTTCTAATGGTATCATGTCACTTTCAAATAAGAATCTGGTTATCTCAAACAATATCATTTCGGGGATAACAGGCAATGGCAGTGTAACCACCAATTATACAGAAGGTCTTAAAGGAGTTGCGATTGCTTCAAGTGATAATATTAAATTCTATTATAACACTGTAAATCTTTATGGAACAGGCAACGGTACTGTAAATGCCGTTTGTTTTACCATGAACGTTGAGTCGTCAACTAATCTTGATATCAGCAACAACATCTTCTATAACACTATCGACAATGCTCTGGCAACATTTACAAAGGGTATCAGCCAGAATACAATCGAATTATCAAATAATTACAGGAATAATATTTATTTTCTTGGAGGAACCAAGGCAAGCGCACTGTTCACCATAGGAAGTGTTGGGGGACTAACTCTTTCACAGTGGCAGAGCAACGGATTTAATCCCGGAAATGGACGTGACCTCGGAAGTGCCGTGGGTGATCCGAAATTCACTGCCGGCGCCACCAATGATGTTACACTCCTTGCGACTTCACCTGCAATCAATTCCGGTCTCCCCATTTCGGTTACTGAGGACAACAACGGAAACGTAAGGAATGCAAGTACTCCGGATATCGGAGCCCTTGAAGATGCAGCATTAACTCTTGCTACCGACATTATTGCTCCGGTAATAAGTTATGTTCCATTTACAAACACTTCAAACACTTCGCCTGCATTTACAGCTACAATAACTGACAATACAGCTGTTGCAGGTGCAAAAATGTGGTACAGGCTGAAAGGATCAGCTGTAGCCTTCACAGGGGTAAGTGGTACAAAGGGTGGTGACAATGTAACCTGGAGTTTTGCCCTTACCGGCCTCACGCCCACCGCAGAATATGAGTATTTCATATGTGCTGCTGATGCTGCCAATGCAATAGCTAATGGTATCACCGAATCGGCACTCAGTGCAGTTACAGTTGGCCTTGTTAACAACAGTCCGGCTGCCGCACCTCTGTTTGTCCGTAGTTTCGTGGTAACTGACCTGTCAATTACTGTAGGTTCAATAACGGGAGCTCCTTTTTATGTAAGCAATACCACAACTGCTACTGTTAGCATACCTTACACGGTAACCGGAACATATTCAGCCAACACCTTCAATGCTTATCTTTCGAATGCCAGCGGCAGTTTCGCTACCGAGACCAATATCGGATCTCTGGTTTCGATTACGAATGGTACCATAACAGGAACACTCCCTGTTGGTGCAACCGGAACAGGTTATATGATCAGGATTAAATCAACCAGTCCGGCCGGGATTGTAAGCAATCCTTCAGCTCCTTTCCAGATCATAAACGATAATGTTGCTCCTATTGTAACGGTATCAAGCAGTTCCGGAAACCCGGTTTATGCTCCGTTCACAGCAACATTTGAATTCAATGAAAGTGTTACGGGTTTTGATATCACAGATATAACTGTCACAAATTCAACTACAAGTGCCTTTGCTCCTGCAGGCGATGGGAAGAAATTCACTGTACTTGTATCACCGATAAATTCCGGCACAATCACAGTTAAAGTTGCCGCAGGCAAAGCTGCTGATCTTGCAGGAAACAGCAACGGGGAATCAAATACACTCAGTCTGTCATATATTGAAACAGGCGTGCCCCACCTGAATATTACTTCTGCTGGAAGCGTTACCTACTTCAATTCATCCACACTTACTGTCACATTCACTTTCGATCAGGATGTTAGTGGCTTTGAAGTTGGAGATATAGTCGTTACAAACGGTTCAGCCTCAGGTTTTGTTACATTCACTCCGAGAGTATACACGGCAGTCATTACTCCAACCGCACAGGGACCTGTTAAAATATCAGTACCTGACGATGCTGCCCTGAACACTTCTCTTAAAGGTAACAGCACTTCTTCGCTTAACCTTACCTATGACAGCCTTAAACCTGGCGTTACAATTTCGAGAGTCTCCGGTTCAGGACCGGTAAATGCAAACTTCGATGTATACGTTGATTTTACTGAAGAGGTAACAGGCATGACTATCGATAAGATCACCGTAACAAACGGAACTGCAACAGGCCTGGTTAAAGAAAGCATAACAAGCTACAGGGCTACTATTAACCTTCCTGTATCCGATGCAACCACTACTATAGGTTTTGTTGCAGGACTTGTTTCGGATGCCGCCAGCAATACAAACACTGTCGCAGCTAATCTTGATGTAGTTGTTGACCGTGCAGCTCCCACGGTAGCAATAACACGTACTACAGGTACAGGACCGGTTTCCGGCACATTCAGTGTTACCGTCACCTTTAACGAAGATGTTACCGGTTTCGATCTGACCGACATCGGCGTCACAAACGGAACTGCAGGAACTTTCGCAACCACAAGCGCCAAGGTTTACACAGCAGTTATCACCCCAACCGCCGGCGGCGCTGTTGTTGTAAATGTCGCTGCTGCCAAGGCTGCCGACCTCGCAGGCAACAATAATACAGTATCGAACGACCTCAGCGTAACCGCTGACCTTACGGCTCCGACACTTCTCATTACCAGGACATCGGGTACCGGAACGGTAATAACTAAATTCAATGCTACCTTCACCTTCAGTGAGGATGTTACAGGATTTGTTGCTGCCGACATTACAGTGGTTAATGGAACTGCAGGTATTCTGACACCAGTCAGCGCAACTATCTATACGGCAGATATTACACCAACAGGAACAGGCGACGTTAAAGTCAGCGTTGCTGCAGCCTCTGCAAAAGACCTCGCCGGAAATGACAATACTGTTTCAAATGAACTGGTTGTTGCTGCTGACATTACTCTTCCAGGAATTAGTATCACAAGATCTTCCGGAACAGGAACTGTAACTGGCAAATTCAATGCAACCTTCACCTTCACCGAAGATGTAACAGGTTTTGATGTTTCTGATATTACTATTTTAAATGGAACTGCAAGTGCATTCTTAACAGCGAGCGTTAGTGCATACACAGCAGATATCACACCGACAGCGGATGGCAATGTTACTATAAGTGTTGCAGCCGCCAAGGCAACTGACCTTGCAGGCAACGACAATACAGTTTCGAACGATTTGGTTGTTGCTGCCGATATTACAAAACCAACAGTTGTTCTTACCAGGACAAGCGGTTCAGGAACCGTTACAGGTCCGTTTAACGTTACTGTTACCTTTAGTGAAGATGTTACAGGCTTTGACCTTATTGATGTAACCATAACTAATGGTACTGCAGCTAATCCTGTTGTTGTTGATAGCCGTACTTATACAGCTGATATTACTCCGACCGCCACAGGGGATGTTTTAGTAGATGTTGCAGCAGGTGTTGCGACTGACCTTGCCGGGAATACAAACACTGTTGCTCTTACCCTTACAATTCCGAGCATCATAACCGGACTTGAAATTGTAAGCACCAAGGATGTTAATATTTACCCGAACCCATCTTCAGGAGTTTTCAAAGTTGAGATCGCCAATGTTAACGATCAGACAATGAAGATCTACGATTTGAGCGGCAAGCCTGTTTTCACTGGATTTATAAGGGACAGGGTTACAGATGTTGAGCTGCATTCGCTTCCGAAAGGAATTTATATGCTTCATATCATTGAAGGCAAAAAAGTTACAATCAGGAAGGTAATTATTAAATAACATTCTGAAAAGGAAATACATAAAAAGCCCCGGAGAGATCCGGGGCTTTTCTAATATCTGCTCTTTGCTTTAGAGATATCTGGAATAAATTAAATCGGAATATCGATATGCGACAGGGCTTCTTCTACTTCTGCCTTTGTAAGTTCATGATCGGGCAAGTTATTCTCGAAGTATTTTTCGTATGCAGAGATGTCGAAATGTCCATGGCCGCTGAGATTGAATAGAATAGTCTTTGATACTCCTTCGAGGTCGGCTCTTCTGGCTTCATCAAGTGCACCTGCTATTGCATAAGAAGATTCAGGGGCGGGAAGTATTCCTTCATTCCTTGCAAAGAGGACTGCTGCCTCAAAGCATTCCCTCTGCATTTTTGCCTTGGCCTCAATAAATCCGTCTTTCAGGAGCTGGCTTACAATAGCTCCTGCGCCGTGATATCTCAAGCCTCCTGCATGGATCTTATCGGGCATATAATTATGCCCCAGGGTATACATAGGCAGTAGCGGAGTCATTCCAGCCGAGTCGCCAAAATCGTACATGAATTTTCCTTTTGTAAGTTTAGGGCACGATGATGGTTCAACTGCCACGAACCTGGTGTTTTTTCCGTTCACCAGCTTCTCGCGGAGGAATGGGAATGTAATACCGGCGAAGTTAGATCCTCCTCCGAAACAACCGATTACAACATCGGGATAGTCACCTGTTTTATCAAACTGCAGCATAGCTTCCTGTCCTATAATTGTCTGGTGAAGCACCACATGATTCAGAACGCTCCCGAGAGCATATTTTGTGTAGGGATCCTGAATTGCAACCTCAACCGCTTCTGAAATGGCAATTCCAAGGCTTCCGGGGGAGTCGGGATCTTTTTCGAGGACTGCTCTTCCAGCTGAGGTCATTGTGCTTGGCGATGGAATCACCTTGGCATTGTAGGTATTCATCAGGAGTTTACGGCCCGGCTTCTGGTTATAGCTTACTTTTACCATGAATACGAGAAGTTCAATTCCGAAATGGTGGCAGGCATAGCTCATGGCACTTCCCCACTGGCCTGCCCCGGTTTCGGTAGTAATCCTCCTTACGCCCTCCATCTTGTTATAATATGCCTGTGGGATGGCTGTATTGGCTTTATGCGAGCCTGAATAGTTGCCACCTTCATATTTGTAGTAGATCTTGCTTTTTGTTCCGAGTGCTTTTTCAAGGTTAACAGCCCTGAAGAGGGGTGAAGGCCGGAAACTTAAGTATAAACTCCGAACCTCCTCGGGAATGTCAATGTATCTTTCTGAAGCAACCTCCTGTTTTATCAGTTCCATTGGGAAAATTGCTGCGAGGTCCTCGGGCCCTATCGGCTGTTTTGTGCCGGGATGGAGGGGAGGCAAAGGTTTATTCGGCATATCAGCTGTTATGTTATACCATTGTCTTGGCATTTCTTTGTCGCTTAATTGAATTTTGAAGCTCTTTTTCATTGAATATAGATTAATGGTTAATAAATAAAAAAGGCACGCTGTGAACGGCGTGCCTTTATAATATCTTTAAAATGTTACAAAACGGCTAATTCACAGCATCAATTTGTGAGCTGCGCCAAGACCATGCCTTTAACATCATTGTTTTCATAGAAACAAAAATAATTAAAAATTTAAAATATCAATGGAAACAGGCATATTATTAATTTATTTTCATCTTTTTTACTAAACCGGGTCAATTTTGATTAAAAAACCGACCTTCTCGTTTCATTCATGAACAATTGCTCCAAGCATTCTAAGATCATCGAAAAATCCAGGATAAGATTTCGTGACACAATGAGAGTCCCTGATATAAATACTACCGGAAGCTCCCAGTGCTGCAACAGCGGCAGCCATTGTGATACGATGGTCATCGTGCGATTCTATATGTGCTCCCTGCGGCTGTCCGCCTGTCACAAGCATCAGATCTTCCTTAAGTTCAATATCGACCTTCATCTTGCCAAACTCATTCTTCAGAGTTTCAGCCCTGTTACTCTCCTTGTATTTAAGCCTCGATACTCCTTTAATTACTGACGTGCCGCTGCAATATGCAGCTAATGCAACGAGAGGAGGAAAGAGGTCGGGCGAGTCCGTTGCGTCGAACTCGAATGCTTTCAGTTCGCTTCGGGATATGTCGACTTTCGAATCGGCAACAGTCATTTGAGCTCCTGCTTTTTCCAGTGCCTGAAGAATTGCCATATCGCTCTGACTGCTTTTGGTGTTGAGACCGGTAACAGAAATGTTCCCTTTAATTGCACCTGCTACAAGCAGGAATGCTGCGCCGCTCCAGTCGCCTTCCGCGTTAAATGTATGCGGAATAAATTTCTGACGGCCCGGAATCCTGAAAACTCTGTAGTCATCATTATGTATTTCAATTCCGTAAGCTTGCAGTATGCTTAAAGTCAGGTCAATATAAGGTTTGCTTTTGAGGTTCGAAACGGTAATTTCCGAATCATTCTCGGCAAGAGGCAGAGCCATAAGAAGACCCGTAAGAAGCTGGCTGCTCACAGAACCGTCAATTGTACATTTGCCGCCTGTTATAGGACCCTCGATTGTAAGAGGGAGGAATCCTGCAGAAGAAGTGCATTTTACACCAAGCTGGCTTAAAGCCTCTTCGATCATATGCATTGGTCTTTTCTTGAGAGAATTAGCTCCGTTCATTGTAATTTCGGCAGAGTAGAGGGCTGCAATTGGGGAGAACATCCGAATTGCAAGGCCTGACTCCCCGCAATTGAGTTTAGTCTCTTTCAGTATGGCAGAGCCTGTAATCCTCAGCTCATCGGGATGAGGTTCAACCTTTGCACCCAAACCGACTGCTATGCTCATGGCAGCGAGTGAATCATCGCAATATGAGGGATTCCTGATGATACTCTGACCGTCGGCAAGCAGGGCTGCCGCTATTACACGCTGCGTAACACTTTTTGATGACGGGGCTTTTACGCTGCCCTTAACTTCTGACGGTTCTACAGATCTTTCCATAAATTCAAGATGTTTTTATTTTTCGCCCGGCTTATCCTTGTCTCCGTTGTTCATTACCTTCATCTGATGGTTAATAGATTCCTGATGAATTGCTTTGAACATTGCATCAATAAGCTCGGCGCTAAGTCCTTTTGCCTGGCCTTTGATAATTACTTTTTTTATAATCTCGTCCCACCGGGTGCTCTGCAAGATAGTGATATTATTTTCTTTTTTATAACGTCCGATCGTTTCTGCAACTTTCATTCTTTGCTCCATCAGGTCAAGAAGATGCTCATCATAAACATCGATCTGCTGCCTGAGTTCTCCAAGAACATCAAGTAACCTTGGATCGTCGGTGCTTGCATTACGAAGAATAAGCCTGCTAAGAAGTTCCTTGAGGTCGTTTGGCGTGAGCTGCTGTGCAGCGTCGCTCAGCGCTTTTGATGGATCGATATGTGATTCAATCATGAGTCCGTCGAAGTTCAGGTCCATTGCCTTCTGCGAGATCTCATGCAGGTATTGCCTTGAACCTGAAATATGGCTGGGATCGCATATTATTGGCAATTCGGGAATTCTTCTTCTAAGTTCGATGGGCAGCTGCCAGTTGGGCTGATTCCGGTACAGGGTTTTTTCATAGGAAGAAAACCCGCGGTGTATCGCCCCAATCCTTGTGATTCCTGCCCTGGCTATCCTTTCAATTGCCCCTATCCATAATTCGAGATCGGGATTTACAGGGTTCTTTACAAGCACCATAATATCGACTCCGTTCAGTGCATCGGATATTTCCTGTACTGTGAAAGGATTAACAGAAGTTCTGGCCCCTATCCAAAGCAGGTCGATTCCATATTTAAGGGCTTCATAAACATGTTTTTCGTTGGCAACTTCAGTTCCTACAAGAAGGCCGGTTTCCTGTTTAACCCTTCTGAGCCATTTCAAACCCTCGGTGCCAACTCCTTCGAATGAATTAGGACGGGTGCGGGGTTTCCAGATACCAGCCCGGAATACGCTTATCTGATTCAAGGCTGCCAGCTGACGGGCAGTTTCCATGACCTGTTCCTCGGTTTCGGCGCTGCAGGGTCCTGAGATCAGAAAAGGCCTGCTTTTATAGCCTCTCCAATCCTTTATTTGCGAATTTTCAAGTTTTACTGTCATCTCTTTGTAATTAATTAGTTCAGTATTTTTCTTATTTTATTAGCTTCTTCCATCAGGGCTTTCAATCCGTTTATATCCTTGTTTACTATCAACTTCCTGAATTCATTCATTTTATCAGTATATGTATCCATTACTTCAAGGATGTAATCGGCATTCTCAATAAAAATAGGCGCCCATGTTTCCCCATTGCTCTTGGCCAGACGAACCGTGCTCTCAAAACCTCCCCCTGCAAGCGTCAGGATATTCTTCTCTTCATGTTCCTTATCGAGTACGCTCAATGCAAGCGAGAAGGATGTTATGTGAGATATATGCGAAATGTATGCGACATGTACGTCATGATCGCTTGAATTCATATAGACCTTGCGCATGTTTAACAGTTCAAGCATCTTCTCGATCTTCCCGAGCGCATCAGTATCGCTCAATTCCCTGTCGCAGATTATTGCTGTTTTGTAGTCGAACAGTTTCCCGATGGCCGCCAGTGGCCCCGAGTATTCCGTTCCTGCCATTGGGTGCACTGCTACATACCTGCCCCTGGCACTATGGCCGGCTGAAGCTAAGGCAATGCTGCCTTTTGTTGACCCCATATCCGTTACTACCTTTGTTGTTCCTTCAATTCTTGTTAATATTCCGGGAAGAAGTGCACAATTGGTATTAACCGGGGTTGCAAGCACTATCAAATCGCTCTTGTCAACGGCATTATCGAGAGTGTCAATCTCATCAACAAGTCCGCACAGAAGAGCTATGTTCTGGTGATGAAGGCTGGAGTCAACACCAATTACCCTGTCGGCAAAACCCCGCCTGCGGAGATCAACCATCAGAGAGCCCCCGATGAGGCCTATTCCTACTACTGCTATTGTCATTGTTTCCTTTTTTTTAATCTCTCTTTCGCCTCCAGTAATCTTTCTTCCGTAGCACAAAGTGAAATACGCAGATACCTGCTTCCATTATTCCCGAAAATGAAACCTGGTGTTATGAAAACATGCGTATGGTTAAGGATATCTTCTATGAAAGATTCGCAGTCTGCAATCTCCGTTGGTATTCTGCCCCAAACAAAAAGGCCGGTCTGGGAACGATCAAAGTTACAGCCTAGCAGATCCATTATCTCCTCAACAATCCGACGCCGTTTTTTATATACAATGTTGACCGTATCGTACCATGATTCCGGGTTATTAAGCGCCTCAATGGCAGCTGCCTGAAGGCCGAGGAACATTCCCGAATCCATGTTGCTTTTGACCTTAAGCACTTCCTTTATAATATCGCTGTGGCCGGCAACCATTCCAATGCGCCATCCGGCCATATTATGCGATTTGCTGAGTGAATTTAGTTCAAGTGCAATTTCCTTTGCCCCGTCGACTTCAAGAAGGCTGTGATAATCATTGTTTAATATGAAGCTGTAAGGATTGTCGTTGCATAAGAGGATGTTATGTTTTTTTGCAAAACCAACTAGTTTTTCGAATAGTTCTACGGAACCTTTAGTACCTGTCGGCATATTCGGGTAATTGACCCACATTATTTTTACCCTGCTGAGATCGCTTTGTTCAAGGGCTTCAAGGTCGGGCAGCCACCCGTTTTCTTCCTTCAGATCATAATTTCTGACAACTCCTCCAACAAGGTTTGTAACCGAGGAATATGTGGGATAACCGGGATCGGGAATCAGCACTTCGTCGCCGGGATTTACAAAGGCCATACTAATGTGCATTATCCCTTCCTTGCTGCCAAGGAGTGGAAGTATTTCATTATCGGGATTTAGTTCCGTGTGAAAATATTTTCTGTACCAGTCGGCAAATGCCTTTCTGAGCGCAGGACTTCCTGTGTAACTCTGATATCCGTGCGATGTGGATTTCTCAGCTGTCGATTTAAGAGCCGCAACTGTGTTTTCTGAAGGAGGCTGATCGGGGCTGCCTATGCCAAGGTTGATTATATCGGCTCCCTCTCTTCGCATCTTATCGATCTGGGCGAGTTTTCGCGAAAAATAGTATTCCTGTACTGTGTTTGTCCTGTCGGCTGGTTTAATTCTCATAATGCCATGTCTCCTTTATAATATACTCCCAGTATCTCAAGGTTTGATGTAAGGTTTTTAAGAACCCTTTGTATTACTCCTGAGTTTGTGTTTTTGTTCAATTCGAGGTCCAGATAGAACATGTATTCCCATTCGTCGTTCATACGGGGTACTGACTGGATTTTTGAAAGGTTGATATCAAGTTCGGCGAGTTTCACGAGTACTTTTGCAAGGGAACCTGGTTTATGACCTGTTGAGAAACAAATAGAGACTTTGTTTCCTTTTCTGTTTCCATGATCTTCAGGTCCGATGATGCAAAATCTCGTATAGTTCTGCTTGTAGGTTTCGATGCTTTCGGCCAGCATCTCGAGGCCGTAGAGTTCCGCAGCAGCAGAGGATGCTATTGCAGCAACTCCCATGTCTCCCGATTCGCTTATCTGTCGAGCACTTCCTGCAGTATCATCGGTTTCTACAAGTGTTATTCCGGGATGTCCGTTGAGAAAGGCCATGCACTGAATAATAGCGATGGGATGAGTTCTTATTTCCCTGATATCGGCAATGGTCTGGCCTGGCAGCGCCATGAGATTCTGGACTATTCTCAGATTCTGTTCCCCGAGAATCTTCATTCCTGATTCCCTGATAAGTGTATAGTTTGAAAGAATGCTTCCGGATCGGGCGTTTTCAATTGCCATTATTGCGAAGTCGACCTCTCCGGATTTTACGGCATCGATTGTAATATCGAAAGTCGAACAAGGCATTACTTCTATATTATCATAACTGAAATACAGCCTGGCAGCCACTTCATGAAAACTTCCCGCTTCTCCCTGAATTGCAATTTTCATTTTGAACATTGTTTTAAAAAAGAAGGGCCCCTTTGAAGGACCCTTGTTTCATATAAATTTAATTATCTGTATACAAAAATCCCTGCTTCAGTCTTTAAAATAAAAAAAGAAGTAAAAATAGAGGATAAAGTATTTGGATACAGAACTCATCTGGTCGTTTTTATTGGATTACAAAAGTAAGGTATTTTTTAAAGAAACTATTCAAAATTAAATAAAAAACGCAGGTTGAGTTTAAAATTAATACTTTTTAAACACAAAGGATACTAAGTTTTGAGAAAAGGACACAAAGGAATTCATAAATCACTTTGTTCAGTGTGTCGTTTATCTTGTATCTTGTGTCTTGTGTCTTGTGTCTTGTGTCCAAACTCTATACCTTATGTCTTCCTCTCAGTACTTCTTCGATGCTTCTGAAATCGGTTTTTTTCGTTTTAAGCAAGATAAGAAGATGATAAAGGAGGTCAGCAGCTTCATTTTTAAATAGGTCTATGTTGTCGTCTTTGGATTCGATCACCAGCTCAACGGCTTCTTCTCCGACCTTTTGTGCTATCTTATTTATTCCTTTTTTATAAAGCTTATTGGTGTAAGAATCGGTGGAGTTACTTTCAATCCTTTTACTAATAATCTGTTCAAGGAAATAAATGAAACCACTTGAATCATCATTATTAAAGCAGGACGTAGTGCCTGTATGGCAAACCGGGCCTTCGGGTTTTACCTTAATAAGAATTGAGTCGTTGTCGCAATCGGCGAATACCTCAACCACATTTAGAAAGTTGCCTGATGTTTCACCCTTCGTCCAAAGCCGGTTCTTGCTTCGGCTGAAGAAGGTTACTTTTTTCTCACTGTTGGTTTTTTCCCAGGCTTCATTATTCATGTAGCCTACCATCAGAACCTGCAGGGTGTTATAATCCTGTATAACAACCGGAACCAGTCCGTCTCCCTTGCTGAAATTTATTTCCATTTTTTTTGATTTTTTGAATCTCTGTGGCTCTCTGTGTCTCTCTGTGCCTCCTCTGTGCCTCCTCTGTGTCTCTCTGTGTAACTAAAAAAGAACTTACACGGAGTTCCACAGAGAACCACAGAGAACACAGAGGGTTTAATTATGTAATTCTTACACTAATGTTATTTTCAGAAAGGTATTTTTTCAGGTCACGGATGTCAATTTCCCCGAAATGGAAAATACTTGCTGCGAGCGCAGCGCTGCAGGCGGTATTGAAAAAGACATCCCTGAAGTGTTCCATTGATCCCGCTCCTCCCGAAGCTATAACAGGGATATTAATTGAACTGCTGACTAAAGCTGTAATATCAGTAGAGAATCCGGCTTTCGTTCCGTCACTGTTCATTGAAGTCAGCATAATTTCACCTGCCCCAAGATCTTCGACCTTCCGTGCCCAGTCCATTGTTTTTAGTCCGGTTGGAGTTCTTCCACCGTCAACAAAAACAGTCCATTCATCGTCGGCAAATCTTGTATCAATTGCAACCACAACGCATTGGCTGCCGAACTGGCCGGCAATTTCAGTTATCAGGTCAGGATTTCTGACACCAGATGAGTTTATAGTTATCTTGTCGGCTCCCGCACTAATAAGAACTCTGACATCCTCAATTGTATTGATTCCTCCCCCGACAGTAAACGGAATGTTGATCTCCGCAGCAATTCGTTCAACCAGTCCTGCCAGTGCCTTCCTGTTTTCGATTGTTGCCGTTATATCGAGGAATACAAGTTCATCGGCACCCTGCCTGACGTATTCCCTTGCATTCTCCACAGGATCGCCGGCATCCCTGAGGTTTATGAAATTTACCCCTTTTACCGTCCGTCCGTCTTTTATATCCAGACAGGGAATTATCCTTCTTTTCAGCATAGCTTCCCTAAAGTTTTTAAAGTTAATTTTCCCTCATAAACGGCTTTTCCGATGATTGCCCCTTCGCATCCTGTACTTATGAGATCTTCAATATCCTTTTCTGATGTTATTCCGCCGCTGGCAATCAGGTTGATCTTTACTGCAGCCAGTATTTCCTTATAGAGTGAAGTTGACGGGCCACTAAGCATACCGTCTTTGGATATATCGGTACAAACTGTGTATTTCACGCCTTTTGAGCTGTAATCCGAAAGGAAAGCAATGATATCCATGTCTGATTTTTCGAGCCATCCTGCGGTTGACACCTTCCCATCAATACAATCAGCGCCGAGAATTATTTTTTCGGAACTGAGGTCATTTAGCCAGCCGATAAATGTTTCAGGTTCGGTTACAGCAATGCTTCCTGCATTAACCTGGTTTGCTCCCGCATCGAAGATGCTTCTTACATCGCTCATTGACCTTACTCCTCCTCCAAAGTCAATTTTAAGGCTTGTTCTTCCTGCAATTTTTTCAAGGACCTTAAGATTAACAACCTTCTTATTCTTAGCCCCGTCGAGGTCAACAAGATGAAGGTAACCTAGTCCGTTGTCCTCGATCTGCAAAGCTACTTCAAGAGGATCCTCATTGTAGATCTTCTTGGTATTGAAGTCGCCCCTTGTGAGACGTACACATTTTCCGTCGATAATATCGATAGCAATAATTATTCTCACAGCTGAAGAAAGTTTAAAAGTATTTTCTCCCCAACTTCCGCTGATTTTTCGGGATGATACTGGGTCGCATAAAAGTTTTCGAACTGCAATGATGCGCTGAAAGGAAGGATATAATCGCAGGTTGCAGAAGTGCACGATGATATCCCGGCATAATAACTGTGAACGTAGTAAACGTCATCTTCCTTTGAAATACCTTTATACAGCTCTCCTTTGAGTGTAAGGAAATTGTTCCATCCCATGTGTGGTATTTTATCTACAGGAGGGAAGAGCATTACATCTGAATTGAATACACCCAGACATTTTGTATCGGCCTCTTCCGTACTTCGGCAGAGGAGTTGCATCCCAAGGCAAATACCAAGAACGGGCTGTTTAAGCGCGACCAGGGTTTTATCGAGACCTCTTTCCCTGAGATATTTCATTGCAGAACCTGCTTCTCCCACTCCGGGAAAGATTACCTTATCGGCACCGGCAAGTTCGAGTGGGTCATCGGTTATTATGCTCTCGAAACCGAGACGTGAAATAGCGTTTGCAACTGATTTAATATTCCCTGCATTGTATTTGACAATAGCAATCATAGAGTGCCTTTTGTTGATGGTAAATTGAAATTATCGGTTTGTTTTACAGCCATTTTTATCGATTTTGCAAATGCCTTGCAAATAGCCTCTGCTTTATGATGTTCATTTTCTCCTTCGGCCCTGATGTTCAGATTGCATTTTGAACTATCGCTGAATGACTTGAAGAAGTGAAAAATCATCTCTGCCGGCAATTCTCCGATTTTTTCACGAATGAACAGGACATCCCAAACAAGCCAGGGTCTTCCCCCGAAATCAATGGCAACCTGTGCAAGGCAATCGTCCATAGGCAAAGTGAATCCATACCTTTCTATTCCTTTTTTACCGCCCAGAGCTTTTTGAAATGCATCTCCGAGGGTTATTGCAACATCTTCAACAGTGTGGTGTTCGTCGATATGCAGGTCGCCTTTTACTTTAATATTCAGATCAATATTGCCATGCCGGGCAATCTGCTCAAGCATATGGTCAAAAAAACCTATGCCGGTCTCTGCTGAACATTTTCCTGTTCCGTCGAGGTTGAGCCCGACACTTATTTTTGTTTCAGAGGTGTTGCGTTCAACGGTTGCAACCCTTGGCCTCTCTTTCAGGAAACTGTAAATTTCATTCCAGTCGATTGTTGAAAGTTCAGCATCCCGAGAATAAGTTCCGTTTATGAAAATAGCCTTGCATCCCAGATTTTTTGCAAGCTGAAGGTCAGTGAGCCTGTCGCCGATAACATAGGATTCATTGAGGTCAATTCCGGTGCTAAGGTAGTTCACAAGCAATGCCGTCCCTGGTTTTCGGGTAGGAAGGTTTTCATGTGGAAAGCTCCTGTCGATAAAGATTTCCCTGAAGCTGACTCCCTCGCCTCTAAGTATATTTAGCATGAGATTCTGTACTGGCCAGAAGGAGTCTTCAGGAAAAGATCCGGTACCCAGACCATCCTGGTTGGTAACCAATACAAGTTCGAAATCGGTCTCCCTTGCTATTTTCGACAGGGCACCAATAGCTCCGGGCAGGAAAGCCAGCTTTTCAAAACTGTCGACCTGTTCATCTTCAGGTTCAGCTATGATTGTACCATCGCGATCGATAAACAGGACTTTTTTCATTGTTCGAACGAGTTAAGTGCACTTACCAGGGCATTATTTTCCAGGGGTTTCCCGACAGTGATACGCAGGCAGTTATTTACAACGCTTGTCCTGTTGCGCACTATAATATTCTTTTCAACAAGCGAACTGTATATGCCTGTGGCATCTGTGACCTCTAAAAGGATGAAGTTGGCATCGGTCGGGAATATTTTTTTTGTGATCTTTAAATCAAGAAGTTTTGCAGATAATATGTCTCTTTCACGAATTATCAGGTTAATCTGTCGCTTATTTTCGCCTTTTGTCGCAAGCATTTTCAGGGCAGCTCTCTGATTAATTGTGCTGATATTATAAGGAGGTTTTATCTTATTAAAATATTTAATAATATCAGTATTTGTTATCGCCATTCCGATCCTTACCGCAGCAAGTCCCATCGCTTTACTAAGGGTCTGCATGACAATGAGGTTGGAGTAAGCTGAGGTCAGAGGAGTGAATGAAGGCTTTTCGGTGAAATCAATATAAGCTTCATCGATAACTACTATGCCATGGAAAGTACTTATTATTTTTTCGATATCGGCCCTGTTGAAACAGTTGCCGGTAGGGTTGTTTGGTGAGCAGATGAAAATGAGTTTCAGGGTTTCATCGTCAAGCAGCGGTAAAACCACGGGCATATCGATCTGAAAACTGCCATTAAGCGGAACCTTGATTATTTTGATGTCATTAATTGCCGCCGATACTTCGTACATTCCATAAGTAGGGGAGAAGGTAAGCGCTTTATCTGTTCCTGGGTTGCAGAATATCCTGAAGCAGAGGTCTATTACCTCATCGCTTCCGTTTCCGAGAAAGATCTTTTCCTCGGGAATACCCTTGATTTTTGAAATAGCTGATTTAAGTTCCCTCTGATAAGGATCGGGATACCTGTTGAGATTCCCGTAAGGATTCTCATTGGCATCCAAAAATATCCCTTCCTTGCCACTGAACTCATCCCTGGCAGAAGAATAGGGAGCAAGATTGCGCACATTATTCCTTACCAGCTTATCAATATCAGTCATTCTTGATGCTTTTTAATCGGAGTGTGACGGCATTTTTATGTGCCTGCAACGATTCTGCCTCCGCCATCAGTTCAATAGCCGGGCCCAGGTTTAATAATCCTTCCCTGGAGATCTCCTGAAATGAGATCCTCTTTATAAAACTCTCGGTTGAAACACCTGTATAGCTTTTTGCAAATCCGTTTGTAGGAAGCGTATGGTTTGGCCCCGAAGCGTAGTCACCTGCACTTTCGCAGCTGAAAGTCCCGAGGAATACTGATCCTGCGTTGGTGACTCTCTCGGCTACATAATCAGGATCGGAAGTATTGATAATCAAATGCTCCGGAGCATAACTGTTGCTGAATTCTATACACTCATCGATGGATGATAGGAGGATCAGCTTGCTTTTCTCGAGTGCCTTTTCGGCAATTTCTTTTCTGGGAAGTACCTGCAGCTGTTTGTCAGTTTCGGCTTTCACAGTTGAGATAAGATCAGGGTCATCGGTAAGGAGAACCACCTGGCTATCGGGGCCATGCTCTGCCTGTGACAGGAGGTCTGCAGCGATAAACTCGGGATTGGCAGTCTTGTCTGCAATGACTAGCACCTCGCTGGGTCCTGCCGGCAGGTCAATAGCAATCCCGTCCTGCTGTATCATCTCCTTGGCTTTTGTAACGTACTGGTTACCTGGGCCGAAAATCTTGTATACCCTGGGTATGGTTTCAGTTCCGTATGCCATTGCAGCAATTGCCTGTGCCCCGCCAATTGTATAGATGTCTGTAATGCCTATCAGACCTGCAGTATAGAGGATTAAAGGATTTACATTGCCATCTTTATCGGGAGGCGTGCAAAGTATTATTTCCCTGCATCCGGCAATTTTTGCAGGAATGCCAAGCATCAGAAGGGTTGAAAAGAGAGGAGCGCTGCCTCCTGGAATATATAACCCGACCCTTTCGATCGGAACGCTTTTCCTCCAGCATTTCACTCCGGCTGTCGTTTCAATTACATGTTCTTCAGGAATCCTTCCGGAATGGAATTTCCATATATTCGCTTTTGCGAGGTCTATTGCCTCTTTCAGTTCCTCAGATATCAGGTTTTTGGCTTCCGTTATCTCTTTCTCAGATACCTTGAAGTCGCGATGAATTACATTATCGTATTTTGCCGACAAACTTCTGACAGCATTGTCCTTACCGGCCTGTATGCTGTAAATAATTTCCCTGACGGTTTCCTCAAGTTCTGACTTGTCCATTCTGGGTCTTTTTGAGAGGTCATACCATCTCTCTTTTGAAGGATTTAAGATTATTTTCATCGTATATAATTTTGAATTTATAGTAATGTTGGAACCGCACATGAATAATTCATTTTCACTTGTGTTTATGATTGTGACCAATCATGAGGGTTTCATCAGAGTATCATTTTTTCGATTGGTATTACGAGTATTCCCTGGGCTCCTGCTTCCCTTAACTGGTCGATCCTTACCCAGAACTCATCCTCTTTCACCACCGAGTGGAGGCTGCACCAGCCCTTTTCAACCAGGGGCACGATTGTCGGACTCTTCATGCCGGGGAGAATCTTACAAATATCATCGATGGCTGACACAGGCGCGTTCAGGAGGATATATTTATTCTCATTTGCGCTTTTCACCGACCTGATCCTGAACAGCAGTTTCTCAAGAATAGCCTGTTTTTCGGTGTCAAGGTTTTTGTTTCCAACGATGACTGCCTGGCTTTTAAGTATCGTCTCTACCTCGTGCAGGCCATTGGTGAGAAGGGTACTGCCTGAGCTCACAATATCACAAACCGCATCGGCGAGACCAATTCCAGGGGCAATTTCAACGCTGCCACTGATCTCCTCTATTTCCGCTGATATGTTGTGTTCTTTCAGAAATTCTCCAAGTATCCGGGGATAGCTGGTAGCAATTTTTTTATTCTGGAAATACTGTGGCCCTGTATATAACTCTTCCCTCGGTATGGCCATACTAAGCCTGCATCCTGCAAAACCAAGCTGTTCAATAATGTTGATATCCTTATTCTTCTCAAAAACAACATTTTCTCCAAGGATGCCAATATCGGCAACCTGCTGTTCTACATACTGAGGGATATCGTCATCCCTTAGAAAGAGCAGTTCAACAGGAAAGTTCTTTGCCGTTGTTTTCAGAACACCTGTTCCGTTTGAGAATTTTATTCCGCACTCCTCAAGTAATTTTTTTGAATTTTCACTTAGTCTTCCGCTCTTCTGTATTGCAATTTTGAGTACTCCCATTTTAAAATCTTACTTTATGTCAGTTCAGTCTGCCGGTAATAAAAAAACCCGCCTGATCTGCTCTGACGGGTTTATGATATTTTAGTAAACACATATCATTATCACCTCGCCTGAGGGCAAGTATGAAAATGATGATGTGATGATTTGAAATTCATTTGTTAAAAATATGAATGCAAAGATAGTATATTTTTAAAAAACACAACCAAATGACACAAAAAACTATTTTAAATTTATAAATCGGTTATTCATGCAAGCAGTTTTTCCAGTTTTGTTTTCCATTTTTCCCAGTCGGGCATTTCTTTAGTCTGTAAATCAATAAACCTCTGTGTGTGATCATGATAAACCAAATGACATAGTTCGTGAATGATTACATATTCAATACATCTTTTTGGCGCTTTAATCAATTCCGGATTTAAAATAATTTTACCTTTTGGTGTGCAGCTTCCCCATCGGGTTGGCATATTTTTAAGTGAAAAACTAAAAGTGAAAAGTGATAAGTTATGTCTTTTTACAAACTCTTCGAAAAGAGGTTTTGCTATCAAATGTAATTTGTCACTGGCTTTTAAAAAGTACCATTCCTCAACAATATTTTTAACCTTGCTTTTATCCATTGTATATATTTCTAAAAACCTGCCATGCAGTTTAGCCTCTTCACTTTTCACTTTTGACTTTTCACTTTTCACTTTCAATTGGTATTGCCTTCCAAGATAGAGGTGAGATTCTCCTGAAATATATCTTCTTGCCGGAGTTTTAGGATGAAAACAGAGAAAGAAACTTTGCTGTTTTATTATCCAGGCCGCTCTCTTGCTGAGTTTTTCCTGAACTTTTTCAAGTGAAGTGTCAACCGGGGCTTTTACTAATACTGATAAGTCGGGTTTTACAGTAATTCCTAATGATTTCCGATTGGAATACTCCAATTGAAAATCTATCTGTTTCGAACCAAATTGAATAGCTGATGTCATTGCCTGTATCTGATTTTAGCAACTTCAATGCACCTGTTTGCAATTTCATCCATGTCTCCAAATGTAAGGCTGAGATGATATTTGTCTCTCACCTCATCAATTAAATAGTCGCCTATTTCGATTTGCAGTTTTCCGGTAATATTTGTTTTATACTGCCAGTCAATTATAGGTTTTTTATTATCCATAACAGCTTTTTGAATAAGCTCATCAATATTCAGGGCAGCCCTGGCCGAAATTTCTCTCCGTACAATTTCATCCTGAATTTTATCACTCAGAGACTCTACACAGAGACCATAAAATGCTTTTGCTACATCTTTATCTTTTAAGGCTTCAGGAATATCACTATCGGTGTGATCCAAAACATTGTTCATGATTTCCTTTACCCTGTTTAAGTAAATTGTTTCATTGATGCGATTGGCTTCATATTCGGAAATTGTTTCCTGCAACATCTGTGAAAACTTTTTATAAAAAGCCGGGTCTTCCTCCATTTTCTCTGAGATGTGTTTTGCAGTTCTGCTCGCAATCTTATCTGCTTTTGCAGCTTTACCTGTTGTTCTTTCTACCTCTTCCTGAAATTTATCCTTTTCGAAAATATTTACCAATTCAGTAATCACTTCAACCTTGTCAGTTGTGATATGTGCATCAATAAGTTTCTGGATCTGCCCTTCGAATTGTTTGTAGTCAATTTCATCAGAATACCTTTCAACAACTGCCTTACGAAGTTTAAGAAACATTGTAAGATCTTCCTTATACCGGGCGACCGTTTTTACATCAACCACTTTATAAAACTGAACAGATGACAGAGCAAGTTTCAGACTCTTTGCGAATGCAGCCAGCTTTTCATAAAACAGAACCCTGACAGCCTCATCCTTCAGCAATAACTGGTATGCTTCTGCATCACGTTTGTTTTTTACGGTTTTGAAAAGATCCCACAACTCTGAATGTTTCTGAGGTAATTTCCTAATCTCATCAGCGATTATTGTGAGTGTTCCTTTCAGATCATCATCGTCAAAATCCTCAAATGAAGAATATATTTGCAAAGCATCGTCAAGATTTTCAATAACACCATAATAGTCTATAATATATCCGAATTCTTTATCGGAATATATCCTGTTCACCCTGGCAATTGCCTGTAGAAGTTTATGTCCTGTCAGATTTCGCGTCAGGTAAAGAATAGTATTCCTTGGCACATCAAAACCGGTAAGCAACTTATCTACAACAATGATTATTTCAGGATGATCCTGTTTTTTGAAGCGGCTTATTATATTTTTTTCGTACTTTTTTGGATTACCATGTTCGTCCATCATCTTTTTCCAGAAGCGATTTTCTCTTTCTGTAGATTTTTCGTAGGCGCTATCTTCTCCCTCCCTTTCATCTAGTGGAGATATCAGAACCTCGGTGGATACAATTCCAATTTCATCCAGAAATTCCTTATAGCGTATTGCATTTATTTTCTTGTCGCAAACAAGTTGTGCCTTGAAAGGAGTACCCTGCCAGTTATCCCTGAAATGTAGACTTATGTTCCATGCTGTTGCATATATTTTTTGTTCAGCCCCGTTAAGCTGGTCTGCCCGACTGAATTTCTTCTTGAAATCTGCTTTTTGATAATCAGTTAAGGGTTCTGAAACCATCTCAAAGAAAGTATCCAGCGGACTTGCATTCACAATTTGCCTTGGCAACCTTCCTTCGTATAATAATGGCACCACAGCCTTGTCCTTAACAGCCTGATCGACTGTGTAAGCGTCAATAATACCCCCGAATTTTGCAGCAGTACTTTTATCTCTTTTAAAAAGCGGGGTTCCGGTCATTGCAATGAAGCAGGCATTGGGTAAAGTCTTTTGCATCTCGATGTTAAACGTTCCATGCTGGGTCCGGTGACCTTCATCCACAAGAACGAAAATATCGTGGCTCTGTAGTGGCATGGTTATTTTTTTCATTGCAGCCACAAACTTATTTATGATTGTGGTAACGACTGCATCACTTTTACTTTCCAACAGTTCAACCAATCTTTGTCCGGTTGTCGCATTCTCAACGAACTTCCCGCACTTCCTGAATGTGCCTGTAATCTGATCGTCAAGATCAGTTCTGTCGGTAACAAGTACTATTTTAGGATTTCGTATTGATTTTTCCATTGCTATTGCCTGGGCAAGTAATACCATTGTAAGTGATTTTCCACTGCCCTGAGTGTGCCAGATAACTCCGCCTTGTCTTCTTCCATCCTTAAACAGAAGTACACGTTTCATTGATTTTTTTATTGCAAAAAACTGCTGGTAACGGGCAATTTTTTTCTCGCCATCATCGAACAGGATGAAGTTGAAAATAATATCCATCAACCTTTCGGGCCGGCATAACCCGAACAGATATTTATCCTGAATAGTCGGAAGAACATTTTCTGTTTCCAGATTATCAAAATATTGCCGTACATATTTGAACCGTTCACTGAACAGCTTCTCTTTCTGATCTGTACTTAACGGCCTGTTCTTAATTTCCTGTAATTCGCTTATGTATTTTTCCTCCTCTGCGGCAATTGTAAATTTTTCTTCCCATTTCGACCAGAATTTATCAGGTGTAGCGTTGGTTGCATAAGAGGCTTCCTGAGTAGCAACACTCATAATAACCTGAGTATAAACATAAAGAGCACGAATTCCATCCTCCTGTTGGCTGCGAAGATGCTGGCTGATTGCCTGCGACAGTGGCTCTTTTATATCAGGCCGTTTGCACTCAATTACACAAACAGGAATGCCATTCACGAACAATACCAGATCGGGACGATAATGCTCTTTGCTGGCACTGCGCATTACGCTGTATTCTTCGGTTACATGAAAAACGTTATTGGTTAAAAAGGTATCAGGGTTCCAGTCAATGTATTGAAGTGTGATGCTTTTTTTGTCTCCGTCGAAATTCTGTTCAAAGGCTTTTCCCAGTGTAATAAGGTCGTAAACAGTTTCGCAGGCAGCGATATAACCTTCGTTCATTGGCAATTCCTTAAGTGCCCTAATTCCGTTTTCGATGTTGGCATCGCTTATGTAAGTTGTCTTTGTTGAGCTGATTCTTTTATCTGAGTTGATCTCTTTCAGCTGTTTCCGCAGAATATCATCAAGCAGAACGTTACTGGTTTTACCTCCACGTAGTTTCTCCGTTTCTGTCGGACTCAAATATTTATAACCCAGCTTTTGAAGCATTTGCAGGGCGGGGATCTGGCTTATATGGTCTTCTTTGAAACTGGGAGTTTCCATACTATTTTTTATTGATTAACTGGCTTATCAAGACAACATTTCTTATATTTTTTACCACTACCGCATGGACAGGGATCATTTCTGCCAATTTTAGGACCGGGATTCACTATTGGTAGTTCGGGATCTGGAAACCCATAATCAGATTCAACATCATTTTCAGGAACATAATCTAAACCCGATTCTTTTTTCAAATTATTATGAATATCTATTTCGGATTGAATCCTTTCCGGAACAATGAATATTTTCAGGTAATTTTTGAGGTTTTCTGCAACCTTTTCATCAATGTTATACCTGTAAGTATCTGAAAATATTTGCATCCGGTAAATATCCTTAGCAAAAAGCCGAGGCCAATCAAAAACAAACATCATTTGCCACAGCGATTCCCTGCTGTTAACCATGAACTCGTATTCCAGAAAATGGATGTTTTCACTCATTTTTTTGTAGAAGTTATCATCAATAAAATTGTGAACATGGAAAAAATGGTATACATATTTTAATCCGAAAACTTTTCCGAAAATTTCAACCAGATTCATATGGAATATATTATCATACTGGCGATCATAATGTTCTGATAGCACCGGATAAGGAATATAGAGGAATCCCTTTTCTGTATCAACCCTACCGAATAATTCAGGTTTCTGAAGAAGATTGAAGAATCTGTCTGAGAGTATGAAAGGCAAATTATATTCATCCTTCATATATTTAACAAATTGAATATTAAGGAACAAGAGATAATCCTTTATATTCCTGAAATCAGCGTGCATTGTCTTAGACATATTGATATCTTCAGATAATCTGGAAATGACATCCTGAAAAACCTCAATATCATCATCAAAGCCATATACCTCCATCTCCTTTCTGAGAAGCTCCGCGTTTATAGTTTCTCCTTTTTGAATGCTATGATAGCGGTTTTCGAGCTCATTGAGATAGATTGAAATGCAAAAGTCATTCTCCGGATGACCAATAAGGTCCTCTGCTTCAGACAGGGGTTTCCACACTACCTGTGAATATTCTACGGCGAGGTCAGAAAAACCATGATAAATCAGTTTAAACAGCAGCTCCTTTGAAACGGTGTCGATTCCTTCCACCGGATTACATTTTAAAATCTCAATTCTCTTTTTTAAAGTATCAATATCCTCAAGATAAAACAAATGTGGGATCAGTTCCAGTTCTATGTACTGGTATTCGTTTTCATATGCACCCGGGAAAGTGATTCTGTAGAGGTCAATAAATTCAATCACCTCCTTGGCCATCCCGTTTCCGAGCATATATTCCTCAAGATCAGCTAATAAATCTATCCAGAAAATAGGAGCATCCGGGTTATTTTTCAACATATCGCTGAGGAAGAGATATGCATCTTCCCACCTCAGACTGTTGAAATGATCATAAATTTCGTCTGAATCTTTCTCGTACCAGTTAATTGTTTGCACCATGATTTGAACTATTTGAAGGTGATTTTACGTTTTTTTATTATGGTTATCAGTAGTTGAAAAAATCATCATCTTGCCAATTCTTTGGGTTATTGATTATGTAATCAGTAATCTGTTGACGGGATTGTTCATTTCGAATAATATGTTCATAAAATCGTGATTGCCATTTGAAATGCGAAATATTGTTTTTTTTGACAAATCGTGTAACAGATGATTTGTATTGTTGAATTATGACAGAAATGGAACCCGGAATTGGTTTTGAAAATTGGTTTTGTCGGGCCATCACATGTGATGGTCGTATTATATTATCGGTATCATCGGGTAGGGACATCACATGTGATGGCCCTACGGATGTTTCCGAATTATCGGGTAGGGACACGACATGTCGTGTCCCTACAGATTCAACCCGATTTAATTCGATTATCCCATGTACATGATTTGGCATAATAATATATTCATGTAAAACAACATTAGGGAAATGTTTTGGGATTTCCAACCAGCAGTCGTTTGCAATTTTCCCTACGTCATTCAATATCATTTCCTGTGGGGGTTGAAAATTTTTAACCCATACCATGTCAGCGCCAAAAATTTCCCCAAACAGACATTTTCGATTATGAATGCATACGGTAATGAAATACAATCCTTCCTGAGAATAATCATATCCTTTCAGGCGGATTGATTTACGGTGGTGTAAATTTGGATTGTAATTATTCATATTATTCTTGTTTATAATATTACCTGCATAAGATCCATTGTTGGGCCATCACATGTGATGGCCGTACGCGTGTTTCGGGATTATCGGTTGGGGCCATCACATGTGATGGCCCTACGGACGATTCCGAATTATCGGGTAGGGACACGACATGTCGTGTCCCTACGGATATACCGGCATTATCATTTAGGGACACGACATGTCGTGTCCCTACAATCGTCGCAACCAGGTTGGATATGGGATCAACCTGGTTTAATTCGATTATACCATGAAAATGATTTGGCATAATAATATGTTCATTTAAAACAACATCTATTCTATATCGCCAATCTCTTCTTCCCCGTCAGCAACACCTGCATCAACCCCTTTTTCTGCTCCCTGAGTCTTTCTGTTTTGGTTTTGAGTAGTAGGATTTCTTTGTCGGCTGTTTGTAACACCCGGGCAATTGCGGTTTGCTCTTCAATCAATGGAAATTTCAATTTTATGGTTTCAAAATTGGATTTATTTATTATTGTTACAGCCCCAGCACCTGCAACTTCTTTTAACTTATGTAATGAATTTTCAATCATATAATAAATGAATTCAGAATAGAAATTTTCATTTGGAACAATTGCATTTATTTGCTGATTGAATGCCATTTCAACATTTGCTATGGCATTTTTCCCAATTGAAGCAATACATGTAACGAGTATTGAACCTCTGGGAACAATACGTGCAACATTTTTCCCTTCCTCTGATAGTTTAATGTCTGTTTCATCAATATAAACACCCTTAAAATCAAATGCCGTTGCCCAACAATATTTGTCTCCATAATATTCAGGTTTTGACATACTAGGTGTATTTCCAGTAACAATTTGACCTAATTGAGAAATTTTATGTTCTTCCCACTCAGAACCGAACCCTTTCAACCTTTTTTCCCGAGTCAATAAAACCTGCATCAGCCATTTTTTTTGCAATTCTTTTTTCGCGACTAGCTGGTTGTTTGTGTTGATGGCCGAGTCAATCAGACCAAGGACATGGGCAATGGCTTTTTGTTCGGGGAGGGGGGGAAGCGTTATTTTAATCCTAATCAGTTTTTCCACAGACAACCCAGGCTGGGCTGAAGATTCAGATAGTCTATTTAAATTCAGAAAATCAAGTTTGTAGGCAAGGAATGAATTATAATTTTTATCATTTGTCTGGACAGCAATTGCATGCTCTGAAATATAGTTTCTTCCTATAACACTTACTATATTTCCACACAATGCACCCTGTCTACCGATAAGGAAGTAATTTCCTTCATGAGTAAATTTATTAGTGTACCCTCTTAAGCCATTTCCGCCATATACTGCATACTCCCCAATTGCATTTATTTCTTCTGACGTAATTCCATATCCACTCTTAAATGTTGTGCATATTTCTCCTAAGCGTTTCACCTCCCAATCACCAGGAATTTTGCCGAGTGGCGAGTCTTTATATGTTGTTTTGTTAGTGTTCATCATTCATGTTTTAAAAGTCGGAGGCATATTGTAATTTCATTTTTTCTTTTTTGCATCTAACTGTTTAATCGCTTTATCTAAATGGTCTTCGGATTGTTCCAGTCTTGTTATTTCTGCTGCTTTGTATTTTTCATATTCACCAAAAGCAAATGTTTCTGCCGCTTCGTGTGAGGTTTTTCCGGTGTGATTTAAAATATCACGGTCGTTTAAAGTGAGAAACGCATCCAGTTTGGCTACCCAATCTTTCATGTACATGGGTTTGCGTTGCAGAGCCTGAAGTTCGGCAAATTCCAGGTATTGGTTTACAATGCGGTTTAGTTGGTTCAATTCATCTTCATTTAAATAATTTTTCGCAATAACCACATCCTGCTTTTTTATTTCACTGCCCGGGAAATTGGTTAAACCCATTAATGGACTTGCGGCGTTTGCCCTAAGTATAATCAGGTCAGCGGCAGTGTGTGCATGAATTGCCCAGTGAAATTTATTCTGGACAGTGGCAAAAAATTGTTGAGTCATTTCTGTGGTTGGTTCATAGTCAATACTGGTAGCATATATTTCGCATACTTTACGGTAAAAGACCTTTTCGCTGCTGCGAATGTCACGGATACGGGCAAGAAGTTCATCAAAATAATAGTTTCTTGCTTCTTTTAACCGTTCATCATCCATCACAAATCCTTTTATGATATACTCCTTCAATCGTTGTGTTGCCCATATCCTGAAATGTGTAGCTACATGTGATTTCACACGATAACCTACTGAAATAATCATATCGAGATTGTAATAAAGTATTTCCCTTGTTACTTTGCGATTACCTTCTTTTTGAACTTGTGCAATTTTTGCACAAGTTGCTTCTTCTGTCAATTCGCCTGTTTCAATGATGTTTTTTATGTGTTTAGCTATCGAAGTCCTGTCTGTTTGAAACAACTCAGCCATCTGATATTGACTGAGCCATATAGTTTCATTTTCCAGTTTTACATCAATCTTTGTTGTTCCGTCCTTGGATTGATAAATCAGTATTTCAGCTTTTTGATTTTTCATTGCTGCAGTTCTTTTAAATACTCATTCAGTTCCACTTGCACAGTTTTCAATTCTACCTCCAGCCTTTCAATCTCTGTCTGGACACCTGCAATATCAACTTCCTCTTCTTCTTCAAAAGTATCCACATAGCGGGGGATGTTGAGGTTGAATTCGTTTTCCTTTATTTCATTGAAAGTTGCAACAAAGCTGAATTTATCCTCGATAATTCCGGTAGCCAGTTTCCCTTCATTAAATCTCCGGTAAGTATCCACAATGTGGTCAATATCGGATGGTCGTAGTCTGTTTTGGTTCTTTGCCGACTCATAATGTTTACTGGCATCGATAAACAGAACAGGTTCCTGCCCTTTACCTTTTCGTGCCCTGTTGAAAATCAGGATCGCTGCCGGGATACCGGTTCCAAAAAACAGGTTTGCAGGTAATCCAATGACTGCTTCAAGGAGATTTTCCTCGATCGTCTTCTGCCTGATCTTCCCTTCGCTTGCACCCCGGAATAAAACTCCATGTGGTACAACTACTCCAACTTTACCTTTGCCCTCGTATGCTGTTTCAATCATGTGGCTGATAAATGCCCAGTTTCCTTTGCTTTTAGATGGTGTGCCTCTCCAAAAGCGATTATACTTGTCGGTTTCCGGGTCAAAGCTGTCACTGGATTTGTTTTCCTCTTTATCGTCACTCTTTCCCCACTTGTCTAAGGAGAAAGGAGGATTAGCAACTACAGTATCAAACTTCATCAGAGCATCACCTTCTTTTAGTTTCGGGTTTCGGATTGTATCTCCCCATCGGATAGTGGCATTATCAAAACCATGTAAAAACATATTCATAACTGCCAGCGCCCATGTGCTACCATTAGCTTCCTGTCCATAGAGTGAAAAATTATCTGAACCAACTTCTTCTCCGGCTTTAATCAGCAAAGAGGCTGAACCACAGGTAGGGTCGCAGATACGTGATCCGGGTAAGGATCTGGTAAGTTTTGCAATAAGGGTTGATACTTCTTTCGGAGTAAAGAATTCTCCTGCTTTTTTCCCGGCATCGCTTGCAAAGTTTTCAATCAGGAACATGTAGGCGCCTCCAATAATATCAGTGCCTTCCAGATGCGATGGCTTGAGATTTAAAGTATCTTTCTTAAAATCGAGCAGAAGGTTTTTCAACCTTGTATTCTTATCCCTTGTATCGCCCAATACACTGCTGTTGAAATTAATGTTCTGGAATATCCCTGCGCCATCTTCGCTGTAAAGTTTGTCACGGTTAGCTTCTACCAGATCTTCCAATGCAATATCTATTAACTCACCTATATTAAGTTCGTTACGATGGTCGAACAAATAGTTAAAATGACTGTGTTCGGGTACCACAAAGCGTTCGTGCTTCATTGCCCGGTCGGCGCGTTCTTTGTCGTCGCTGTATTTCTTCAAATACGCTTCATATTTATCATCATGAACATCACTCAGATATTTTACAAATAGCATGGTAAGCACATAATCCTTATAAACACTGGGGTCTATGCTCCCGCGAAACGTATCACATGCCTTCCAGACGGCATCGTTAATATCTTTTTGTGTTATTTTTTTAGTCATGGTACCTATTTTAAAGCGTTGATTATCTGTTGTTGAATTTGTTTTTCCCGCAACAAATCAATTTGCTGTTGCAGTTTTCTTTCTGTTCTTCGGAGATGAGTAATTCTTAAAATCGCTTTTTGCGTATTCATATCCGGGATGGATACTTCCATTTCATCCAGAACCGATTTTGAGATTGAAACTAAAGAACTTCCTACCGCCTGACTTTTAAGGTAATTCTGAGAGGAGGCGCTGTTGAGAAACCATGTCAGATACTCTGAAAGTATTCTATCTTGAAAATCCTCATTTAACCTAATCACAAAGAACGATGTGGAAGCAACAGCAGGTTGATTTTTGTTTTCATAAAGAGCTGCAAAATTCTTCATCCCTTTAGCTGCAAATATTATATCACCATTCTTCAACAGATGTTTTTCGGAGATGTCTTCAGTTTTTAAATCAGGGAATAAGGAGCTTTTAAGAATGCCGGTTTCATCAAAATGCTTAGCCTGCAGGTATACAATCTGACCTTCAATGCTTGGCTTTGCGAAGATCCCGGTTTGAATTAGTGCGATATGTTTTAAAGCTATATTCAAAATAAATATCTAAGTACAACGAATACAAATATAGCCAGAATATTTCTAAAATCTTAATATAGAGATAAAAAATATTAAGTACCTGTACTACAAAAATATTGTAGTTTCATAAAAGTATCGTGAGACAAGCATGAGATATTCCCAATAAATCTTTCTTCAGATTAATTCAGGATTATTATTAAGATCCCTCATTAATCCGTTCTATATTGCTTATTATATGGATGTTATCCAGTCGGATTAATTCGGGATGACAGGTTTTGGTTTCTTCACCGCCAGCGCCTTAAAAACGCCCTGTCATTCCGACCGAAGCCGCCTTGTATAAAGTATTATTAAATAGAAAGTTGCGATAGGCGGATGAGGGAGGAATCTTAAAATCCCATCATAATTCCCATCTCCAATATTTATTAATCATTCCCGACAATCATATAATTTTAATACCTGATCAACCGGAGCATTCAATAAACCTGTAAATTGAATACTTCATTGTCAATATTTGTCAAAAAAAATACCCCGCAAATTATTAGTATTTGCAGGGTTAAAATAGTTTTTATTTTTTCAACTAACTTTTCAGAACATAATCTGCAATCCAGTCGCCAACCTGTGATGTAGACTTTGGATTGGCTTTGTTAAGGTCCTCGGTAACAAAGTCGGCTTCAATTGATTTTTCAACTGCTGTCCTGATTACTTCGGCTTCCTTTTTAAGATTGAAGGCAAGATCGAACATCATGGCTACCGATAAAATTGTACCAAGCGGATTGGCAATGTTTTTTCCTGCTGCCTGAGGATATGACCCGTGAATAGGTTCGAAAACAGATGTCAGAAGACCGACTGATGCTGAAGGAAGAAGACCAAGTGAGCCTGTAAGAACACTTGCTTCATCAGATAAAATATCTCCAAACATATTCTCGGTGACAATTACATCAAATTTGGCGGGCCACTGGATTAGCTGCATTGCAGCGTTGTCGACGAACATGAAGTCCATTGTGATCTCAGGAAAATCTTTCGCAATGGCAACAGCAGTTTCGCGCCAGAGACGTGAGGTTGCAAGTACGTTTGCCTTGTCTACAACGGTCAATCTTTTAGAGCGTTTCATAGCGTATTCGCAGGCAAGCCTTACAACTCGCTCCACTTCATATTTGCTGTATACGCATGAGTCGTAGGCTGTATTTCCGTCTTCCGACCTGCCCTGAGGCTTGCCGAAATAAATACCGCCTGTGAGTTCCCTAATCATCATTATGTCGACGCCCTGAACAATTTCCTTTTTGAGTGGTGATTTGTCGATCAGGGAAGCGAACGTTGAAACAGGACGAACGTTTGCATAGAGGCCAAGTTCTTTTCTCATAGCGAGTAGTCCCTGTTCAGGACGTACCTTTGCAGAAGGATCGTTATCGTATTTTGGATCTCCAATGGCGCCGAAAAGGACCGCATCAGACGCTTTACACAAATTAAGTGTTTCTTCCGGAAGCGGATTGCCGGTTTTATCAATGGCTATGGCACCCACCAGCGCATGAGTAAAATTGAAAGTATGATTAAATTTTTTCCCGGCAGCCTCAATTACCTTTTTTGCCTGGTCGATAATCTCTGGCCCGATGCCGTCGCCGGCCAAAACTGCTATCTTAAAATCCATTAGTTGGTTTGTTAAGTGTTGATTGTTAGTGTGCTTATTTCAGTATTCTCAATAATATTCAGCATCCTTTCAGTTGCCTTGATAGCCGATTCAGTCTGGTCAGCATCAAGCCCCTTGGTGTTAAATTCCTTCCCGTTTATTTCCCAGGAGATGATAGTTTCTACAAGGGCATCCGTTGCACCGCCCGGGGGTATTGAAACCTGGTAATCGATAAGGTTGGGCAGCTGTTTTCCGAGCTTCTCATAGATAATTCTCAGGGCCTTCATGAAGGCATCATATTGTCCGTCGCCTGATGATGTTTCCTGGTAAATATTTCCGTCAATTTCAACCTGGATGTTCGCCGATGGTTTAAGACCGTAGGAGAGGGAGAGGGAATAATTCTTTATGAAGATCTTATAGTTTATGTTTTCATAACCAAGTACGTCGGCAATTATGAAAGGAAGATCCTCGAGAGTTACATTTTCCTTTTTGTCGCCAAGTTCAATGACTCTCTGTGTAACTTTCGAAAGAGCCTCGGGGCTCAGATCGAGTCCAAACTCTTCAAGGTTCTTTTTGATTGTAGCTTTTCCCGACTGTTTTCCCAGGGCATATTTCCGTTTCCTTCCAAAGCGTTCAGGAAGAAGACTGTTGAAATAGAGGTTATCCTTATTGTCACCGTCGGCGTGGACGCCTGAGGTCTGGGTGAACACATTTTCACCGATGAGAGGTTTGTTAACGGGTATGCGGATCCCACTGAATGATTCAACTATTTTGCTGACACTTGTTATTGCGTATTCTTCGACGCCAGATTCAACTTTCAACTGGTCGCGCAGAAGGCCAATAACACTCGAAAGAGGGGCATTGCCTGCGCGCTCCCCGAGTCCGTTGACAGTAGTATGTATTCCCTTAATTCCTGCTTTTACTGATGAAAACACATTCGCAACTGCCAGGTCATAATCATTATGAGCATGGAAATCGAAATGTATGGTTGGGTAACGGTCGACCATTATTTTGCAGAACTGATAAGTCTGCTCCGGATTGAGAATCCCGAGTGTATCGGGAAGCATGAATCTTTTAATGTTTTCGTCTTTCAGGGTATCGACCATATAGAGAACGTAATCCTGCGAATGGATCATACCGTTCGACCAGTCTTCGAGGTAGATGTTGACTTGCATGTCAAGCGATCCTGCCTTGCTTATTATTGCCTTGATATCATTTGCATGCTGTTCGGGCGTCTTGCGAAGCTGTTTTTCAAGATGACGGAGCGATCCCTTGCAGAGAAGGTTAATTACTTTTCCGCCGGCATCGTTGATCCAGTTCAGGGATACATCGCCGTCGACAAACCCGAGTACTTCAACTTTATCATGAAAGTTATTGTGACGGGCCCATTCAGTTATTTTGCTAAGGGCTTCAAATTCTCCTTTTGAAACTCTGGCTGATGCTACCTCTATTCGGTCAACTTTAACTTCACTCAGCAAAAGTGTTGCCAGATGTAGTTTTTCGAAGGGTGAATATGATACGCCCTGGGTCTGTTCTCCATCCCTCAGGGTAGTGTCCATTAATTCAACTCTCATTTTGCTGCATTTTTGGTTTTTTCAAAACTTTCAATCTGATCCTTCATACTAAGCAGAAAATCAATATCGTCGAGCCCATTTATCATGCACTCTTTTTTATAGGCATTGATCGCGAAATGAGCTGAATCGCCTGTGGACATGATAGTTATAGACTGTTTTTCAAGATCAATTTTAACTTTTGCCGAAGGATCATCCCGAATCATTTTCAGCAGTTTTGCCAAAAACACTTCGGGGACTACTATTGGCAGAAGTCCGTTGTTCAGCGAGTTCCCCATGAAAATATCGGCAAAGAAGCTTGAAATCACGGCTCTGAATCCATAGTCGTAGATAGCCCACACTGCATGTTCACGGCTTGAGCCACTGCCGAAATTCTTACCGGCAACAAGTACCTTACCTCCGTAAGTGGAGTTATTCAGTACAAAATCACCGTTTTTTTCACCGTTTTTCTTATATCTCCAGTCGCGGAAAAGATTATCGCCGAATCCTTCCCTCGATGTTGCGCTCAGGAAACGGGCAGGGATTATCTGGTCGGTGTCCACATTTTCAAGAGGAAGAGGAACACAGGTTGATTCAAGTTTGTCAAATTTTTCTTTGGCCATTTCAGTCTGAATTATTACGCTTTTTATTCATTAATAAATTCCCGGGGGTCTGAAATCGTTCCGGTTATGGCTGCTGCTGCTGCTGTAAGCGGGCTGGCAAGCAATGTTCGTGCTCCGGGGCCCTGACGTCCTTCGAAGTTTCTGTTCGAGGTGGATACTGCGTATTTTCCCTGGGGAATCTTGTCTTCGTTCATTGCCAGGCACGATGAACAACCTGGTTGTCTGACTTCAAAACCTGCATTATTATATATCTCTATCAATCCTTCCGAAACCATCTGTTCCTCAACTCTCCTGGAGCCGGGGACAATTAGTGCAGTAACGCTTGGAGCTTTCTTTTTGCCCTTTATAACATCTGCAAATGCCCTGAAGTCCTCAATCCTCCCGTTTGTACAACTACCAATAAATACATAATCGATTGGATGGCCAAGGAGCTTCTCTCCCGGGTTGAATCCCATGTAATCGAGCGATTTAAGGAAGGAGGGAGAGGCTTCTTTACTGTTTTTTTCCGTTAAAGGAATGTATGAATCGATTGCCATGCCCATTCCCGGGTTTGTGCCATAAGTTATCATTGGTTTTATTGAAGGGGCATCGAACACGAGCTCTTTATCAAAAACAGCATCAGTGTCGGTGGAAAGACCTCTCCAGACTGAGATGGCAGATTCAAGATCGGTTATTTCATGAACCGCAGGAAGATTTCTGAGATAGTTGAATGTGATTTCATCAGGGGCAATAAGTCCTCCGCGTGCACCCATCTCAATGCTCATGTTGCAAATCGTCATTCGTGCTTCCATTGAAAGTGCAGTGATGGCCGAACCGGCGAATTCCGCAAAATAGCCAGTTCCTCCGCCCGTAGAGATTTCTGATATAATGTACATTATTATATCCTTGGAAGTAACGCCTTTTCCAAGAACTCCGTTGATGGTTATCCTCATCTTCTTCGGTTTGGGCTGGAGAATACACTGAGTTGCAAGAACCATTTCTACTTCGCTGGTCCCGATTCCGAAGGCTATAGTCCCAAAGGCGCCATGAGTCGACGTATGACTGTCGCCGCACACTATTGTCATTCCTGGCTGGGTATAGCCAAGTTCCGGCCCAATAACATGCACGATACCATTTTTGGCATGGTTCAGTCCGAACAAATCTATTCCATAGATATTGCAGTTTTCCGAGAGCTTTTCAACCTGATTTCTCGAAAATTCGTCACGTATCTGGAGGTGCTGGTCCTTCGTAGGAATATTATGATCGGCAGTGGCCAGGGTATTTCCGGGACGGAAAACAGTTATTCCACGCTGCTTCAGGCCATTGAATGCCTGGGGGCTTGTTACTTCATGAATATACTGCCTGTCTATATAAAGAACATCGGGTCCCTCCTGAATGGAGCGAACAACGTGGCTGTCCCATATTTTGTCAAAAAGTGTTTTTGGCGTCATTTATTAAAAAATTTGTTCTTTGAATTATACAACCTCTTTGGGGCTGTCGATAAAGACTTTTAAAAAATCTTTGTGTCCTTCGTGAAACCCTTAGTGTCCTTCGTGGTAAAACATAAAGAATTGAACCACAAAGGACTCAAAGGATGGCACAAAGGCACACAAAGGGAAGAACACTTAATAATCGACTTTTTCAACAACCCCGGGGGGGGTGTATGGAAAAGAGTCTAGTTAATCTTAGCAAGTGCATCAATAAAGGCTTCAACAGAAGCAGTAATGATGTCGGTATGGGCTGAGAAACCATAATACATTCTTCCCTGGTGTTCAACCTGGATATGTACTTTGCCAAGGTCATCGCTGCCTTTTGTAATGGCCTGAATAAGGAACTCCTCAAGATGGACAGTTTTGCTTATCAGCTGTCGTACTGCGGTGAAGGCAGCATCGATCGGACCATTTCCGGTGGCTGTTGAGAAATGGACTTCACCATTAATTTTCAATCCTACTGTAGCAACCGGCATCAACGACTTACCGCAGGACACCTGAAGCAGATCGAGCTTAAGGGATTTTTCTCCCTGAAATACTACTCCGGCAAGGATCCTTACATCCTCATCATTAATCTCTTTTTTCTTGTCGGCCAGAACAAGGAAACGATGATAAATGTCGTCGATCTCCTCCTTGCCAAACTTGAATCCGAGCAATTCAAGGCGATGATTCAAAGCAGCTCTTCCGCTTCTCGCAGTCAGAATTATTGATGATTCCCTTATCCCAACTTCAACCGGGTCGATAATTTCATAGTTTTCCCTGTTTTTCAGAACGCCATCCTGGTGGATTCCTGACGAATGGGCAAAGGCATTCCTTCCTACAATTGCCTTGTTTGGCTGGACGGGCATGCTCATCAGAGTTGATACAAGCCTGCTTGTACTATACAGGAGCTTTGTGTTTATATCTGTCCGGAGATTGAGGTCGTGATGGCTCCTGATAATCATTGCAATCTCTTCAAGGGCTGTATTTCCGGCTCTTTCTCCAATGCCGTTAATTGTAACTTCGACCTGTCTGGCGCCATTGATTATACCCATCATTGTATTTGCAGTTGCCATTCCAAGATCGTTATGGCAATGAGTGGATATGATGGCTTTATCAATATTAGGAACATTGTCCATGAGATACTTGATTTTACGTCCGTACTCTTCAGGAAGGCAGTAGCCGGTTGTATCGGGGATGTTCACAACTGTAGCACCTGCCTTGATAACGGCCTCGATTACCCGTGCAAGGTATTCGTTTTCGCTCCGGCCGGCATCTTCAGCATAGAATTCCACGTCATCGACAAATTTCCTGGCATATTTAACGGCATCGGCAGCCCGTTTTATTATCTCTTCAGGAGTTGTTTTTATTTTGTATTTAATATGAAAAGGAGAGGTGCCAATTCCTGTATGTATCCTTTTTCTTTTGGCATACTGAAGCGATTCGGCAGCCACCTCAATATCCTTTTTCACGGCCCTGGTAAGAGCACAAATTATAGGATTAGAGATAGCCTTTGATATTTCAACCACCGAGTTGAAATCACCCGGACTTGAAATCGGGAAGCCGGCTTCAATGACATCGACGCCAAGGGCTTCAAGAGCCTGGGCCACCTCAATTTTCTCAATTGTATTAAGCTGGCACCCCGGAACCTGCTCTCCGTCTCTCAGGGTAGTGTCGAAAATAATTACCTTATCCTGCATTGTTATTGTATTTCGCGATTATTATTTTATCGGTCTCAGTTTTCTAACTGCTGCTCCTGCTCTCCACATTTCGGATTCGCCAAGTTCTTTAAGTTCAGCGTTGAGAGTTTCCTTATAGTTTGTTGCTCCTGTTGACTCAAGAACCCTTACACACTCCTCACCTGATTTGACCTTGTTATAGAGTTCATTGAATACAGGAAGAGTAGCTGCCATAAATTTCGGGCGCCAGTCGAGAGCTCCTCGCTGAGCGGTTGCGCTGCAGTTGGCATACATCCAGTCCATTCCCTTTTCATCAACAAGACGGATAAGGCTCTGTGTCAGTTCTTCCACTGTTTCGTTGAAAGCTTCGGAAGGACTGTGACCGTGCTCGCGAAGTACCTGATACTGAGCATCCATAATGCCGGCCAGTGCTCCCATGAGGACACCCCTTTCGCCGGTAAGGTCACTGAATACTTCCTGTTCAAATGTTGTGGGGAAAAGATAACCTGAGCCAATTGCAATACCAAGGGCAATTGTGCGCTCTTCAGCCCTTCCGGTGAAATCCTGAAATACTGAAAAGCTTGAGTTGATGCCTGCGCCGGCCAGGAAATTGCGCCTTACGCTTGTTCCGGATCCTTTCGGTGCGCACAGGATAACGTCAACATCAGCAGGAGGTATAACACCTGTATGCTCCTTGTAGGTTATAGAGAAACCATGCGAGAAATAAAGTGCATCTCCCTTGTTGAGACATGGTTTGATTTTTGGCCATAGTATACGCTGTGCGGCATCTGATACCAGGTACTGAATAATAGTAGCCTTTTTAGCAGCTTCCTCAACATTAAAAAGTGTTTCACCCGGTATAAAACCATCGGCAAGAGCCTTGTCCCAGTCAGCTTTGAACTCAGGAGCCTGTCCTATAATTACATTAATGCCGTTATCTTTCATATTCAACGCCTGAGCAGGACCCTGAACACCGTATCCGATAACTGCTATCACTTCATTTTTTAAAACTTCGCGGGCTTTTGAAAGTGTAAACTCTTCTCTTGTTACTACATTCTCTACTACTCCACCAAAATCAATTTTTGCCATGTTCCTAAAGATTAATTATGTTAATAATAATGGTCCTTTTCAATCTATTTTTAATTAAGTACTTCTGATACGTTCCTGCCGTTCAGGTTGGCTTCATCCATCTCCTTAAGATAAGAATTAAGCTCTTTGACCTGTTTTGTTATTGCAACCCTTCCCGATTTGGCAAACTGAAGAACTCCATATGGCTCTAGCTTGCCAAGCAGTTCATTTATTTCCTCTCTCGAGCCGGTTTTTTCTATAACAATGAATTCCGGGGTCACTTCAAGTATACGGGCATAACTTGAGCGAACTATATGGTCGATAATATTACCCGACATCATTCCTTTTGTAGGCACCTTAAAGAGAGCTATCTCCTGATAAATAATCTGATCGGAAGTATGAACGAAAACCTTCAGGACGTCAACAAGCTTCTCCATTTGTTTTGCAACCTTGTCAATCAGCTCACTTGTAGTAGTGACAACAATTGTCAGAAGATATACTCCCTTAACAGCCGATTCGGAAGCGGTAAAACTCTCTATGTTTATCTGCCTTCTGGTCAGGATGATAGTTACCTGTCCCAGGATCCCTATATGGTCTTCGGTGAAGAGCGAAATTGTATATTCTTGTTTCATTGTTTTAAATTTTTATTTCAGTTGTAATGCGGCTTCATTCCTTAATATGTGAGTCTGATTTCAGAAACGGATGAACCCGGTTCAACCATTGGGAATACATTTGCCTCATTCTCCACGGTCACTTCCAGAAGGTAAGGACCCTCGAATGAGATCATCTCCTCAAGCGCAGCCCTTAGATCTTCCCGCTTATCAATCTTTTTCGACTCGATCCTGTACGCCTTGGCAATGGCCACAAAATCGGGATTCGGAAGAGCGGTAGAGGCGTATCTCTTGTCGAAGAACATATCCTGCCACTGTCGGACCATTCCCAGGTAATTGTTATTTAGAATTACAACTTTAACAGGAATGTTGTACTGCATGATAGTACCAAGTTCCTGCATTGTCATCTGAAATCCTCCGTCACCAAGGAATGAGATAACAGGCTTGTCGGGGCATCCAAGAACAGCACCTATTCCGGCGGGAAGTCCGAAACCCATTGTTCCCATACCGCCTGAAGAGACCCAACTGTTAGGTTTAGTGAATTTATAATAGCGGGCTGCTATCATCTGATTCTGCCCGACATCAGTCACTATTATTGCTTCACCAGCTGTTATTTCAGAAACATGCCTTACAACTTCACCCATTCTTATCAGACCTTCTTCAGGTTTAGTTTCGGCTTTGATAACCTTCTCATATTCTTCCTTGTCGCAAATACGGAACTCCCGGATCCACTTTTCGAATGTGTTCTCTTTCACGTGAGCGGTCAGGTAATTGAGTGCCTCTTTCGCATCGTTGTGAATTGCGACATCAACTGCAACGTTCTTGTTAATTTCTGCCTGATCGATCTCAATGTGTATTATTGTGGCATTTTTTGCATATTTCTTCAGGTTTCCGGTGACACGGTCATCGAACCGCATACCAACAGCAATAATTACATCAGCCTGATTGGTCAGCAGGTTAGGGGCATAGTTTCCATGCATTCCAAGCATACCTGCATATAACCTGTGGGCTGTAGGAAACGATGATATTCCAAGCAGAGTAACAGCTACGGGAATGCCGGTCTTTTCTGCAAAGGCTTTCAGCTCTTTCTCGGCTCCTGACAGCAATATGCCGTGCCCGGCCAGTATCAATGGACGCTGGGCATGGTTTATCATTATGGCAGCAGACTCAATAGCTTTTATATTCAGAGGTATGCGCGGGTTGTAACTTCTCAGGGAAGTGCATTTCTGATATTTGAAATCTATCTTCTCATTTTGAGCGTCCTTTGTAATGTCGACAAGAACAGGTCCTTTTCTTCCTGTTTTTGCAATGTAAAATGCTTTAGCCAGAGTTTCCGGAATATCAGCTGCCTTCTTCACCTGGCAGTTCCATTTGGTTACAGGCATCGAAATACCTATAATATCGGTTTCCTGGAAAGCATCAGTACCTATCAGGGTAGACACTACCTGTGCCGTAATAAAAACTGTCGGGACAGAATCGAGAAAGGCATTTGCAATACCCGTGACAAGGTTCGTCGCACCCGGTCCTGAGGTTGCAAAGCATACCCCGGTCTTGCCTGTTACCATAGCGTATGCCTGGGCTGCATGAGCTGCACCCTGTTCATGACGGGTAAGGAAATGGCTGATTTGATCCTCATAATCGAGTAGTTTATCGTAAATAGGCATTATGGCACCGCCCGGGTAACCAAAAACTGTATTCACGCCCTCATGGATAAGGCTTCTCAAAACTGCATCTGCTCCCGTAAGTTGCTCTTGTCCACTGACTTGAACGGCTGGTTGTTCTATTTCGTTTTCAGTCTTCATAAATTATTTGTCTTTACTATTCGTATCTGTTTTAAACAACTTTATCTATCCTATGTTCATCAGGTACTTCATAATACCTGAATATCTGCTTATTGTGAATCCCTGGTAAACTGTGCGGGATAATCAGGCATTGAATCTGAAACTATATTATTCTTACTGCACCGGTATCTGCAGAACTTACCAGCGATGAATAGGCTTTTAGCGCTCCTGATATTACCCTGTTGCGTGTCGCTGGTTTATAAGCCTTTTCTCCTCTATTCCTCTCTTCTGCTGCTCTTGTTTCCATTTCCTTTTCGGAAAGAATAACATTAAGCTTTCTTCCTGGCACATCAATCTCGATACGATCGCCTGTTCTGATAAGAGCCAGTTCCCCGCCTGCAGCTGCTTCGGGTGAAATGTGACCTATCGACAGGCCGGAGGTACCGCCTGAAAAACGGCCATCGGTTATGAGTGCGCAATCTTTGCCAAGGCCTATTGATTTGATATATGAAGTGGGATAGAGCATTTCCTGCATTCCCGGACCACCTTTCGGGCCTTCATATCTTATAACAACAACGTCACCTGCTTTAATTGCTCCGTTTAAAATGCCTTCTACGGCATCATCCTGTGATTCAAAGATAACTGCATTACCGGCAAAAGTATTGAGGGAGGCATCGATACCTGCTGTCTTAAGTATACAACCCTTCGATGCAATATTTCCGTATAATACAGCAAGTCCGCCATCCAGGCTGTAAGGATGGTCTACTGATCTGATACATCCCTTTTCCCTGTCAGTATCTAGCTCTTTGTAAACGGTGCTTTGTGAGCCCATTACAAGGTTTCTTTGCATCGACGGTGCACTGCTGAATATCTCCTTTGCCTGTGGTTTAACAGATGCGCTGAGTAAATCCCAGTCGGTTATTGCCTCTCCAAGTGTTGGGTAGTCTATGCGTTTTACCGATGTATCAATCAGGTTTTTGCGGCTTAGTTCGCCCATAATCGAAAGTACTCCTCCGGCGCGGTTCACATCCTGGACATGGTAATGGGAACTGGGAGCGACTTTGCAAATATTCGGAATTTTCCGGGAGAGTTCGTCAATATCCTTCATTGTGAAATTGACGCCGGCTTCATGGGCTATAGCCAGAAGATGGAGAACGGTATTGGTTGACCCTCCCATGGCGATATCGAGCGACATAGCATTCATAAATGCTTCCCTGGTTGCAATCGACCTCGGAAGAACTGAATCATCGCCTTCGGAATAGTACCTGTTTGCAAGGTCGGCTATTAAACCTGCGGCCTGAATGAACAGTTTTACCCTGTTGCTGTGTGTGGCAACTATAGTTCCGTTTCCCGGGAGAGCCAGGCCAAGGGCTTCATTAAGGCAGTTCATAGAGTTGGCTGTGAACATCCCGGAACATGATCCGCATGTTGGACATGCCGATCTTTCAATATCATTTAACTCAGCATCGCTGATTTTTGAATCAGCGGCGGCAACCATCGCATCTACGAGGTCGAGGTCTTTGTTATTGAGGCGACCTGCTTCCATTGGCCCGCCTGAAACAAATACGGCGGGAATATTGAGCCGCATGGCGGCCATAAGCATTCCCGGTGTGATCTTGTCGCAGTTGCTGATGCATATCATCGCATCGGCCTGATGGGCATTGCACATATATTCGACGCTATCGGAAATCAATTCCCTCGAGGGCAGTGAGTATAACATTCCGTCGTGCCCCATTGCAATACCATCATCAATTGCAATTGTATTGAACTCGGCAGCAAACATTCCCCTCTTCTCAATCTCTTTCTTTACTACCTGTCCAATCTCGTGCAGGTGAACATGTCCCGGAACAAACTGGGTAAATGAGTTTACAATGGCTATTATTGGCTTGCCCATCTGTTTGTCCGTCATGCCGTTGGCACGCCAAAGGCTTCTGGCGCCTGCCATATTCCTTCCAAGAGTTGTTTTTGAGCTTCTGAGTTCGTTTTTCATTTTGAAAGTCAGATTAAAAAAAAGCTTTCCGGATATCCGGAAAGCTTCTGTATATTTCGTATTAATACATATTATTCCCGGTTCATAAGCATTAAGCAATGAGGACTAGTAGGACAATAATATGGATTAAAGCATTTTTCATTATTTCATTATAAAATGAAGCACAAAAGTAGTTAAATTTTTAATATATCAAACATAAACTGCTACTTTTCATTGATTTTGTTAATAAATGACAGGTGTACAGACTGGTCTTTAATAGTATATAATACTAATAATCAAATAAATATAGGGTTATTGACTTATTTTCCCGATGTTTAGAAATATGATATATGTCATACTATCATAATTAATTAATATTGCGAGAAGAAATCCGTCGCTTTTACAGGGGTTTTCTAAAGATCCGCAATTGCATTTCAAAGTATTGATATATCTTTATTTTAATATTTTAGGGATTGTCCGTCGGCAGTTTTTGACCCTTATGATGTAGCTTTGCGTCTATAATAAGAACCATGAATCCGAAAGGCCTTTTGCAGACCTAAAATTTTAGTGTGTTGGAAATTAAATATATGAGATAGTCAACAGAAGTTCTAATATGCATTTGGGTAGATTTTTCAGGAATTTTACTATCTTGTGCAACCTATTCCTTAGCGCTCGTTATTTAAAATGAAATACTTTGCCTTTTTGTTTACTGGTTTCCTGTTTTCATTGGTTCTGACCGGCCAGGTGAAGCCTTCCGGAGCAGACAACCTGGGCAGGATCGAAAAAATCATTAATTCGCAGTGGACTTTTAACTATTTTCCTAATGAGTCAGCAGATAAGGGTTATGAAGCTGCCGGATTCGATGATTCCAGGTGGGCCGCGATAAGTCTGCCACACACATGGATGACTTATGAAACCACCGGGGAGCTTCATCCTTTTATTATGAATCCTTCGGAACCAGAGAACCCATACTGGTGGACTGGCTGGGGCTGGTACCGCAAACACTTTACAATCAAAGGTGATAACAGCGACAGGAAGATCTTTATTGAATTCGAGGGGGTTCAGAAATATTGTAAGGTATGGATTAACGGTGTTTATCTAGGCGATCACAAGGGAGGATATGGCTCATTTGATTTCGATCTGACAAAATATATCAAACCTGGAGTGGATAATGTACTTGCAGTTGCAGTTAATAACAGGCAAAATGATATTTTCAGGACACCGCCGATGGTGCCTGAAGAGTTTAATGTGTATGGAGGTATTTACCGCGATGTTTCCATAGTGCTGAAGAACAAGCTTTATATTCCAATGCAGGGCTCTGCCTTGCATGAAGGAGGAACCTTTGTCACCACTCCGCGGGTAACTGACCAGGAAGGTGCTGTCCGGGTGATGACATGGGTACAGAATGATTATGGTCAGCAAAAGAAATGTATACTCAGAACGACAATTCTTGATGGTTCAGGAAACACTGTACTTAAAATGCAAAAGGAGACAACTATTAATCCGGGAAGGGTATTCGTTTTCGATCAGAGCGGAACGATAAAAAAACCGTCCCTTTGGTCACCTGAGAGCCCTTCAATGTACAATGTCATCTCTGAAGTCATTACAGGTGATGACGTGGTGGATAGTTATAAAAGTCCGTTAGGGTTTCGCTGGTTTCGCTGGAACCAGAATGATAACTCCCTATACATTAATGGCAAGAAGCAGATTTTACACGGAGGCAGCCGACAACAGGATTTTCCATGGCTTGGTGATGCAGTCCCAAAATGGCTAACCATGATTGATCTTATTGACATTGCCGAAAAGCTGAATTACAATTTTCTGAGAACCTCCCAATATCCGAATGACAGGCTTGTTTACGATATGACTGATAAATATGGTATTGTAACAGATGAGGAATCTCCAAGCATCCGGAACCAGAATTTCTCCCCTGAAGTGCAGGAGCAGCAGATGCGTGAGATGATCCGGCGCGACCGTAATCATCCTTCAATAATGTTCTGGAGCATGGGTGATATGACAGATCATGCAGTTGATTCAAAATATGCTATTGCGGAAGATACAACCCGTATTATAATGGCTCCGAAGGTATCGAATGGCTCTGCCGGTGATTTCATCAGTCTCACTGATAGAAATCTGAATATGGAGAATCTATTATTCAGTTCGGTCAGGGGGTGGTACAATAGTAACGGAGAAGATGTTGAACCGGCCGATGCAAATCAATGCGGAACCGAAGAGCTTCAGCAGAAATTTATGAAGGAAAGCGGTTTGTTTGGAAAAGGGAACCTCTCTGCCGGTGTTTACCAGGATCACGGCGCCGATTGCGAGATTATGAATTCACCCATTTTCAATGTCAGCTCACTTGGATTCGTTGATTCCTACAGGATTCCCAAGTATGGGTATTATTTCTGGCAAGCCTCATATGCAGCTAAGGCAATGATATTCATCCAGCCACATTTCTGGAGGTCACAATATCTCGGTAAGAAGGAGGATATAATTGTAAATTCCAATTGCGATCGTGTTGAATTGAAAGTCAATGGTATAAGTAAAGGATTTCTTTTTCCTTCCGATACGAATTTTCATAGTGTTACTTTTAAGAACATTACAGTTGAAGATGCTGTTCTCACAGCTGAAGGTACAAGGAAAGGGGAATCAATAACTGCAAATGTTGCAATGGCAAACGTACCTGCCAGAATAGTTCTCACCTCCTCGCACACTGAGATATCAGCCGACCGGGGAGCAGTGGCGGTTATTACTGCAGACATACAGGATGCAAAGGGGAATCATGTTTACGGGGCATCTAATTCAATAAAATGGAGCGTTAGCGGACCCGGAAAGTTTGCAGGCCCGCCGGTGTATGATTCTGATATTAATAATCACCACGAAAGTAACGGGGTATGGTATATCGACATGCCCGTTTCGAATATCATCAGGTCGACAGGCACCACAGGAAAGATTACAGTTAAAGCTTCTTCCGGAGGACTCATTTCAGGGAGGCTGGAGATTGATGCCATCGGCCCTCAACCTGATAATACAATAATCTCGGAGGCTGTACTTAATGATGCAGGAAGGAGACCTGTTACAAGGCTGATACTTAGGGCTGAGAGGCTGGATGAAACGGATAGGGAGATAAAACCTGTCAGAGCCGATTTTTCAGCTAACTCTACGGGAGGTAATGGATTTGCAGGAGCCCTTAAGGACTATATATTAAAAAACAATCCCTCTGTTGACTCTTCTTCCATCGAATTCAAAACTCTTATTTCGGTATTGACAAGGTATCTGAAAAACAACAATGGTAATCTTCCTTCTGATGACTTTAATTTCAATGTCAACAATTTCAATAATTGCAGGCTTATAACCGGTTTTCTGAGCAGTGTGAAGCTCCCCCCGGTCTTCACAGATGGTTTAAAGAGGTATTATGCAGATGAAATTATCAGGAAATCGAATGATAAAGATGCAGGTGACGAGATGAACTGGCTTAACTGGATACCTACGGGAGGTACCGTTGTCATATCTCAGGCTGATTCTAAGACCATCACTGTACGGGGAACAATTTTTACTGACAAACATGATCTGTCTGACATAATAACTGCCGTTCATCCTTCATTCGCTAATTTCTCTGCAGAAGGAAAGGAACGCGCTATCTCCTTTATAAGCAAAATGAATCCTTATGTGAAAACACACACAGTAAGTGAAAAGAAGAGCAGCAATGACAATAATTTCACTACTGTAGTTACACTTTCTGTCGAACCCGGCCAACCAATATTGATTCCTCTGATGAAGTTTATTGCCGAGTAACCGGCGGAGTATTTTTGATTTTGTAGACTTGTATTCCATTGTCATGGAGGATCAGTCTGGCAATAGTTTTTGCTTCATATTCAGTTATATATCCTTCATGAACCTTATCAGAGAGCACTTCTGAAATAATTTTTTTCGCAATCATCAATTGACCGTAGGTATTTTCCACACATCTCTGATCACCTCCGAAAGCCATAATCTTTGAAACGGGAACAGTTTCGAGACATTCATTCAGATATTGTTTTGCGTAGGATGGTGAGATAGCATATAACCAATTCATATCAAGATACACATTCGAGAAAATCTTAGCCAGCGACGAGAGGATTCCCCCGAAAGGATAACTTCCGTGATAAAGGATAAATTTAAGATTGGGGTAATCGAAAAACAGGTTTGAAAGCAGAGCAGGATTTGAGTTTTCTATCATATTCCCTTTGCCTGCCTGAAGTCCTGTGTGGAAGGTAACCGGCAGCTTATACCTGCCGGCCATGTCGAGAAGTCTTCGAAGCATATAATCCTGAAGAGGCTTTGCATCCTTAAATGAAACTGAATGCGATTCATTCCCGTTTTTAATCTGAGTGAAAACTTTTTCTGCAATTTCATGTGATACCTTCTCGAAATTCAAAGACCTGCTGTAAGCCACGTTGATCTTGACTGCCACCATTCCCATTTTTATTGCCTCTTCAAAGGCAATGCTCATCGACCTTACATAATCCTCGAGGTTGTTAATGGGTTCCATTTGTGCCACTGACAGGGAGTCAATCCGGTATTTACGGGTAGCTGTTATCCAATCTGAGAACTTGTCAGTATAGCTAACATAGGGTCTGTTAACTCCGATAAAATCCGTCTCCTGGATTACATTATCGATTTTGCACAGATCTTTAATAACATGATTGAACCAGTCACCCGAATAGGCCTGTTTGATCCTGTATGAAAGGCTATCCACAGTGGAACCATTCAATGAATCAATACCATAGAGCTCTTTTATAGAAAGGAGAATAACTCTGCAGCTTGCAGTGTTGAAAGATTTGTTCCAGTAGGGTTCTATTATTTTCCACTTCTCGGTAGCCTTAAGAGGTTGATTGAACAATTGATTATAAACCGAGTTTGGCATACCCGACGAGACCAGATCGTCGTACATATTTTGATGAAGCAATAGGGTGAAATCAAGAAAATATGTATTCTTTAGTTCTTCGGGGTTGAAGAGATGCTCATGTGTATCAAAAACCGCAAGAGAATCTACATATTCCTCAATTCTTTCCCTGTAACCCGGTAAAGCAGAACATTTAGGCCCGGGATTGGCATTAGCAGGAATAAGATAAGGAAACAGAAACAGGTAAAGAATGATAATTGAAGGCTGGAATTTCATGATTAGATTAATGAGAAGAATACTATGCTTATGAAAATGGTTAAATTATGATTTAGAAAATACGCAGATAATAAATAAATCCGTAGTAGAAAAATGCGGTTCCAAACCGGGAAAATTTAGTGCAATTTAGCTCTAATTCAGACTGGATTACTGACTTTAATTATTTTTAACTTTATTTCTGAAGCCTCACTCTTGATGAAGAATCAGTTCCTTTAATACAATTCGGATATGCTGAGGCAGAAAATCAGTCATTGAGTTTACATCCATGAATTTACCTCACTTTTATGTTGCAGTACGGCTGCCAAATCTTTAAATTAATATTGTATATTGTACAAAATTTTAAACCTGATCTAAAATGAAAAAAAGAAGCATTATTTCAATTGTTTTACTAATGGCTGTTACCGGCCTTTTATTTTCAACTTTTTATTCCTGCAAGCCGGCAAAGAAAAATATCGGGTTGCAGCTTTATTCAATCCGGGATTCAATTGGCAGGGATGTTCCGGCAGCAATTGCAAAGGTTTCCGAAATGGGTTATACCTTTGTGGAACCGGCAGGCTATTCAAATGGCAAGTTCTATGGAATGGAACCGGTAGCTTTTAAGGCGTTACTTGCGAAAAACCACCTTTCAATGCTGAGTTCGCATTCAGGACAAGCTGTTCCGGACTCGGCAAATCTGGCAGCCACAATGGCATGGTGGGACACTTGCATAGATGCACACGTAACAGCAGGAGCTAAATATATTGTTCAGCCCTTTATGGGTGGAACCGCCTATGAAAGTGTTAAAGGTCTCAAGGCTTATGTCGATTATTTCAATGCAGTAGGTGAAAAATGCAATGCAAAAGGAATCCGTTTCGGCTATCATAATCATGACAAGGAGTTTTCCACAAAGCTTGACAGCACCATTATTGTTTACGACTATATGCTGCAGAATACCGATCCTTCAAAAGTAATGTTCGAGATGGATCTGTACTGGACAGTTATTGGCGGAGCAAATCCGGTTGATTATTTCAATAAGTACCCTGGCCGTTTTGAGTTATGGCATATAAAGGATAAAGAAGAGATTGGTGCCAGCGGGATGATTGATTTTAAGGCTATATGGGCAGGGGTTGCAACATCAGGAATGAAATACGGCATAGTTGAGGTTGAAAGATACAACTTCGATCAGTTTACAAGTTGCAAGATGAGCAACGATTTTCTGAACACGGCCGAATATGTTGTAATGCCTCAATAACAAGGCTTTAACAACAAATATGTCAATGTTCAGATTTCTCTCATTTCTGGCCGGGACGATCATCATACTGGCAGGAAGTGGCCAACAGGCATCTGACAAGTCAAACGATGGGCGGCTTACGGAATTTGTAAATCCTTTCATAGGGACCGGATATCACGGTCATACATTTCCGGGAGCCGCTTATCTTCACCTTTAGCATCTAACCTGATAACTATGAAAAACACATTTCTATCACTATTTTTAATTGCAGCAGCCTTTGCCGGGTGCAAAAATAATTACTATTCATCCGAAGATTTCAGCAAGGTTCTGAAGATCGATACCCATGTACATATTGGCAGCGATGACGGGGCTTTTGAGGAACAGGCATCAAGCGACAATTTTTTGCTAATCACGCTTAATGTCGATCATTCCGATTCGGCAACCATAAGGGAGCAATTTAACCATTCAGTATCAACGGCGAAAAAACATCCGGGAAAGGTTTTTTACGCGCCTACTTTTCTGTTCGATACAACCGGCTGGAGTACTGATCTTTGGAGCTCAAAAATAATCAAACAGCTTGAGAGTGATATCAGTCAGGGGGCTATTGCCGTTAAGATATGGAAGAACGTAGGAATGACCGTTCGCGACCGGAATGGCAAATTCATTATGGTTGATGATCCCGGTCTGGCAAAGGTAATTGATTTCATAAAAAGTAAGAACCTGCCAATTGCAGGCCATCTGGGAGAGCCCAGAAACTGCTGGCTTCCGCTAAGTGAGATGACGGTTACAAGCGATAGCAGTTACTTCGCTGAAAATCCGCAATATCATATGTTCCTCCATCCTGAATATCCTTCATATGAAGATCAGATGAAGGCACGTGATAACCTCTTAAAGAAGAACCCCGACCTGGTTTTCATAGGATGCCACCTTGCAAGCTTCGAGTGGAATGTTGATTCTCTGGCATCAAGGCTTGACAGGTTTCCAAATCTTGCTGTCGACATGTCGGCACGAATTTGTCATCTGCAGTACCAATCCTCACTGGACCGCGAAAGGATCAGGAATTTCTGCATTAAATATCAGGACAGGCTGCTTTACGGTACCGATACAGGTTATAGCGGGAGCAATGACCCTGCCCGATTCAAAAAGGGTGTTCATGAGACATGGCTCGGCGACTGGAATTACTTTACTTCGGACGATGAAATGACTTCAGATCTTTTTAAAGGAAAGTTCACCGGGCTTAAACTTCCGGCTGAGGTTGTACGGAAGATTTACAGCGAAAATGCAATCCGATGGTACAAACTCGCGTTAAAATAGTTTGTTGTGAGGCTGAATCTGAATAAATGAAAATAATCAAAATATGCCTTTTGTGGGCGATATTTTCTGCAACTTCTGTATGCTCTTTGGCGCAGGAACTGACTAATGAACGGGCGAAATGGTTTACAGATGCCCGCTATGGAATGTTTATTCACTGGGGAGTTTACAGCGGGGCAGAAGGAGTCTGGAAGGGTGAGAGGCACCGTGATGGCAATAATTATGCAGAGTGGATTCAGTACCGGAACAGGATTGATCAGAAGGAGTACCTGACTCTGCTTGACCGCTTTGAATGGGATCGCATCGATCCTGAAAAATGGGTGATCCTGGCAAAAAATGCAGGCATGAAATACGTGGTAATAACAGCTAAGCACCACGATGGTTTTGCATTGTGGGACAGTAAGGCGAACAGTTATAACGTGGCTCAGTTTACAAACCCCCAAAGGGATATAATAAGGGAACTGGCCGCTGCATGTAAAAAACATGGATTGAAACTTGGATTGTACTATTCACACTGGATTGACTGGGAACACAAATACGGTTGGGATCATACGAAAGAGATCACCGGATTGTCGAATGAAAATTATGATCGTTACTGGCAGGAAAAGGTAATTCCCCAGATGCGCGAACTGCTTACAGGTTACGGTCCCATAAGTATTATCTGGTTCGACATGTGGATAAACCATTCACAGACCGTAGTATCGAAGGACCAACTGATGCAGCTCAAGGGACTGATCAGGGAATTACAGCCGGGTTGTCTCATCAATTCGCGTCTCGGACTCTCGCTGCAGGAAGACAGCGATATCGATTTTGAAGAACTGGGCGATAATCAGCTCGGGAACATGAGCAGGAATTTTCCATGGCAGTCGCCTGCAACTGTGGCAGATTCGTGGGGTTTCAACAGGCTGGACACAGAATGGAAATCGACCAGTACCCTTCTTCAGTCACTGATAGGAAATGTAAGCCTCAACGGAAACTTTTTGCTGAATATTGGTCCCAGGGCAAATGGTGAAGTTCCTTATGAAATTTCACAGCGTTTGCTTGAGATTGGCGATTGGCTTAAAGTTAACGGTGAATCGGTCTATGGATGTGGTGCATTTACTCTGCCAAAGGATCAGCACGACTGGGGTAAAATAACCTTCAAAAAAACAGGATCAGGTGCATGCCTATATCTCCATATTTTTAATTACCCTCTTGATAAACAGCTTAATATCACTGGAATACTATCAAAGCCTGCCAAAGTTTATTTTCTTTCTGATAAAAATAAAACACCACTTTCATTAAACCATATTACAGCCTTAACTACAATTAAACTACCCTCAAACAGCCCGGATCCCTATGACCCTGTAATTGTAATGGAATATTCTGCTTTTCCGGATGTGTCAGAAGGTTTGGCAGCAAAAAATATTGAAGGAGGGTTTTCACTTACTCCATACAACCTTAATGTACCTTCAGAAAATTTAAAAATATCAGAGAGGAATCGTCTTGGAACCGTACCACCTCATTGCATAGTAAAAGAAAAAACGATCTTCAAATGGAAGATTTTTGCAGATAAGCCAGGAATCAGGGCCTTTGACGTTTCATACAGTTACCAGGGGGCTAAGTTAAAAAACATGATTGTCCTGAAAGCCGGGCAGAAAACTATTAATTATAGTATTTTGCCAACAGGGAAAACTGTGGTTGAACCCGGGGAGAATTACCTTGCAGACAATTACAAATCAAACAGGATTGGCAGTATTGATTTTCCCGGGACAGGGTTCTATGAAATTATACTTGAAATTGATCCTGAAGAAAATGAGGAGATAAATTTTCAGTGGTTATGGTTGAAATAATATCATTTTAATGTGATGAAAAAACTCAGGCAGATATTATTAGTTTTTTCTCTGGGCTTCAATTTATCTATTAATGCTCAGATAAACATTTACGTATCGCCTGAAGGCAAGGACACAAATCCGGGAACCATTGAACGGCCTGTTGCCTCAATTATTAAAGCACAGGACCTTGCCCGCTCGATACCCGGACGAGTCAGCATTCTTCTCAGGAAAGGGACCTATTATTTAACTGAGCCAATTGTTTTCAGTCAGGATGATTCGAGACCCGATAACTGTGGTCTTACACTAAAATCTTACCCGCGGGAGAATGTTGTGATCAGTGGATCTGTTCCCCTGAAACTAAAATGGAGTGAATATAAAAATGGTATATGGCAGGCGAAGGTCGGTAAAGTTCTGATTTTCGATCAGCTTTTTGTTAATGGCAGGCTGCAAAGGATGGCAAGATATCCAAATTATGATGCGAAGGCAAAATTTCTTGGAGGCACAGCCGCAGATGCAATAAGTAAGGAAAGAACCGGTAAGTATCTTAATACGGAAGGAGCATACGTACATGCCCTTCATGTTGCTGAATGGGGCGATTTTCATTACATAGTAAAAGGGAGGGATGAAAAGGGCGAACTGCTGCTCGAGGGTGGCTGGCAGAATAACAGGCGTATGGGGATGCACAAGGATTACCGTTTTATTGAAAATGTTTTTGAAGAACTGGATACGGTCGGTGAGTGGTATTTTGACAAGGCTTCAAGGACAATTTTTTTCTACCCTCCTCAAAACGAAAATCTTAAATCGGCAAGAATCGAAGTTCCTCAGATTGCCTCATTGATTGAGTTCAGAGGAAATGAAAAGAATCCGGTAAGGAATATTTCTGTTGATAGTGTGGAACTTACCCAGACGCTTCGCACCTTCATGGAGAATAAAGAACCTCTTCTTAGGAGTGACTGGACTACTTACAGGGGTGGAACAGTATTGATTGAAGGAGGCGAGAACTGTAAGGTGCAGGGATGTTATTTCAATCAGGTGGGAGGAAATGCTGTCTATTTTAACAACTATAACAGAAACAATGAAGTATCGGGTTGTCATTTTGCTTTTTCAGGAGCAAGTGCCATAAGTTTTGTGGGAGACCCGGATGCTGTTCGCTCGCCAAGTTTCGAGTACAATGAGTTTGTCCCCTTTGATTCTCTCGATCTTGTTCCCGGCCCTGAAACCAATAATTTCCCGGCCCGGTGCATTGTAAGCAATAACCTGATTCACAATACGGGATATACAGAGAAGCAGAGCGCCGGAGTGCAGATTTCAATGTCACAGGAAATAACTGTATCGCATAATACCATCTATGATGTTCCACGCGCAGGTATCAATATTAATGACGGTACATGGGGTGGTCACCTGATTGAATATAACGATGTGTTCAATACGGTTCTCGAAACGGGCGATCACGGGTCGTTTAATTCCTGGGGACGCGACAGGTACTGGCACCCTGACAGACGGATAATGGACAGTCTGGCTGCTGTTCACCCCGAATTAATTCTTCTCGACGCTGTAAAAACAACAACTATCCGCAATAATCGCTTCAGATGTGACCATGGCTGGGATATTGATCTCGATGACGGATCCTCGAACTATGAGATTTACGATAATCTTTGCCTCAATGGAGGTCTTAAACTGCGCGAGGGATTTTACAGGATAGTATATAATAATATCATGATAAATAACTCTTTTCATCCTCATGTCTGGTTTAAGGATAGCAGGGATGTATTCATGCATAATATTGTAACAGCTCCCTATTTTCCGATCAGGGTACCCTACTGGGGTAAGTTTGTTAATCATAACTTCTTCTCCGATTCTCTTGCTCTGGCTATGTCGCAGAAAAATAATACAGACCAGAATTCAATTTCGGGTAGTCTTGTTTTTGCAGATCCTGAATCGGGCAATTTCAATGTTCCTGATGACTCTGCTGCACTTATGTGCGGTTTCCTGAACTTTGATATGGATAATTTCGGAGTTTATTCACCCGCATTGAAAGCAATCTCAAAAAAGGTTGTCTTTGCTGTTCCTGTTCTTTCACGATAAAAATATTTTAAACTTTGACAATATGAGTACAAAAAAAATCACCCTCCTTTTTTTAGTATTTTTTGTATGCTTATCCACTGAAAGTGGAGCACAGAATGCTGGTTCGGGCTCCGGGGGTAAGTTCAAACCCTCTGATGAATCGTTGCGGCAATATCAGTATCCCGAATGGTTCCGTGATGCCAAATTTGGTATCTGGTCGCATTGGGGACCACAGGCCGTTCCGCGTCAGGGTGACTGGTATGCAAAAAGGATGTATCAGGAGGATAATTCTGCATACAAATATCATCTGGAACATTATGGCCATCCGTCGGAATTTGGGTTTAAAGACATAATACCTCTCTGGAAGGCAGAAAAATGGGATCCTGACAAACTTATGGAGCTTTATAAAAAGGCAGGTGCAAAATATTTTGTCAGCATGGGTACGCATCATGATAACTTCTTCCTGTGGAATTCAAAGATTAACAGATGGAATTCTGTAAATATGGGACCTAAAAAGGATGTGGTTGCAACATGGCAGGCGGCTGCAAAAAAGCAGGGACTGAAATTCGGAGTGTCGGAGCATCTGGGTGCAAGTTTTACCTGGTACCAGTCGGCTCACGGATCAGACAAATCAGGCCCCAGGGCCGGAATACCTTATGACGGCTCAAACCTCGATAATCAGGATCTGTATCATGCGACTGCCATGCCCGGCGATAAGGATTGGCTCACCAATAATCCTGCCTTTCAGCTTGAATGGTATCGCAGCATTACAGAACTTATTGACAACTATAAGCCCGATCTGCTCTATTCCGACAGTAAAATGCCCTTTGAAGATGTTGGCAGGACCCTGATTGCACATTTTTATAATCAGGATATGGCAAATAACAAAGGAGGCCCTCAGGTTGTATATACCTGCAAACAGCCCTCGGGTGGATTATGGGTGGAGGATGTCGAAAGGGGGGTGAAGGATACTCTTATCCAATATCCATGGCAGACCGACACATCGATAGGTGACTGGTATTACAGGACAGGGCAGAAGTATAAAACATCAACTGAGATAATCCAGATGCTTGTTGATATTGTAAGCAAGAATGGCAACCTTCTTCTGAATGTTGTTCAGACACCGGAGGGAGATCTCGAACCCGATATGCTTAAGATACTTGATGAGATCGGAGTCTGGACTTCAGCGAATGGTGAAGGAATTTATGGTTCCCGTCCCTGGAAGATATATGGAGAGAAACCTGCGGATAAGCAAGTAAAAAAGCTCGGCCGTTTCGATGAGAACTTTGGGTATAGTTCAAAAGATATCAGATTTACTACAAAGGGAGCAACCCTTTACGCTTTCTGCCTGGGCAAGCCGGAGGCTGATATTATGATCAGATCTCTTTCCAAATCTTCGAAACTTGCAGGCAAACCAATCGTATCCGTCACACTGGTAGGTAGTTCAGAAAGGCTAAGATGGAAACAGACAGCAGAAGCCCTTGTGATTAAGAAGCCCGAAAAGATGCCTGACTGGCAGGTTACAGGTTTTAAGATCGATTTTAAAAAATGAATCCATGAAACAATAAAAGTTCTTAAAATCTAACGTCTTAATTGACTTCAATGGATTAAAAAGATTATTTTTAGGCTATTACTTTATTTACAATTATTAAATTTTAACCGGATGAAAAATAACCGTAGGGATTTTTTAAAATGGGCGGGATTGGCAGGGTTAAGTGTTGCCGGTTCCAGTCTCATTCCTGCATTTGGATCAGGAAAGCGTACAACTGACACATCAGACGACTATCTTACCGGGCATAAATCACGGTCAGGAAGATTTAATATGTCAGGATATTGCGCGCCTAAAACTGAAACAGTCAGGATTGGCTTTATCGGCCTTGGCAGCAGGGGACCGGGGCATGTCATGAACATGGCTCTTCTGGAAGGGGTTGAAATAAAAGCCCTCTGCGATATTGTTCCTTCCAATACTGAGAAAGTAAGGAAACGTCTGGAATTCACAGGTTTCAATCCGACTCTTTATTCAGGAGATGCCGATGCCTGGAAAAAGTTATGCGACAGGCCTGATATTGACCTCGTTTATATCTGCACACCATGGAACCTGCATGCATCTATGGCGGTTTATGCTATGGAGCATGGCAAGCATGTTGCCATTGAGGTTCCCGCAGCCAATACTCTTGAGGAATGCTGGCAGTTGGTTGAGACTTCAGAGAAGACAAAAATGCATTGCATGATGATGGAAAACTGCTGCTATGACTTTTTTGAGCTGCTTACTCTTAATATGGCCCGGCAAGGATTTTTTGGTGAAATAATACATGGAGAAGGCGCTTATATTCATAATCTTCTGGAAAGCAATTTTAGTAAAACCGGTTACTGGAATATGTGGCGGCTCAGGGAAAATGCCAGCAGGAGAGGAAATCTCTATCCTACTCATGGTCTTGGTCCAATTTGTCAGGTAATGGATATCAACAGGGGGGACAAAATGGACCTCCTTGTATCGATGATGAGCCGTGATTTCCAGATGAATGAAACTGCAAAGGAGATGGCTGCAAATGATGACTTTTATAAGCCCTTTGTAAATAATCCCTATCGTGGCAACATGACTACCACCACAATTCTTACAAACAGGGGTCGTACTATTATGGTTCAGCACGATGTCACCTCGCCAAATGTTTATTCACGAATTCATAAGATAAGCGGTACAAAGGCTGCAGCACTTAAGTATCCTGAACCTGCAAAGATCTCAATCGGTGACAAGTGGGTATCTGATGAAGAATTTAAGGCCCTCGAGGAAAAATACAAACCGGCCATCGTAACCAAGGTTGGTGAACTGGCGAAACAGGTAGGCGGGCACGGTGGGATGGACTTTCTGGAAGATTGGAGATTGATTGACTGCCTCCGAAACGGACTGCCCCTCGATCAGGATTGTTATGATGCCGCATTGTGGAGTGCCATTGCCCCGCTAAGCGAGAAATCAGTTGCCAGCAATTCGGTTTCAGTTGAGGTGCCCGATTTTACAGGAGGAAACTGGAAAACAAACCTGCCCGTTGATATCTTGCTGGAGAAAGGTGGAACTACAAAAGCAATACGCTCTCTGCCTCCCAGGACCAAATGATAATTCTCTGATTTATTAGGTATAAATAATTGATATATATATTATTAACAACATTTTAAGCTTAACCAAAAATGACAAACCGAAGAGAATTTATAAAAAAAAGTGCACTGGGAACAGCTGGAATAGCAATTGGGGGTATGGGTTTCAGCGCCAGATCATATGGGTCCATTCAGGGTGCAAACGACCGTATAAACATTGCAGTTATCGGGATACGCGGCCAGGGAGGAACACATATAAACAGCTGGATTGCCCTTAAGGACAACCGTAATGTAAGGTTGAAAACAATCTGCGATGTTGATGAACAGTATTATGCCGAGAAATCAAAAATAATTTCTGAAGCTACAGGAGAAAAACCAGTCACGGAATGGGATATGCGCAAAGTGTTTGATGACAAGGATATACATGCCGTTTCATTTGCAATTCCCAACCACTGGCATGCCCTTGGCACAATATGGGCCTGCCAGGCCGGGAAACATGTTTATGTGGAAAAACCTGCCTGTCATAATATTTTTGAGGGAAGGAAAATGGTTGAAGCCTCAAGGAAGTACAACGTCAGGGTACAGACCGGTTGCCAGAACCGGTCAATAGCCAATGTCATGGAGGCGATAAAGTTTATTCATGAGGGAGGTATCGGAGATATTTACATGGCTAAGGGACTATGCTACAAGCCGCGCGACTCCTTCGGAATTGCAAAAGACTCGACACCGCCTGCAAGTCTGCATTATGACCAGTGGAGAGGACCCGCTCCTATTCGACCTTATAATGAAAAAAGAGTTCATTACAACTGGCACTGGTTCTGGGAAACAGGCAACGGCGACACTGGTAACCAGGGGCCTCACCAGTTTGATATTGCACGCTGGGGGCTGAATAAGCATGAGCATCCAGTCTCTGTCTTCTCTATGGGTGGGCTTTACGGCATAAACCCTGCTGAATGTGAACAGGAGACCCCAAATACTCAAACTTCATTATTCAAGTACAGTGACGGCAAAATGCTGGAGTTTGAGACAAGGGGAAGGTATACCAATGATGAATCGAGCCTGGGCATCAGGATCGGAAATATTTTCTACGGAACTGAAGGGTATGTGGAAATCGATGGAGATAAATGGAAAGCCTTCCGCAAGAGAGAGAAAGAGCCTTTTGCAGGTTCGGCAACCAGTGCTAATAAACCAGCCGACGCAACTTATCTGGCTGCTCCGGGAGGAGCTGATCATTATGCTAATTTCCTTGATGCCATACGGTCGGGAAAAAATGAAAGCCTCCATTGCGATATAAGCGAAGGATTTCTCTCTTCATCCCTGCCCATTCTTGCCAATATATCATACAGGCTTGGCAGGGAGCTGAGGTTTGACGGCTCGAAGGAAAAATTCATCAGCGATAATGAAGCAGATAGGATGCTTACACGGGAATACAGGAAACCATTTGTTATTGGAAATGAAATTTAGTGGTCAATACTTATTTTTCGTGTAAAAAATATATTTCGGAAATTTCAAAACAGAAAGACAACTTATGGAAAATAATAGTAGCAGGAGAAGTTTTATCAGAAAGGCGGCAATAGGAGGGATGATGGCGATTAGTATTCCTGAAATATTATCGGCTGCTTCTGCATCGAAAAAGCAAAAAAAAATAGAACTGGTTAAGGATAATGTGATTCTTTTTCAGGGTGATTCAATAACTGATGCCGGAAGAAACAAGGAAGATAACTCTTTCAATAATCCGCGTATACTGGGATCAGGATACTCCATGCTTGCAGCAGCAGCTCTTCTTGAGACCCGGGCGGCACTAAATCTTAAAATTTATAATAAGGGGATTTCCGGCAATAAGGTATACCAGCTCGCTGAGCGCTGGGATACAGATTGTCTCGCACTAAAGCCTGATGTGTTGAGTATTCTTATCGGAGTAAATGATATCTGGCATAAACTGGACGGAAAGTACAATGGTACAGTAGAAGTATACAGGAAGGATTATATAGTGCTGCTTGAAAGAACTAAGGCAGCCCTCCCCGATGTAAAACTTATCATTTGCGAACCATTTGCAGTTCCCGGCGTTAAGGCCGTCGATGACAAGTGGTATCCTGAATTTTACGGTTATCAGAAGGCAGCCCGTGAGATTGCTGATATGTTTGATGCTGTTTTCATTCCTTATCAGAAAATTTTTGATGAGGCACAGAAGAAAGCCCCGGGTGTTTACTGGACAGGCGATGGTGTGCACCCATCACTCGCAGGTGCACAGTTAATGGCCTCTGCATGGCTCGACGCCGTTAGGTAGCTAAAGTTTCTATTTTCACCGGAATTGCTCTATTAATGTATGGTTTACATCAGTTAGTCAAAAAGTAAAACGGATTTTTACGCATAATCAGTATATTTGAGGTCTGTATTTATTCAGGCTATGCTTAACGCTATTTCGAAACATCCTGGTTTTACCGGGATGTTTGTTAAAACATATCGTTTAACTTTCGGATTTAAGTGTGCCTGCGGAGCCTGAAAAAAATGAACAAAGATCCATTTTATAAGTTATTCGTATATGACTGATGAGATGGAGATTTTAAAGATAAAATGAGTAATTCAGACTCTTTGCTCTTTTTTACATTTTAGAAGCCCTGCTATGCTAAAGATTTTCTTTAAATTGCGGTAACAATTAGTTTTAAGGGCTTACAGGCTGTTCAGAGTTTTTACGTATTGGGAATTAAACAAACCGGGAAAATAAAGACATTAACACTTATATGAAAGCTGTTTTTCAATTGAAAACAAATAATTTGACTGCATTCAGATTGTCAGCTGCTTTATTGCTGATGACCGTTTTTTTGCATATCTCCGTTACTGGGTGGTCGCAGACTGCTACATACAACGGGCCTGTTTGTGTTGGTTCGTCACTTCAGCTCACCGGCGGACCAGGTGCGCAAACTTCGTATTCCTGGACAGGTCCGAATGGTTATTCCTCCTTAGAGCAGAGTCCAACGGTTTCATTATCCGCAACCCTGGCAATGGCAGGAGTTTATACTCTGGAAATAAACGGCACCCCTGCTACAACAGCCACTGTTACAGTAGAGGTAATTTCAGTGCCTGCAGATGCCACAGCCATTACAGGAAGTGCCGTAGTTTGTCAGGGCCAGACCGCTGTTGCCTATGATGTTGCTGCTATTAGCTCTGCAACATCATACATCTGGACATTTCCTTCAGGCGCAACAGGATCAGGTACAACAAACAGCATAACCGCAGATTACAGCGCTTCTGCTTTGTCAGGCAGCATCACCGTCCAGGGGAGTAATATTTGTGGTACAGGTGCAATCTCCTCCCTTCCTGTAACAGTAAATCCTCTTGTTGGGCCTCCGGGAACGTTATCAGGGCCTCTGTCAGTTTGCCAGGGACAATCGTCGGTTATTTATACGGTTACTGATGTCCTGCACGTCTCAACATATTCATGGACCTTACCCTCAGGTGCTACCGGCAGTAGTGTAACCAATACCATTTCAGTTGATTTCGGTACCTCAGCGGTATCTGGACTGGTGAGTGTCAAAGCGGTTAATTCATGTGGAGAAGGTACTGCTTCAACTCTGAGCGTTACCGTTAATCCATTGCCTGTGGCTGCCGGAACAATTACCGGGATTTCAACTGTCTGCCAGAGTCAGTCATCAGTAGTCTATTCTGTACCTGCAATAACAGGCGCTTCTACCTATGTCTGGACACTTCCTGCAGGAGCCACCGGGACCAGTACCACCAGCAGCATAACTGTAAATTACGGTGTTTCTGCCATTTCAGGAAATATTACAGTAAAGGGCAATAATAGTTGTGGCGATGGGGTGGTATCGACTCTTCCCATAACTGTAAATCCTTTACCTGATGCGGCAGGTACTATAACTGGTGCCCCGGTTGTATGCCAGGGCCAGTCATCAGTAATTTATACAGTCCCGACAATAGGAAATGCATCATCATATATCTGGACTCTTCCATCCGGTGCAACAGGCACAAGTATAACCAACAGCATTTCAGTAAACTTTGATAACACAGCAGTTACAGGTAATATTACGGTTAAAGGCAGTAATTCATGTGGTTTTGGAACTGCATCAATTCATGCAATAACGATTAATCCTTTGCCTTCAACCCCCGGATCAATCACCGGTAAGGCCGCAGTGTGTCAGGGAGAGGCTTCTGTCTCCTATTCAGTACTTCCGGTTTCATATGCAACTTCCTATATCTGGACCCTCCCTACAGGGGCCAGTGGGTCGAGTACAAATAATACAATTACAGTATCTTACAGTAATTCTGCTGTTTCAGGGTCTATTACTGTGAAAGGAAATAATACCTGTGGCGACGGGCCTGTTTCAACTCTGCCTGTTTCAGTCGATCTTTTACCTGTTGCTGCCGGGACTATTACAGGAAATTCTACCGTTTGTCAGGGTCAGTCATCCGTAGTCTATTCTGTTCCGTCTATAACAAATGCAACGAGCTATACCTGGACACTTCCCAGCGGAGCAACTGGGATAAGTACAACCAACAGCATCACCGTTAATTACGGTGCAACCGCAGTTTCAGGAAACATATCGGTTAAAGGTACCAATGCCTGCGGTGATGGGATACCTTCCACTCATGGCATCACTGTCAATCCATTACCTTTGGCTGCCGGTACAATTGCCGGACTTGCCACTGTATGCCAGGGGCAAGCATCTGTAATTTATTCTGTCCCCGCTATCACAAATGCTGTTTCATATATCTGGTCACTTCCCTCAGGAACCACAGGAACCAGCACAACCAACAGCATCACAGTAAGTTATGGAACATCTTCTGCCTCAGGAGCTGTCACTGTTAAGGGCCTTAATGCCTGTGGTGAGGGAATAGCATCATCATTGGGTATAACTGTTAATCCTCTTCCGGCTGCCGCAGGTATAATCACAGGAAGCGCTACTGTGTGCCAGGGACAGGTATCTGTAACCTATAATGTTCCTGTAATTTCAAATGCTACTTCATACATCTGGACACTTCCGCTTGGATCGACCGGAACAAGCACAACCAACACAATAATAGTTAATTACGGACTCACGGCAGTTTCAGGGACTATAACAGTGAAAGGTAATAATACATGTGGCGATGGTACGTTTTCGTCTCTTCCAATAACAGTTAATCCTTTGACGGGAGCCGCTGGGACAATAATTGGGAGTACAACAGTATGCCAGGGACAGGCTTCCGTAGTATATACAGTTCCTGCTATCGATAATGCCACAAGCTATATCTGGACCCTTCCGGCAGGAGCAACCGGAACAAGTAGTACTAACAGCATTTCAGTAACCTATGGAAGTTCTTCCGTTTCAGGAAATGTTACAGTCGCCGGGAGCAACACCTGTGGCGATGGAACAGCTTCTTTGCTGTTCGTAACGGTAAATCCGTTACCACTGCCTGCAGGTGCAATTACAGGCAGTACTCCCGTCTGTCAGGGGCAATCCGCTGTAACTTATACCGTTCCTATAATTACAAATGCTACATCCTATATCTGGGCCCTGCCCTCGGGTGCAACAGGAACAAGTATCACAAATACTATTACTGTAAATTTCAGCAATTCAGCAGTTTCGGGAAATATAAGTGTTAAGGGGAATAATAACTGTGGCGATGGTGCTGTCTCTTTATTTCCTGTCGTTGTAAATAGTTTACCTACACCTACCCTTATAAGTTCCGATCCTGACAATAGCTTCTGTTCGGGAACCAGCGTTACATTTACAGCAGGAGGGGGGACTCTTTATAATTTCAGGGTAGCAGGATCGAGTGTGCAGTCAGGAGTATCAAATACCTATACTACAACTTCGCTAAGTAATGGAAAGGCTGTTGACGTTATAGTTACAAACATAAACTCCTGCACAGCTGTTTCATCTTCAATTATAAATTTTGTAGATCCGTTGCCATTCATATTCATCTCCTCGGCCCCGGTGTGTTCCGCCAGCCTGCTCACTTATTCTCTGGCAGTCGCTGTTAGTTCAGGGACTGTTACAAGCACTTCAGGTACAGTTTCCAATACAGGAGGAAATGCTTGGGCTATAACCGGTGTTCCGGCAGGTACAAATATTACAGTAAGTGTGACTGATGGGAACACTTGCGAAAATACGCTCGCCGTGACTGCTCCCAATTGTACCTGTCCTGTAATTCAGGCTCCCGTCAGCAGTGGAGATAAATCATACTGCGAAGGCGGATCGGTACCGGTGCTGAGTGCAACAGTTCAATCAGGTGAGACAATCGACTGGTATAATGATGCATCAGGTGGTTCCGTCCTTAGAAGCTCAAGTTTATCGTACAATCCTTCCACGCAGGGTACATATTATGCACTTGCAAGAAATGCAACTACAGGCTGTGTAAGCAGTACACGCACTGCAATAAAAGTTACTATGTATGTCTTACCGGTTCCGACTCTGGTCAGTACCGATCCCGATAACAGTTTCTGCGCAGGCACCAGCGTTACTTTTACTGCAGGGGGGGGAACAGGTTTCAACTTCAGGGTTGGTGGCATAAGCGTTCAAAACGGCCTGTCAGCTACCTTCACGACCAGTTCGCTTACCTATGGACAGACAGTGGATGTAATTGTTTCCAATGATAATGGATGTACTGCGGTTTCTTCCGTGATTACAAATAATGTTGTCCCAAATCCGGTAGCCAGAATTTCAAGCACTGACAGTGATAATAAAATATGTGCAGGCTCGGCTGTGACATTCTATGGGTCAGGAGGGAGTGATTATAACTTCAGGATAGACGGTATTAGTGTCCAGAACGGTTTGCAGAATTCATATACCACAAATACTCTTACTGACGGGCAGGCGATTGATGTTATTGTTACTTCCAATGGATGCGTGTCTACATCACCGGCTATCACCAATAGTGTTCTTCCGGTTCCCGCCGCTATTCTGACAAGTTCTGATAGTGATAACATTTTTTGCTCCGGGTCGGTTATCATATTTACATCATCGGGCGGTATCAACTATGACTATAGGATTAATGGCGATAGTAAACAGGGTGGTTCCCTGCCGACATACTCAGTAAACACTCTTGTTAACGGCGACAAGGTAGATGTGAGGATTACAGGACTGAACGGATGTAATGTTATTACTGCTCCAATTACAAATACAGTAAATGCAGTACCGGTGGCCAATGCAGGAAGGGGTGGAAATGAATGTGACCTTAACTTCAGCCTCGTTGCGTTACCGAGTATCGGAGCCGGGACCTGGACAAAGGCTGCAGGGTCAGGTACAGCGGTATTTACTCCAAATGCCAGCTCTCCAACAGCAACTGTAACAGTGTCAGAATATGGTAATTATTCTTTTACCTGGACAGAATTGAATAGTGGGTGTTCCAGCAGCTCAAACGTAACTGTGAACTTCTATGAGAGGCCTATAGCGAATCCGGGTACAGGAGGAAATAACTGTGGTCCTGGCTTTTTGCTAAATGCTGTTCCGAGTGTTGGTATAGGTACCTGGACAAAAACGGCAGGTACAGGAACTGTTTCATTCAACCCTAATTCCAATACTCCGAACGCTACTGTTACAGTGTCGGCTTTCGGGCAATATACTTTTACCTGGACAGAAGTTAACGGAACCTGTTCAAACAGCGCCTCCATAAATGTAAACTTCTTCAAGGTTCCGTCGGCCAATGCCGGAAGGGACACTACGCTGTGTGGTCTTGAGTTAACTTTAGCTGCAATCCCGGGAGCCGGAGCAGGAGGCGGAATATGGACTAAATTCACAGGACCAGGTAATGCTTCATTTACTCCTGATGCAAACAAGGCGAATTCAAAAGTTACAGTAACCCTTCCCGGTTTATATGAATTTTTATGGACTGAAACCAACAGTTCATGCCAGTCGAGTGACAAAGTTATAGCCCTTTTCTATGATAAGCCTCCTATTTCGGCAGGAAGGGACACTGTTATCTGCAAAGGAAGCTTCGTTCAATTGGCAGCTACAGGAATCGGTCTGTTTAACTGGTCGCCAGTTTCACTTCTGAATGATCCCTATATCAGTAATCCTGTTGCCACTCCTTTGGGAACAACAATTTTTAAAGCAACTATTACTGATGACAGAGGATGTACTAATGCAGACTCAATGGAGGTTGCAGTTATTGAAATCCCGGTTGCTGTTGCAGGTCCCGACCAGACATTGAACTATGTCTTTAATACTTCAGTATCGGCACAGCCGCCTGGTGTAAACGAAACAGGATTCTGGTCCCTTGTGCTCGGATCGGCTAAAATTGCAAGTCCTTCGAACACTACTACTAATCTGACAGGCCTTGCTCCCGGAGAAAACAGAGTCCTTTGGACGGTTTCAAATGATGTTTGTCCTCCTTCACTTGATTTTGTGACGATAATCGTTAACGACTTTGTTGTTCCCACCCTTATTACTCCGAATATGGATGGTAAAAACGACTATTTTGTCCTTCCGGGATTGGCGACTCTTGGAAAAACAAAACTCACGGTTTTTGACAGAAAGGGAATTCAGGTCTTCAGCAACAACAACTATGATAATAAGTGGAACGGAGTAGACAAGAACGGGGATCAGCTTCCCAATGACACTTATTTCTATACTCTGAAAGCTGAAAACGGAGTATCAAAAAGTGGTTATATAGTAATTAGATGACAGAATGAAAAAAATTATTAAAGTACTTTCTATCCTGCTGATTCCTATAGGTGCATTTGGACAACTGGTTCCTGTGACAAGTCAGTATATTCTTAATCCTCTAACAATTAATCCTGCTTTTGCAGGAAACAGAGGTGCCCTTAATGTCTCAGCCTTTTTCAGAAAACAATGGGTTGGTATCCCCGGCGCTCCTGAAACTACCTCATTCATCGCTGACGCACCTATCATGGATAACAAGGTTGGGGTTGGATTCAGCCTTATAAGCGACAGGATTGGAGTTACCAAGGAGACACAGATGGTTACAAATTATGCATACAGACTTAATCTCGGAAAAGGGATCCTGTCACTCGGCCTGGGCGCAGGTTTAACTACTACCAATACGGCCTGGTCTGATCTTATTGTGCTGGATCCCGGAGATGAAGCATATCTTATTGATTCACGTCTTTTTGTCATTCCTAATTTCAGCTTCGGGGTATATTACAAATCAGGAAGACAATTTGGAGGTTTTTCAATACCCAGGTTTTTGAGCTATAATTTCAGTTCTGACAAGAATAAGTATACCGTTCAGGTTGATCCGAGTCAGTACAGTTATATGCTCATGTACGGATATCTTTTTGATATATCGGAAAAGGTTAATTTCATTCCTTCCACCCTCATTACCTTAACAACGGGTGGTAAGTTTCTGATGGATTTAAATGGCTATTTCACATTTAACGACAGGTTCTGGGTAGGAGCTTCCTACAAAACCAGCCAGTCATTTGCAGGATTATTTCAGTTCCAGATCAATAACCAGTTAAGAGTTGCCTATACCTATGATTATGATTTTGGTAAACTGGGGAGCTACAGTAACGGCTCACATGAGATCATGCTAAGATATGAATTCCGTTATAAGGTCGAGGTCCCCAGTCCTCTGATTTTCTGATTGCAGCAGGTTAAACAGGTTTTTATTTAACATAATATACAATATGAATTACAAACTGTCGGTATTTACCCTTGTAGCTGTTCTTTTTCAGGCATCATTATTGGGACAGTCAGAGACATATACTGTCAAGAAAACACTGTTCAGTTCAGATAAATATGACGAGTTCGCGCCTGTTTTTTACAAAAAAGGAATAGTATTTTCGACAAACAGGAATCTTAACCTGATTAATTATTCGACTGCCGACGATAAAGGACTCTATAAGATCAACTACATTGACACCACCGGAAAGGTAATATGGCAAAATGCGAGGGTGCTATCGAAGGATCTTACTTCAAGGCTGAATGATGGTCCGGCTGTTTTCAACAGCAGGTATGATACAATCTATTTCTCGCGAAATCTTGATGTAAAAAGTAAGATTGGCCAGATTTCCAGCCCAAGGAATAAACTCGGAATTTTTTCTGCCGTCTGGGACGGTACCAGATGGTCAAAACTAAGAGAGTTCAGAATTAATAATGAATGGTACAATGTTTCCTTTCCATGCCTGTCCCCTGATGGTAAAAAACTCTATTTTGCATCTGATAAGCCTGGCGGATTCGGTGGCCTTGATCTCTACTACAGTCTCTGGAGGGATGGATACTGGAATGATCCCGTTAATCTGGGCCCGGTAATAAATTCAAAAGGGAATGAGATTTATCCTTACATTAATCATACCGGAGAACTTTTCTTCTCATCTGACGGTCATGCAGGCCTTGGAGGCAAGGATATTTTCTTCTCACATTTTTCAGAAAATGAGTGGAGCACACCCGTGCATCTCGATCGTCCTGTTAATTCCACGAAAGATGATTTTGGGATTGTTACGGATTCGCTGATGAACGAAGGATATTTCTCATCAAACAGGGACAACCAGTATGACATCTTCCATTTCAAGACCAAAATCCCTCAAAATCTCTATACTGCCGCACAAAAGGAAAACCAATATGGCTTCACTTTCATTGATACGGGTCGCATTATTATTGATACACTAAACCTTGCATATGTTTGGGATTTTGGAGGAGGAGTGAAGAGACCCGGAGTGTCGGTGACACATCGTTTCCCTGGTCCCGGAAAATATAAAGTAAGGTTCGATATTATCGATAAGGTTACAGGAAAGCTTTTCTTTTCGAAGCTTGCCTATGATCTTGAAATAAAAGACTATGAACAGGCATATATCAGTTCTGAGGATGTGCTTGTAATGGATGATTCACTATTCTTTGACGGAAGAAAATCTTATCTTCCCGGATATAAAATTCTTTCATATTCCTGGGATTTCGGAGACGGTACCCGTGGACAGGGCGAAAAGGTAAAACATGCCTTTGCCGAAAAGGGCGACTATCTTGTTAATCTTGGACTAACTATCAAATCCGATTCATCCGGAATAATTCTAAGAACAGGATCCTCAAAGAAGATACATGTGACAACTGATCTTAAGGAAAAAAATAGTTACCTTAATCAGAAATCCGTAGCGATAACAGATTTTCCGGATATCAGAAGTTTTGTCAATGTCAGAGTAAAGACTCTATATTCAGCTGAATCAGATTTTTCTGCCGGAGCGCTTTTTCTGATTGAGCTCATTTCGTCACGGAATAAATTGAGTACTGAAGATGTTTTGTTCAAAAACCTTCCTGCTAATTTTAAAGTGGAAGAGATCTACGACAGTGTTTCCGGCAACTACAGCTACGTTGTTGACAGGCAGATGGGCCTCATGGCATCTTATTTACCATTTATGGATCTTGTTCATAAGGGATTCGGAAATGTAACAACTAAAATTAAACTGATTACCGATCCGGCTGAAAAGGAACTTTATAACGTCAAAAAAATATTCGGAATATCAGCTGATTCGTATTTTGACAGTAATAGCAGGCTGACATCAACGTCATACCTGTTGCTTGATCAGGTTGTTAAAATTCTGGGCAGGTATCCCGATAAGAAACTCGAAATTGCAATCCATACTGATAACACCGGGTCGCCAGAGGATAAACTCTCATTGTCGAAAAGCCAGGCACGAATAATTTCCAATTATTTAATAACCAAAGGCATTGACTCCAAAAGGCTTCGCTCTATTGGTTATGGCAGCAGCAGGCCGATTGCTCCCAACTTTATTGATGAGGACAGGGCACTTAACAGACGTGTGGACCTTTCGATAAAGAGCGAATGATTTAATACCGGGGATTCTTCTTTATTAGTTCCCCTTTGATAAAAAAAGTAAGTAGTTATTATTTAAAGATTATAAACAGACATTATGAAGATTATCTCAGTAGTTGGCGCTCGTCCGAATTTTATGAAAATAGCTCCTTTCATAAAGGCTATTAAGAAACACAATGAGAATAACGGCAATAAAGTCGAACATATTCTTGTACATACAGGACAGCATTATGATGACCGTATGTCAAGGGCTTTCTTTGAACAGCTTGAAATACCTGACGCTGACATTAACCTGGGTGTTGGCTCTGGAAGCCATGCCGAGCAGGTGGGTAACACAATGATCGAATTTGAAAAAGTCTTGCGCGAAAACAAGCCCGACTGGGTAGTTGTTGTTGGTGATGTAAATGCAATACTTGCCTGTTCTGTGACTGCTAAGAAAGAGAACATTCTCTGTTGCCATATTGAGGCTGGTTTACGTTCAGGCGACATGGCAATGCCTGAAGAGGTTAACCGGCTTGTTGCCGACAGGCTCTCCGACTTGCTTTTAACCCCCGACAGGATGTCTTCAGAAAACCTGAAAAAAGAGGGTGTTCCCGACAATAAGGTGAAGTTTACCGGGAATATAATGATCGATACCCTCGAAAACAACAGGGAAAAAGCTTCAGAAATCAGCATTGAAGAAATTCTTAGGGATAATTCAGTTAACGAAACATGGAAAAGTATAGGAAAGATAACTCCTGATAAATTTGCGCTGATGACTCTTCACCGTCCATCGAATGTCGACAGGAAGGAGATACTTGAGCCGATCGTAAGGTTTATGATCGATGAGGTATGTCCCGAAATGCCTCTTATCTGGACAGTTCATCCCAGGACACGCAAGATGCTCGACAACTTCGGACTGCTGGAAGAAGTTATGAGCCACAAGAATCTACTCCTGCTTGAGCCTCTGGGTTATCTCGAGATGCTCAAACTGAACATGCAGGCAAGGGTTATTCTTACCGACAGCGGCGGATTACAGGAAGAATGCACCGTTCTTGGTACACCCTGCCTCACTCTCCGGTGGAATACTGAACGTCCAATCACCCTGCGTGAACATGGCGGAGCCAGCGTACTTGTAGGAAATAGTATTAAAACCATACGTGAAGAGTTCCTCGAAGCAGTTAAAAAACCTCGTATTCCAATTCGTCCCGAACTTTGGGATGGAAAAACTGCTGAAAGATGCCTGAAGGAAATTATTGATTACAAAGCCATCTAGCAAGTATTTTTTAATTTTAAAATTATAGTGATGAAGCGATTAAAATACTTTATGATACTGATTGTTACAGCGGCTCTTATTACCTTGCCCCAGGGATGCAACAAGCCGTCAGATAACGTAATTGAAAAAGGAAAGGTGACGGATTTTGAAGGTAATGTTTACGGTACCGTAAAAATCGGAACTCAGTGGTGGATGGCTGATAATCTCAAGGCAACAAAATACAATAACGGAGATCAGATAGGATCAACCGTTCCTAATTCCTTGTCAATTGCTGATGCTACTTCGCCGAAATATAACTGGGCATATATGGGCAATGAGAGTTATGCCGCAATTTATGGCCGACTTTATACCTGGTATGCAGCTGCCGATTCAAGGAACGTTTGTCCTGCCGGATGGCATGTTCCCAGTGATGTTGACTGGAAGGTTCTTGATGATTACGTTAATTCGGGCGCGTTCGGTGAGATTGTTGGTCCGAATTCCAGCGCCAAAGCTCTTGCATCAACCACCGGGTGGGTATTATATGGTATCACCGGTAATCCCGGGCAGGATATGGCAAGCAACAACAAGTCAGGATTTTCTGCTATGCCCGGAGGAATCCGTCAGCCGGCAGGTACTTATTCCAGTGCAGGACTTGGAGCCTATTACTGGAGTACAACTGCAGATATTCCTCTTCTGGCTTCATGCTGGCTCGTTTATTTCGATCTGTCAACACTTCAGGAAAGAAATTATACCAAAGATACAGGCGTATCTGTACGTTGCGTAAAAGATTAAGCGGATTATGGCTAACTTAAATAAGTATTAATAGTCAAAACTAAAATAATAACAATGACCAATTTAGAAAAGTACAACCAGGTGTTTATTTTAAACTTTCTGGTAAAGGAAGAGCAGTTACCCGGTATGTCATTAGGATCTGTCTCTGTTTGGGACTCTGTCGGTCACATGGGATTGATTGCTGCAATGGAAGAGACTTTTGATCTTACTCTGGAAACAGACGATATAATTGATTTTTCTTCATATGAGAATGGCAAGCAAATTCTTAACAAGTATAAGATAGATATTTAAAACTGTTATAAGAAAGGCCATCCTGGAAGTGGGCTGGGATTTTTATTTTAGTCGGAATTGTAACTTGAATAGGTTAAAAACAAAAACTATGGAATTTATTACTTTAAAAAATGTATTCCGGAAAGATTCCCTACTGACTATGGTAAAAATTTTCATTCCCGGCGTGCTCTTTATGATTGCAATGGGGATATTCTCACTTCTAAATGACTTTCATTTTTCATATCTGTCAAGAGATCCCGTCCAGTTAATGGAGACAAAGCCATATATAGGGCTTGTGTCGAATATTGGAATTTTAATGTGGTGTTCAACGGCAGCAATTCTTTTCTATTCATCAAAACTTTCATCAATGGCAGGAAAGCCAAAAATACAAACGAACTTTCTTGTTTATGCCGGATTTATTACACTGATGATGTTGATTGATGATCAGTTTTTGCTTCACGACATGATATTCCCGGAATATCTTCATGTCGATGAAAATGTGTTCTTCGTTTTTTACGGATTATCCGTAATTGCTTTGGTTTATTTCTTCTGGAAATTCTTACTTCAAACGGATTATATACTCTTAATCCTTGCTTTTGGTTTTCTTGGAGCTTCAGCCATATCCGATTATTTAATAGTTATTGGATTCACTAATTCCTATTCCCAGGTAATCGAGGACATGCTGAAGTTCATTGGGATAGTGAGTTGGTTTTCATATTTTTTAAGAACAGCATATTTTGTAACTAAATCAGAATGAGAATTTATGCCGGTTTATTCTGAGTTTTTTCTGTTCTCGTCCTGATTCTTGGCAAATTATGATATACGAATGAGATAATTAAAATACTAATTTTATTATGTATAACCGTAGCCTTCTCCTAACTCACAGGGACAATATTGCTGCCATAACAGATGACGGCATTACAGTTAAATATGGAGATATCCTTGATTTCTCTGATTTGCTGTACAGCAAGATCGGGCACCGATGCCTGATTTTTGCATTATGCCAGAACCGGCCTGATTCGCTCTGCGCATACATCTCATTTATTTCAAACAGAGTTGTTCCATTACTCCTCGACGATTCTCTGGATAAGGAATTGCTTTTCAATCTCATCGAAACTTACAAGCCGGAGTATCTGTGGATACCGGTATCGCGACTCCATGAATTTTCCGATGAAACAGTCGTATTTTCTTCCAATGAGTATTCTTTGATAAGGCTCAGTCATGAGATTCAATTCCCGCTTCACGACGAACTGGCACTTCTGCTGACCACATCGGGAAGCACAGGAAGTCCTAAACTTGTGCGACTGACCTATGCAAACATCGAAGCCAATGCACGTTCGATTGCTGAATACCTTGCGATAAGTGATTCAGATCGTCCGATTACGACTATGCCGATGAATTATTCCTTTGGCCTGTCAATTATAAATAGTCATTTCCTTGTCGGTGCTACCGTCCTTTTAACAAATAAAACCCTGATGGAAAAGGAATTCTGGGCTTTTCTGAAAAGGGGAGAAGCTACAACAATGTCGGGTGTGCCATATACTTACGAAATCCTGAAAAAGCTCCATATCTTCAAAATGGAGATTCCTTCAATAAAATACATGACCCAGGCCGGCGGCAAGCTTAATCCCGATCTGAACAGGGAATTCGCCGAGTGGGCATTAAAGAGTAACAAAAGGTTTTATGTAATGTACGGACAAACCGAGGCCACAGCAAGGATGAGTTATCTTCCCCACCAATTTGCCATTTCAAAGCTTGGAAGTATGGGAATCGCTATCCCCGGTGGTGTGTTTAGCATAATTGATGACAAAAATAATCCTGTTGAAGGAGCTGAAATCGTCGGGGAACTTGTTTATAAAGGAGGAAATGTGTCGCACGGATATGCCGAATGCGGTGACGATCTGAAAAAAGAAGATGAAAACAAAGGAATCCTGATTACCGGTGACATCGCAAAGAGGGACAGTGACAACTTTTACTATATTGTGGGAAGGAAAAAAAGGTTCATCAAACTTTTCGGAAACAGGGTTAATCTTGATGAGACCGAACGTCTCCTGAAAAACATAATATCCGACTGCGCCTGTACGGGAGAGGATGATCATATGATAGTATATATCAGCGACATTTCCCGGGAACAGGAAATAAGAGAGTATCTGGCATTGAAAACAGGAATTAATATCAGAGGATTTTCTATCAGGTATATCGACAAGATTCCTAAAAATACTTCAGGGAAGACTATTTATGCAAATCTGCCTATTCGCTAATAAACGGTAGTGGCTCCGGTATCTTTTTTAAAAATTTGAAGCCTGTCACCACGCCGGCTGGTAAATTATATGCAGGCTTGCTATTTGAGATATTATTGCATGAATAGATAAACAAGTTAAAATGCAGAGACTTACACATCTTACAGATCAGAGTAGTTTGCCCTTGTCAACAAATCAGATGGGTTTATGGATAGTTGCCCAGCAGGATCTTGCAAGCCCGGCATACAACATGCAGCTTACATATCATTTCAGTGATGAAATAAGTCTGGAAATTCTTCGTCAAAGCCTGTCGGTTCTTTTTGAAAGGCAGCATACAATGTTCTCTGTTTTCAGGCAGAATGAGGGAGTTCCATATATCGTAATAGAGAAGCGTCCTGTCGATGTTGAACTCGTCGATTTCTCTGAATTCCCTGTTTCTGTCAGGAGAGAGAAACTTTTATTATTTGCCGGGGAAAATACAAGAAGGATTTTCGATCTGGAAAACGGACCATTATACCGGCTTTACCTGCTTAAGGAGGATGACAGGAACTACTTCTTCCATGCAGCAATTCACCATCTTATTTTCGATGGCTTCTCCCGCCGCATTTTTGTTCAGGAACTCAGTAAGATCTATACTGATATCTTACAGGGGGCGGGCGATCCGCTGGAGCCAATCAGGTATTTCAGCTACGATTGTTCGTACATGGAACAGGAAACAATGAATGCCGAAAAGGAACAGAGGCATCTTGCTTTCTGGAAGGAGTACCTGAAGGAATGTCCGCCTGAGTTGAAATTCCCCTACGATAATCACAGGAGATCAGAACCATCGGGGCTAGGGGTCAGGGTTCCTTTTAGAATTTCCCCGAATAATACTCTTAAGCTGAGGGAAATCAGCAGGGAGAGCAATGTAACACTGTTCAATACCTTACTAACTGCTCTGGGTATTCTTTTTCAGAAATATACCGGTAACAATGATATCTGTATCGGGGTACCGGTCTCCACAAGAAAAGGCATCCTTGCTCAAAGACTATTTGGTTTGTTTGTAAATACTGTTGGTGTCAGACTTAAGATAGGAGGTATAAACAGATTCAGGGATCAGGTTGGGTTGTCGAGGCGCTCTTCCATGGATGCTATTGCCCGCGCAGAACTTCCTTTTGAAAAGATTGTAAAAGCTGTTAATCCTGAGAGAATTCCCGGGGTTAATCCCTTTTTTCAAATCTCGTTTTCGTGGTATAACAACCTTACCATACCAATGAATTTCGGTGGCATTCCAGGCGAGATGACCACAGTCGAAAATGGAATATCCTCGTTTGACTTTACTTTTTTCATGTGGGAAAACGGGGATTGTATTGACGGAGAGATCGAATATGATGTTGATATTATTAAACATGAAACAGCGGTCAGGGTAAAGAACTATTTTCTTACACTTATCGATAATCTCCTTAAGGATTCAGAAATGCCTCTAAGTTCGGTATCCCTTTTGTCGGATGAGGATAAGCGTATGATAGAATCCGTGAACGATACCACAACCGACTATCCGCGTGAAAAAACAGTTGCACAACTCTTCGAAGAGCAGGTAAAGATATTTCCCCATAAAACTGCTTTGGTCTTCAGGGAAAAAACATTTACCTACACTGAATTAAATGAGAGGGCTAACCAGATTGCCTGGAAATTGAGAGAGCTCGGATCTGATAAGAATACTCCGGTCGGACTTATAATTGAAAAATCGGCCGAAATGATTGTTGCTATCCTCGGTATTCTAAAGGCAGGCAGCGGTTATGTTCCAATCGACCCCGAATATCCCGAACAAAGGATAGCCTTTATGATCAGCGATTCTGGATGCAGAATAATACTGACCAATTCCGACAAATCAGTAAAGGCAGATACTCCGGAGGTAACAGTACTTAGACTTGAATCGGAAAGCACCTATCATATAAATAAATCGGATCCCGATATTGTCAATTCGCCTTCCGATCTGGCATATATTATATATACATCAGGCACCACCGGAATTCCCAAGGGGACAATAATTCATCAGAGAGGAGTTGTAAGGCTTGTAAGGAACACCAACTACATTGATATAAAGCCCGACGACAATGTTATGCAAAGCAGCGCAATTGTTTTTGACGCATCCGTTGAAGAAATTTACGGGGCCCTGCTCAATGGCGCTACACTATATGTAATTGATAAAGAAACCCTCCTTGATCCTGCCAGCCTTGGCGATTTTCTGGCGGCCAACAGAATCTCATATGTAGATCTTACATCTGCTCTCTTTACCCAGATTGCCGAGGCACGGACCGATATATTCCGGAATGTTAAGACACTAGTACTTGGAGGTGATGTTGTTTCTGTGGTTCATTCCAATAAGGTAAGAAGGGATAATCCCGGAATGAAGCTGATAAATACTTACGGGCCAACAGAGAATTCGTGTAATTCGACTTATTATGTTATTGATACGGATTTTAATCATAATATACCGATCGGAAAACCTATCAGTAATTCTACCGCTTATATTTTTGACAGGGATATGAACTATCTTCCTGTCGGTGTTGTTGGGGAATTATATGTAGGAGGTGATGGAGTTTCAACGGGTTATCTTAACAGGGATGATTTAAACAGCAAGTTCTTTCTGGAGAACCCCCATAAACCCGGAGAGAGGCTTTACCGTACCGGCGACCTTGCAAAGTGGTTACCCGACTGGAATATCGATTTCAGGGGCAGAGCAGATAATCAGCTAAAGATAAGGGGTTTCAGGGTAGAGCTTGGAGAAATAGAAACCGCTTTGAATGAAATAGACGGGATAATAGAAACTGTCGTCAGTGCCTTAAAGGTTGAGGAAGGGGATTACAAGCTTGTAGCATTTATTAATGTACCCGAGACATTTAATATGGAAAAAGAGGATTTGCTTGCCATAATAAAAGCAAAACTTCCTTCCTATATGGTGCCTTCCGCAATTAAGCGCATGAATGGATTTCCTACTACAATAAATGGCAAAACCGACAGAAAAGCTCTTGTTTACGACACCGGGGAACTTAGTATCAGGGAGAAAACAGACCTGACAAAATCCTCCCAGACCGAAAGAGCACTTATAAGGATCTGGAGTGATATTTTGAAAACCGCTGACATAAGTTTAAGCGATAATTTCTTTGATATCGGAGGCAATTCATTGCTTGCAATAAGTCTTACTAACAAAATTTCAAAGGAATTCAATATTGTATTGAAAGCCCTTAAGGTATTTGAGCTTCCCACTGTACGCGATCAGGCTGAATTTTTATCAGGCAGGAAAGACGACAGTCTGGTTCAGAAAAATATGGAAATAGACGATAAGACACGAAATAAAAAAAGTGCGAACTTCAGAAAATTACGTGGTTAAATAATAGTATTTGCTAAATAATATATCGCCCCATATATGAATACAACTAATACTAAGATAGCCGTCATAGGTATGGCCTGCAAATTTCCGGGCTCAGATAACCTCGACGAGTTTTGGAAAAATCTTGTATCCGGAAGGGATACGATGAAACACTTCAACGACGATGAACTCGCAAAGAGTGAACGTGACTATATTAATCAGACTGGAAACAGCGATTATGTAAGGGTCAGAGGGGTATTGAATGATGTGGATAAATTCGATGCAGGTTTTTTTGGTATGACACCAAAGGATGCTGAGGGTACTGATCCCCAGCTTCGGCTATGGCTCGAAACAGCCTGGGAAGCATTTGAGAATGCAGGTTGTGATCCTGTCGGTTATAAAGGTGCAATAGGCGTTTTTGCCGGAGGTACCATGAGCTCCTATCTTTTCAATAATATCCTGAGCGATCCAAGAAAAATGGAAAGTTTCAGGAAGCCCGGTTTTGCCGATGATGCCCAGATAATGATTGGGAATGATATTTCATTCATGTCGTCGAGAACTGCCTATAACTTTAATCTTAAAGGACCGGCAATTTTTGTTCAGACTGCATGTTCAACATCACTTGTTGCCATAGCACAGGCTTGTCAGAGTCTTTACAGCTTCGAATCGGATGTTTGCCTGGCCGGGGGTGTAAGGATTCTAGTACCTCAGGAAAAGGGGTATGTATATCAGGAAGGAGCGATCCTGTCACCCGACGGAAAGTGCCGGCCATTTGATGCTGAGTCAGGAGGTACTGTAGGCAGTAACGGAGTTGGAGCTGTTATTCTTAAAAGGCTCGACGATGCCATTGAAGATCATGATACTATATATGCTGTTGTAAGCGGCTGGGCACTAAATAATGACGGTAGTCAGAAAGTAAGCTATACCGCGCCAAGTGTAGACGGACAGGCAGAAGTAATAATGATGGCTCAATCGTTCGCAGAGGTATCACCAGAGGAAATTAGTTATATTGAGGCACATGGAACAGCTACTTCTCTTGGTGATCCAATCGAAATAGGCGCCCTTACAAAGGTCTTCACCGCGAAAACAGAAAAAAAGCAATTTTGCGGCATCGGATCGGTAAAAAGCAATATCGGACATACCGATTCAGCTGCCGGAGTGGCTGGGTTCATAAAAACCTGTCTGGCTGCATATCATAAGAGAATACCTGCCAGTCTTTATTTTACAAAACCCAATCCTCATATTGATCTTGAGAATTCACCATTCTTTGTTCAGAAGGATATGAGAGAGTGGAATGAGGATAAACCACTGATTATGGGCGTAAGTTCCTTCGGTATCGGGGGGACCAATTCTCATGTTATTGTAGAGGAACCTCCCGTTGTTGATTCTTCACCAGAAGACAAATCAGACTGGCCTTACCTTGCAATACTCTCGGCAAAATCGGAATTCTCGCTTGGAAAGAGAAAACAGGATCTTATTGATTTTTTGAAATCAAATCCTTCGGTAAACTTCGGAGATGTGGTCTATACTCTTGAGGCCGGCCGTAATCATATGCCATTCCGAAGCTTTATTGTTTCAGAGGGAACAGAAGATATTGTATCGGTTAATTCTGTATTTAACGACGGGAAAAAAGATAATCTCGCTTCCAAAATCGCTTTCATGTTTCCCGGCCAGGGTGCTCAGTATGTCAATATGGGTGCCGGTCTCTACAGGAGAAATGACAAATTCAGGAGCATTGTTGATGATTGCCTTGCTATTGTTAAGGCGGAAACAGGAACTGACCTTCGTTCAATTCTATTTAACTCAGATAATTCAGAAGAAGCCGGCAGGAGACTTGCAAGCACAGAAATGACACAGCCTGCCCTGTTCATAATTGAGTATGCGCTTGCCAGAGTTCTTGAAGATCTTGATATTAAACCCGATTACCTTATTGGTCACAGTATAGGAGAATATACAGCTGCCACAATTGCCGGGGTATTTGATATGCAAACCGCCTTAAGGATAGTAATAAAGAGAGGGCAGCTGATGCGTTCGATGCCTTCGGGCAGTATGATGGCAGTAAGGACCGGAATTGACAAACTGAAAAGCCTCAACAGCCACCTTTTCGAGATAGCAGCCGAAAACTCCGATGCCTCCTGCACGATCTCTTTTAAAACTGATGATTCAGAAAAGGTGAAAACCCTTCTCGGGGAGCATAATATTGCGTTTATTCCCCTGAATACCTCTCATGCCTTCCACTCTGCTGCCTTTGACCCGATTCTTGCCGAATTTACTGCCTACGTTAACAGTTTCCGTTTATCTGCACCTGTACTGCCATTCATCTCCTGTGTAACAGGTGATTTTATCACCCCCGGTCAGGCTGTATCAGGTGACTACTGGGCAAAGCAATTACGAAATACTGTTATGTTTGGGAGAGGCGTTTCTGCTATTGCTAAGAGCGAAGAAACTGTTTTCCTCGAAGTGGGTCCCGATACCCACCTTAGTTCGATGATAAGGCAGAATAAGGATGTCACGAATAAAAAAAGGATAATAAGTACTTTAGGCAAATCAGATAGCACCGATGAAAGGCATAAACTGGTTGCAGCCCTGGGTAATATTCATAATCTGGGGATCAAAATAAACCACGGCGCGCTGAGAAATGGAAGCAGTCCTGTGAAAATTACTCTTCCGGGATACCCATTTGATAAGAAGCGCCACTGGCTGGAATATGAGGGACCTTCTTTTATTGATTATAGCGATGACAGGGCTAAGGGTGAAATTTCACCGCCTGATGCCGGAACTGAAAGGGGAAAAGTTTCAGACAAAACATCAGGGAGAATTACCGGGATCTGGAAGTCGCTCACCGGACGTGATGAAATTGGACCCGATGAGGATTTCTTTGAGATAGGAGGACATTCCCTCCTTGCACTGCAGATTCTTACAAGGATAAAGGAAGAACTGGGATTCAGGATCTCCCTTCAGGATTTTCTGGATAATTCAACAATTAATAAATTAACATCAAAACTTGCAGGGGAATTTTCAGCACAGGAAGCCGGTGGCGAAAGCGTCGGCAAAATAGATCTTTTAAACTTCCCCCTGACTTATACCCAAAACAGGATCTGGATTGTTTCTCAGCTTGACGGATCTAATCCTGCTTATAACATCCCTTTCACTACCCGTTTCACAGGTGACCTGAATACCGATGACTTCCAGAAGAGTATTAATCTGCTCTTCAACAGACATTTTATAATGTTCTCGCTTTTTAAACAAAAAGACGGAAACCCGTATTGTGAGATTATCCCGAAAGAGGTTGTCATTGAACAACACGACTTCTCCGATAATCGCTCAGGTAACAATGAAGAAAGAATACTCTCTTTCATTGGACACGATTCACGTAAACAATTTGACCTTGAAAGCGGTCCTCTGTACAGACTGTATCTGCTTAAAGAGAATAACAACAGTTTTGTTTTTCATGTTACAATTCATCATCTTATTTTCGACGGTTGGTCATGGAGTGTTTTTCTTCAGGATCTGAGGACTATCTATAATAGTCTGATAGAAAATAAGGAAGCAGAACTAGAAGATGTAAGAAATTATTACCTCGATTACGCAGGAGGTTTGTACGATGCAGATGCCAAGAAGAATGAAGCCGAATCATCCCGTTTCTGGGCTGAAAATCTGAAAGATACCTCTCCCGTACTTAACTTCCCGTACGATTTTCCAAGAAAGGACAGCATGTCGGGTTTCGGAGAAAAGGAAGACTTCAGGATTTCAGCAGAATATACTGTAAAGCTTAAGGAAGTTGCCAGAAAGGAGCATGCTACACTTTTTGCCACACTGCTTTCTTACCTTGGTATTCTTTTGCAGAAGTACTCCGGCGAGAACGATATATGCATAGGAACCCATGTGTCGAACAGGAACCATTCCAGCCTTGAGAACATCTTCGGAATGTTCGTTAATACAATTCCCGTCAGACTTCAAATCGACGAAAGCGAGAAGACAGGTACTTTTATTAACTATACTAAAAATGCTGTTTTAAGGGCGATTGCACATCAGGAACTTCCATTTGAGAAAATTGTTGAGATAGTGAATCCTGAGCGGTCTCCAAATATTAACCCTATCTTCCAGATTGCCGTGGCATGGCTTGCAAATTCTGCAAAACCATTTGAATTAAGAGGATGCAGGGGCGAACGTGTGAATGTCAATGAATGTGTATCTCCATTCGACATCACTATCAATTTATGGGAAAATAGCGGGGAGATTGAAGGAGAGATCGAATTTAATATAGACATCCTCAAACGTGAGACCATCATCCGTTTGAAGGATAACTTTGTACATCTTGTTCAGTCAGCAGTTGCCAATCCCGGACTTTCGATATCGGAGCTCTCGCTGATTTCGTCCGGAGACAAGAAGCTGCTTTCGGATTTTAATGACACTGTAACAGCTGTTCCAGCTGGTTTTGTACAGACCTCTTTTGAAGAGCAGTCAGTACTTCAGTCTGAAAGGACTGCCGTTATTTCGGGTAGTTCATCGTTGACCTACAGAGAGCTTAATGAGAGATCCAATCAGCTGGCCAGGCACCTCACTTCTCTT